>JBOGIQ010000174.1:0-12073 GCA_050742535.1 Vicinamibacterales bacterium | reverse complement strand
GAGCTGCGCCGGGCGATGGGGGCGCCGGCAGCCCCCAAGCCAGCGGCAGCAGCGGCCGTCTCTGGTCCGCCTGAAGGCGGACACTACGCGAAGTCGGTGCTGCCGGCAGGAATCACCGAGTACTTCCTGCCGTCGCCGGTTGCGCCCACGGCATACGAGGCGGTCGTGTACGGCAGCGCGCTTGTCCACTACGTGGACTCGAAACGCGGCATCGACGTCACCACTCCGGTCCACGCAATCACACCGATCACCGACGGCGCTCTTGCTGTGAACTGGGACGACGCCTCATTCGTCGACGCCGCGCCCGATTCGCTGGCACGTGCCGCGGCAAACCCCGCCGCCCGCTATGGCGCGCTCCCCGCCGCGGCAGGGAATGCAAAAAGCTATACGGCATGGGCCGCCGACTTCGAACGGTGGGTCGTCCGCGCGAAGCCGCTTCGCGTGTATTCGGCGCCAATCTACAAGCTGACTTCCCGCCCGGGCGAGTCCGAGGCCGATTTTTCGGCCCGGGTCCAGCAGGCGGCGCGCGAGAGACGCGATGCGGCCGTCGAGAAGCTGCGAGGCAAGTACGCCGCGCGGGTTGCACGCGCGACCGACAAGATCCGCCGCGCGCAGGAATCGGTCGCCCGTGAGCAGCAGCAGGTGTCGCAGCAGAAGACGCAGACGGCCGTCTCGCTTGGGGCCACGCTTCTCGGAGCGCTGATGGGACGCAAGGCGGTCTCGATGTCCACGCTGGGGCGGGCGACGACCACCGCGCGCGGAGTCGGACGATCGATGAAGGAAGCGGCAGACGTGGCGCAGGCCCAGGAGCGTCAGCGTGCAGCGGAAGAGGAGTTACAGGCTCTCGAAGCGGAGGTGCAGCGCGAAGTTCAGGCGCTGGTCGACGGTGCGCCGGACGCCTTAATCGAAACAGCGGAAGTCAAACCGAAACGCGCGGGCGTGGACGTACGGCTGGTCGCGTTGGCGTGGAAGCCAGTCCAACTGTAGTGTCCGCCTTCAGGCGGACCCGGTGCAGCGCCCCAAGTCCGGCTAAAGCTGGACACTACTTGGATCCGTTCAGCCATTTCTCCCACGCGTTCGCGTTGAACGGGCGACCGAGGAAATCGGTGACGACAGCGGCCGCAGTCCGGGAGCTTCCGGGCAGAAAGACAATCTCGCGGTACTTGCGCGCGACGCCCGGCTGCATCAGATCGCGCCCCTCGAACCTGCTGAAGAGATCCTTCCCGATCACCAGCGACCACATGTAGGTGTAGTAGGCGCTGGCGTAGCCGGCCTGGCCGATGTGAGGAAACGACGCCTGCCGGGCGGTCCCGTCGATGAACGGGATGTCGACGTAGCGTGCCTGGATCTGCTTCCACAGCGAGTTCTGATCGATGGCGCCCGGCTCCCGGTCGTGCAGCGACAGCGAGACGCGCGCGAGGACCATCTGCTGCGACACCTCGATACCCTGCCCGAACTCGCTCGCGCGGCGCATCTGCTGCACGAGCGCCGCCGGAATGGGCTCGCCCGTCTTGTAATGCGTCGCAAACGTGGCGAGCGTCTTCGGATCCCAGACCCATTCCTCGAGCATCTGCGACGGAGCTTCAGTGAAATCACGCTCCATCGCCAGGCTGCTCAGCCCCTGCCATGGCTGGTGGCCGCCGGACAGGCGGTGCACCACGTGGCCGAACTCGTGGAACAGCGTCCGCACCTCGTCGTGCGTCATCAACCCGGGATCGTCCGCCTGGCCTCCGGGCAGGCTTGCCCACAACACGGTCTCCGGAATCGTCCTGCCCTTACGGCCCGGGCGCACCGTGAGCGTCGTGGCGCCCGCGGCGGCCTTGTTCGCCCGCGGGTGCAGATCCAGATAGACGCGGCCGACCAGGCTCGCGCCGTCGCGCATCTCGTACACACGCACCGACGGGTGCCAGACGGGAACGTCCGTCACCCGCTGATAAGTCAGACCAAAAATGGTGCCCGTGACGCGGAGCGCCCCTTCGAACACGCGATCGAACGCGAAGTAGGGCCGGAGGGCCTGCGAATCGAAGTCGTAGCTCGAACGGCGGACGAGCTCCGCGTAATACAGGCGGTCCCACGGATTGAGCGAACTTCCGGGACGCTCCTGCTGTTTCACCCGTGCAAGCTCCGCAAGCTCGCGCGTCGCGCGGGGGCGCGCCGCGTCGACGACGCGATCGATGAAGGCGGAGACCGCTTTTTCGTCACCGGCCATCCGCACCTCCGCGTCGTACGCGGCCCAGTTGCGATATCCGAGCATGCGCGCGATGTCGGCGCGGACCCGGACGATCCGGTCGAGAACGGCGATGTTTTCCGGCGCGGCAACGTTGTAGGTGGCAACGAGCATCCGCCGGCGGAGCTCCTCGTTTCTCGCGTACATCAGCACCGGCCGCGCATCCGCCGCGCTCGTCGTCAACGTGATGGAGCCGTTTGCGTCCGGCTTGTGCCGCGCGATGAAGTCGGCAGGCAGGCCATCGAGATCGGCGGGCGTCGGCGCCGTGACCGTACGCGACCCTTCGCGGATGTTGCGGCCCCACTCGGCCATCGCCTGGGTGAGCTGGTCGCGAAGGTCCTTCAGTCTGGCCCGGGTGGCTTCGGACTTGTCGACGCCTGCCCGGCGGAAATCGCGCAGCTCGCGCGCGACGTAAAAGCGCGTGGCGGCATCCGTCCGCCGCAGGTCGACGGCCGTCAGCGCAGCATAAACATCGGGCCGGAGCGGAATTTCGTCGAGGAGCCCGCTCACCGCGCGATCGAGATCCTCAGCCGCCTGGCGGACGGCGGCGTCGGGGTGCAGGTCCATCATGATGGCGACCTGGCCGCTGGCGGTATTCAGCTCGTCGAGCAGTTCGTCGTACGGAGCGAGCGTGTTGGCGACGGTGCGGGCGCCTTTGACCGCCAGCATGGCGTCGAGGAAGGTCCGGGCGCGCGAAATGCGCTCGTCGATTGCTCGTTTCAGCGTTACGGCATCGGTGATGCCGCTGGTGAACGGCGTGGTTGGCGCCTGCTGCGCCGGTGCCGGTATCGCAGTGGAGAGTACGAACGCCAGCGCCAGTGCTACGCGGAGCACTCGCCGTCCATCACCTCGGGGTTGAACACCTGGTTCTCACCGAGGTCGATCAGATCCTGTTCCCCGATTTCGGTCGGCAGCAGTTGTGCGAGGTCCTTGAGCGCGTCGGTGGCCATCGATGGCGGCACACGACGGAAGAACGCGCCCAGCTCCTCGTTTCCTTCCCGGTGGTCGCGGTAGAGCGCAAGCAGGCGGTCCACCGCATCCGTCAGGCGGTGCACGGGGACCTTCGACACGACCTTGCCGAAATGGGCAACGCCTTCGTCCGAGCAGCCGCCGCCAACGAGGACGAAATACTGCGGCACGGCCCGACCGGCTACCTTGCGCACGCTTCCCTGGAACCCGATCGAGCCGATGTGATGCTGACCGCAGCCGTTGGGGCAGCCGCTGATTTTGATGTGGCCCGAGGAAACCATGTCGACGAGATCGGGACGGGCGCTGAGGTATTCCGTGAGCACTCGGCCCAGCCCGCGCGATTGTGTGACGGCCAGCCGGCAGCTTTCCGCTCCGGGGCAGCTGACTACGTCGCTCAACCGGCCGGCATCGGGAGCGCCAAGTCCCGCCGCGACCAGCCGCTGATAGAACGGCTCGACGGTTTCGGTCTTCACCCATCGATACAGGACGTTCTGGTCGACGGTCAGCCGGAGCGTGCCATCGGAGTAGGCGTCGGCCAGATCGGCCAGCACGCGCATCTGTCCCGCGGTGAAATCACCGAGCGGCAGACGTGCTGTCACGTGGCAATAGCCGTCCTGCCGCTGCCTGCTGACATTGCTGTTCATCCAGCGGAGATACGTGTCGGGCAGCGGCTGCAGGCGAACGCTCGACGGCAGGATGCCGGGACCCGTCACCGGAGTCGATGCGGCCACCGCCGCAGCCTGCAGCGTCGGCGGTTCAGCGGGAGTCCACGTCGGCTCGACTTCCGGCGCCACGGCGTCGGGATCGAACGACAGGCGCGCCCCGCCTTCGCGGCGGAACTCCTCGAGGCATTCTTCGAATCGCGCGCGGAAGGCGTCCCAGCCAAGCGTCTTGATCGTGAACTTCAGCCGATTGCGCTGACGATGTTCGTAGTCGCCAAAGCGGTGGAACACGCGGACGATCGCCTCGGCGACCTCGAACATCTCCTCGACCGGCAGGAACTCGTAGAGCACGTAGCCCGAGACCGGCAGAATCGACGTGCCGCCGGCAACGGTCACGCGGAAACCCTTGCGGCCGTCCTGGATGCGAGCGCGCCACCCGATGTCGTTGATCGAGGCATAGGCGTGATCCACGCGGCAGCCTTCGAACGCAATCTTGAACTTGCGCGGCAGCACGCCGCTCAGCGGATGGCGCAGGAAATAGCGCGTCATCGCCTCGGCGAACGGGGTCGGGTCGAAGATTTCGTCGTTCGACGTACCGGCGTAATGGCAGCCGGTGATGTTGCGGACCGAATTTCCGCACGCTTCCCGCGTGGTCAGCCCTTCGGCCGCCAGCTCGCGCATCGCCGTCTCGCAGACCGCCAGCGGGACGAAGTGAAACTGGATGTTCTGCCGGGTCGTGACGTGGCAGAAACCGCGCGAATACCGCGAGGCGACCCCGGCCAGCGCCCGCAGCTGCGCGGACGTCACGATGCCCTGCGGGATCTTGATGCGCATCATCTGGACGTTGTCCTGGCGCTGACCGTAGGTCCCGCGCAGAAGACGGAACCGGCGCCAGTCTTCCGGCGTGACTTCGGCGCGTTCGTACTTGCCGAGCATGTCGACGAATTCGTCGATATCGCCCTGCTTTGCGAAGTCGAGCCGAGGGCGTCCGAAGGTCATAGGGTTTTCTGCTACCGCCATAAGATCCTCACGCCGCGAAAATCACAAAGAATTTGTTTTCTTTACTTCGCGTTCTTCGCGCTCTTCGCGTTCTTCGCGGTTAAACGCCGTGCCCTTGATGGCGATAAGCGTTTCCCGAATCTGTACCGTTTCACCCACTACGAGCACGCCCGGCACGCCGTCGGGCGGCGTGGCCGCTCCAACATCCTGCAGACGCCCCGTCCACGTCCACTCGTCCGGCGTCGCGGCGCCGCACACCAGCGCCGCCCGCGAGTCGCCGGCCCAGCCGTGCTGCTCCAGACGCTTCGCGATGACGTCACGAACCGCCACGCCCATCATGACCACGAGCGTAATGCTGTTCGGCCGCACCGCGTCGAGCGCCGCGTCGAACGTCTCGCCCGCGTGCCCGGCAATCACGAGGAAGCCGGACGACAAACCCCGATGCGTCACCGGGATCCCTGCCAGCTCGGCCGCCGCGACGGCAGTGGTGACGCCCGGCACCACCTCGCAGGCGATCCCGGCGCGCGCGAGCTCCAGCGCCTCCTCAGCGCCGCGGCCGAAGACGAACGGGTCGCCCCCTTTGAGCCGGACCACGCGCTTGCCTTCGCGCGCCGCGCGAATCATCAACCGGAAGATCGTTTCCTGGCGGACGCTTGCGCGCCCGGCGCGTTTGCCAACGCAGAAACATTGGGCGTTGGTGAGCTGCCGCAGCGCCCCGGCGTCGATCAGCGCATCGTAGAGAACGAGGTCCGCCTCGCGCACGCGCCGCAGGCCACGCACGGTCCACAATTCCGGGTCTCCCGGACCGGCTCCCACCAGCGAAACGCAGCCAGCCACACCGGTCCTCCGTTGGGAGCTGGGAGTTGGCGGTTGGGAGTTGCCGGTGCTCATGGTTTCTTTGACTCGTACAGCCGGTTCAACGTTTCCAGCAGCAACGGACGGCGACGTTCCATCGGCACGCCGCTCTCCTTCCATTGCCGGCGCGCGTCATCAGCCGCCAACATCCACCGATCCAGATCCTGCGGCAGCCAGGCATCCAGCGCCTCACGCAGCAGTGCCGCAAGCGCCGGCGCCCGCCCTGCAGTTGATATTGCCACCGTCACGTCGTCCCGGCGAACCACGCTGCCAAGGTACGCCGTTGCGTGCACCGGGTCGTCAACCGCGTTGACGAACAACTGCCTCGACTCGGCTGCCGCCTGTACCTGGCGGTTCACCTCAGCAGGCGCCGCGGCAACCACCCACCAGGCCCCGTCGAGGTCACCGGGCTCGAATGCCCGCCGGTGGAGCGTCACGTCCGGGCGCTCCAGTGCGGGGCTAATCTCGGGCGCGACAACCGTCACCAGTGCGCCGGCGGCCAGCAATCCCTCCAGCTTCGACGCCGCCACGGCGCCACCACCCACCAGGAGGACACGCCGGCCGCGCAGCTTCAAGAAGACTGGGTACAACTACACAACGACCGTCTGCGGCGCGACCTTTTCGAAGTCGGCCAGACTGCGGCCAATTTTGACGGGCGTTTCCACCCGGCCGGCCATGACCTCCGCCGTCTTGTAGCCGTTCCCCGTCACGCAGATCACAACGCTGTCGCCTGACTTGATCGCGCCGCGCTGCACAAGCGCGCGCGTCGCCGCCACCGTCGTGCCGCCTGCGGGCTCCGTGAAGATCCCTTCGGTCTCGGCGAGGAGCTGAATGGCATCCAGGATTTCATCGTCGGTCACCATCGCGCCGGTCCCGCCTGTCTCGTTGACGACCTTGACGACCTGGAAACCATCGGCCGGATTGCCGATCGCCAGCGACTTCGCAATCGTGTTGGGCTTGACCGGATCCGGGAACTCGAGCCCCTGTTCCAGCGCGCGGATGACCGGCGCCGAACCCGCCGGCTGCGCGGCGTGGATGCGCGGCAGGTTTCCGGTGACGAGTCCGACTTCCTTCAACTCGCGCAGCCCCTTGTAGATGCGCGGCAGCAGCGTGCCGCCCGCAACCGGCGAGACGATGTGATCCGGATACCGCCAGCCAAGCTGTTCCGCGATCTCGAAACCCATCGTCTTGGCGCCTTCGGCATAGTAGCTGCGGAGGTTGATGTTGGCGAACCCCCACTTGAACTGATCCGCGATCTGGGTGCAGAGCCGGTTCACGTCGTCGTAATTGCCTTCGACGGCCACGACAGTCGGTTTGTAGATGGCCGCGCCCAGAACCTTGTTCGGCTCGAGGTCGTGCGGGATGAACACGTAGCACGGCAGCCCGAGCCGTGCCGCGTGCGCGGCGACACTGCCGGCGAGGTTGCCCGTGGACGCGCAGGCGAACACCGGGAAGCCGAGCTCCACACAGCGAGTGGCTGCGACGGACACGACGCGGTCCTTGTACGAGAACGTCGGATGGTTGACCGAGTCGTCCTTGATGTAGACCTCGGCAACGCCAAGCTCGCGCGCCAGCCGTTTCGCGCGAACCAGCGGCGTGAACCCGGAATTGAAGCCTGTCTTCGGTTCTTCAACGGGCAGCAGCTCGCGATACCGCCAGAGCGACGTCGGGCGTGACTCGATGAGCTCGCGGCTGATCGCGTCGCGAATGGCGGCGTAGTCGTAAGTGACTTCCAGCGGCCCCAGACACTCGCACACCCACGAGGCGTCGGCCGGGTACTGCTTGCCGCACAAATGACACACCAAGCCCGCGACGAACTTCATACCGCTCTCCCGCGCGCGGACGCCGCTGCATCCGCCACTCGATTCGACGACTCCGGCTCCGCGCTGGACGCGCCTTCATGCACCGCAAGGACGCGAACCGTCGTCTCAATACCCGCGCGCGCGTACATCGACGCGAGGAGGCGCTCCACTCGAGGTGCAGCCCCGGCCCGCGCGATCGTCGCGACGGACGGTCCGGCTCCGGAGAGAAATGCCCCCAGCACATCCGGGTCGTCCACGGCGAGCACTTCGCCAAGCAAAGGCACCAGCGCCGCGCGTGCCGGCTGATGCCAGCGGTCCTTCACGCCTTCCCGGATCCGCTCGTACTGCCGATGCTGCAGGGCATGGACGAGCGCGAGAACCCGCTGCAGGTTGAAGATGGCGTCCGGCCGCGGCATCGTGTCGGGCAGTGCCGCACGCGCCTTGGCCGTCGCCAGACCGATCGCCGGTGTTGAGACGACGAGGCGCAGATCGTCGGGCCAGGTCCAACGGAGCGCCAGCGGCTCCGAATCCTTCACTTCCACCACCGAGTTCAATCCCCCGAACAGCGATGGCGCCGCGTTGTCCGCATGCCCTTCGACTTCGGTCGCCGCCGCCAGCAGCACCGAATCGGGGATCGTACCCGTCACCCGTTCAAAAACTCGAAGGCCGGCGACCGTCGCCGCGCCACTACTGCCCAAACCGGCGGCCATGGGTATGTCGCTCGACACCTCAACGAACACGGTCGGCGCGGGACGACGGGTCCGTTTCGCGATTACCTCAAATGCCCTCTCGAGCTGGTTGCGGCTCCTGACCTCCGGAACGCTCTTGCCGACCACCAGTTTTGCGCCTCCATCGTCCTGGATATCCACGATCGTGGCGCGAAGGAACAGCCGAACCGCCACTCCCAGGGTGTCAAACCCACCGCCCAGGTTGGCGACCGAACCGGGGACCTTCACCTCGCTTCCGAGGGTCGTGCTGCTGGTCTTAAGTGACACGAAACAAAAATGATATCACTATGGAGCTGTGACCAGCCCATTCACCGTCGGGATCATCCAGGACCACGCCACCGCCGATACGGCGGCCAATTTGGCCCGTGCGGAGCGGCTCATCCGCGAGGCTGCGGGGCGCGGCGCCCAGATCGTCTGCCTGAAAGAGCTCTTCAACTCGCTCTACTTCTGCAAATCGCAGCAATGCGACCGTTTTGACCTGGCGGAGCCGATCCCCGGGCCGACGACGGACGCCATGCAGAACCTGGCTCGCGACTTGGCAGTCGTGCTGATCGTCCCGCTGTTCGAACGGCAGGCGGCGGGCGTTTACCGGAACTCGGCGGCGGTCATCGACGCGGACGGGTCACTGCTCGGGACCTACTGGAAAATGCACATTCCGGATGACCCGCTGTTCAACGAAAAGTACTACTTCACCCCCGGCGACGGGCACCAGGACTACCACGGTGAGCGGCCCGGCGAGGCGAACGGGTTCAAGGTCTGGAAGACGCGCTACGCAACGATTGGCGTGCTCATCTGCTGGGACCAGTGGTATCCCGAGGCCGCCCGCATCACAACGCTGCTGGGAGCACAGATTCTCTTCTACCCCACCGCAATCGGGTGGCATCCGGCGGAAAAGGATGAATGGGGGCGCGCGCAGGTGGAGGCCTGGCGCACGATCCAGCGAAGCCATGCGATTGCGAACGGCGTGTACGTGGCGTCTCCCAACCGCGTCGGCCACGAAGACGAACCCGGCACCAACGGCATCACGTTCTTCGGCCACTCGTTCATCGCCGATCCATTTGGCCGTTACGTGGCGGAAGCAGGTGAATCGGAGGAGGTCGTGATCGCGAAATGCGATCCGGCACTCGTCGAGACCGTGCGGCGCAACTGGCCATTCCTGCGCGACCGGCGCGTGGACGCCTACGGGTCGATCCTGAATCGCTATCTCGGATGACCGCGCCCTACCGGATGCCAGCCGAGTGGGAGCCGCACCGCGCAACGTGGATCTCCTGGCCGCACCACGAGCCCGACTGGCCGGGAAAGCTTGGCCCGATTCCGTGGGTCTACGCCGAGATCGCTCGCGTGCTCGCGGAGCACGAGATCGTCGAGATCCTCTGCCACTCGAACGAGGTCCGCTCCGCAGCACGGGAGGCGCTGACAGCGCATCAGGTCAATCCGGATCGATGCCGGCTGCACGTTGTCCCCACCGATCGTGTCTGGCTGCGCGATTCGGCGCCGACGGCCGTTCACGACGCGGACGGACGCGTGGTTCTGGTCAACTGGGGATTCAATGCGTGGGCGAAGTACGACAACTGGCACCGTGACGCGGACGTTGGCCGGGCCGTAGCGCAGATCAGCGGCCTGCCGATCGAACAGCCGCAGCGCCCGGATCGGAACGGTCGGGTGATCCTCGAGGGGGGCGGCATCGAGGTCAACGGCGACGGCCTGCTTCTCGTCACAGAAGAATGGCTACTGAGCGAGGTGCAGGACCGCAATCCGGGACTGACCCGCACGGACTACGAGCGTGTGTTTGCGGACTGGCTCGGCATACGTCGCACGATCTGGCTGGGCGAAGGATGCGTGGGCGACGACACACACGGCCATGTGGACGACGTGGCACGGTTCGTCGATGCCACAACAGTCGTGATTGCCGTCGAGCAGGATCCCGCGGACGAGAACCATGGCCGATCGATCGACAACGTGCGCCGGCTGGAGCTCGCCAGCGGCGGCGACGGCGTCGGTCCACTTCGAATCGTCACGCTGCCGTTTCCACGCCCGGTGATGATGAACGGCGAGCGGCTGCCGGCAAGCTACGCCAACTTCTACATCGCGAACGGCACGGTGCTGGTGCCGACATTCAACGACGCGAACGATCGTGTGGCGCTGAATACCCTGGCGGAGCTGATGCCGTCACATCGCGTGATCGGCATCCATGCCGTCGATCTGGTCTGGGGGCTCGGGACCCTTCACTGCTTGACCCAGCAGGAACCGCTGGCAAGGGCGTACCACGAAGGGCACGAAGGAATCGAAGATCACGAAAAGGAATATCGGATCTGAGGGCTTTAGCGCGCGCGGAGGGCTAAGCCGACGGCGACTGTTGCGCCGGGCATGCGCACGCCGGCGATCTCCTGATATTCCTCATCCAGCAGATTCGACCCTTCGACGAAGAGATCGAGTCCGCGCGTAATGCGCCGCCCAACGCGGGCGTCGACGAGGACGTAATCACTCGTTCCGGCGGGCCGGGACCGCCGCCGGTACTCGATTCGCGGCGCAATGTGGAATGCGCGCGGCAGCGGCAGCAGGCCGGCTGCGGTGAACGAACGCGGCGCGTAGTCGAGCACGTATTTCGACAGCTGCGTGACGGCGGCCGCGTCGACGTCGACGGCGGTGAACTGTGCGTTGACGAATCCGCCGCCGGCAAAGGACTTCTGGGCGCCGATCTCGAAGCCGAGCGTGTCGACATCGCGGACGTTGTAGGTCTGCCAGCGATCGGCCGTCGTCGGCCGCAGCCAGTCGATGACGTCGGAGTCGGCGCGGCCGAAGAACGTCGCCTGCACGAACCAGCCCTGCCGCAGGAACACATCCACGCCGCCCTCGCCTGCCCACGCCGTTTCCGGGCCGACCTCCGCGCGTGCCAGATTGGCGGGGTCCGAGTAGTAGCGCTCCGTAAACGTCGGCACGCGGAAGGCCCGCGCCGCCGACGCGCGAAGACGCACGGCGTCCGCCGGCCACCAGCCAATCCCCGCGGACGGGTTCCAGGACGCGCCGAATTGCGAGTACCGATCGACGCGCAACGCCGCATCCACCTGCACGCGTCGGCCAACTTCCTGCCGGAGCTCGCCGAACGCGCTGATGCGGCCCAGCTCGTGATCGCCAAGGTTCGACGAGCGGATCCAGTCGCCGCCGCTTTCCACGCCAATGGTCACAGACCCCGTGCGGACCCGCCGCGAAGCCGCCAGCTCACCCAGCACAGCGTGCGTGCGATGCCGGTTATCGGAGAGCTGAGGCAGCTCCTGATTGAAGATGAAGCGATCGCCGTGCGTCCGGTACGAACTCCGGGCGGCGAACGTCCAGCCCATGGTCCCGCCGAACTGATGGTCGCCGGCAATCAATGCCTGATTCGTCCACTCGCGCGACGGCGCGTTCCCGCCATAAAAGTTATTGGCGCCAAACTCCTTGCGCAGAAACGCGACAGACACGCTGGAGTCGCTGCCGATGGCGGTGCGGGCACGCGTGATGACGCTCGCGTAGTCGCGGTCGTACATGAACCCCGAAGAGCGCTCGGTCGAGACCGCAAACGTCTGCGTCAGCGAACCGTGCTCGAACCCGGCGGCGCCGCGGCCGCTCGCCAGACCGAAGCTCCCGCCCTGCGCCAACAGCGCCGGTCGATCGACGACGCGGCGCGTAATCACATTGACCGTACCGCCGAAGGCGTCGGCGCCGAATAGCGCCGATCCGGGACCGTGGAGGATCTCGATGCGCTCGACTTCGTCCAGGGAGACCGGGATATCGCCGTTGTGGTGACCGGACTGGGCATCGTTCAGCCGGACGCCGTCGACGAGGACGAGCATC
>JBOGIQ010000173.1:0-12118 GCA_050742535.1 Vicinamibacterales bacterium | reverse complement strand
GGTAGATGGGGTGCTGGCGGATCTGGGCGTGTCGTCGATGCAGCTCGACGCGCCGGACCGCGGTTTCAGTTTCAGGCGCGACGACGTGCTCGACATGCGCATGGATACATCCCGGGGGAGCACCGCGGCGGAAATGGTGGCGTCGGCTGACGAGCAGACGCTGGCGGACGTGATCTACACGCTTGGCGAGGAGCGGCACGCGCGGCGGGTGGCGCGGGCAATTCTGGCGGCGCGATCCCAGGCGCCGATCACCACCACCGGCCGGCTCGCGGACGTCGTCCGCCGGGCGATTCCGCGCAAGGGATATTCGCGGATCGATCCGGCGACGCGCACGTTTCAGGCGATCCGCATCTGGGTGAACCGGGAGCTCGAAGGGCTCGACGGCTTTCTTGGCCGGGCCGTGGAGCGTCTCGACAGCGGCGGCCGCATGGCGGTGATCACGTTCCATTCGCTCGAGGATCGGATCGTGAAACACACGTTTCGTGCGCTGCAGTCGCAGGGGCGGATCGCGATCCGGACTAAACGGCCGGTGGTTCCGGCGCCGGCGGAAGTCGAGAGCAATGCCCGCGCACGCAGCGCCAAGCTGCGGGCGGTTGAGCGGGCCGGGTAGGGAGGCAATCCGCCTGAAAGGCGGACTCCACGACGGGGAATCGACATGAGCGAATCGTTCGAGTGGGCGATCAAGAAGGACGTCCGGAACAATCCGATCGTCCGGGAGGTCGATCTCGAGCGCCATCGGGAGATGTGGCGCTCCGTCGGCCTCAGCGTCTTCCTCGTCGCCGTGCTGCTGTTCACCGCCTGGCAGCAGTTCGAGCTGCAGCAGTACGGGTACCGCATGGAAGAGACGCAGAAGCTGCTGGACGAGGAAGCGGTCATCAACCGGCGGCTGCGCCTGGAGATGGAGATCATGCGATCGCCGACGTTCGTCGAGCCGAGGGCCATGCAGGACCTGCGAATGGTTGAACCCGGTCCGGGGGAGGCGATGGTCATCGAACGCGTCGTCGAGCCCCCTGCGCCACCGACGTCCGTCATCGCTCAGCGGTAAGGGGTTCATCGTGGCCGATCAGCTCGACAATTCCTGGCGCCGGACGCTGAAGCGCCGTCTCGCGGTCGCGACCGGCGTTCTCGTTATCTGGTCCGTGGCCATCGAGGCGCGGCTGGTCTACCTGCAGGTCCTGCAGCACGACGCTCTCCTGGCGGCCGCCGAGGATCAGCAGCTCGAGACGATCGAGCTCGAACCGAAGCGTGGCGACATCCTCGATCGCAACGGCCACCTCCTTGCCTATAACGTGGACGCCGAAAGTGTCTGGGTCGTGCCCGGCAAGGTGACGAACGCGAAGCGGCTGGTGGAGGAGCTGTGCGGAGCGCT
Organism: Vicinamibacterales bacterium; assembly: GCA_050742535.1. Lineage (GTDB taxonomy): Bacteria > Acidobacteriota > Vicinamibacteria > Vicinamibacterales > UBA2999 > Gp6-AA40. The sequence goes on along the minus strand of JBOGIQ010000173.1, from coordinate 10,749 downwards.
CGTTCGGGGCTGCACACGTCAGGAACGGGAGACGTACCTCAGCCGGCTGACCAGACGGGATGCGAAGGGCAAGCTGAAGAAGTTCGTGCGGCTGGCGCGATGGATCTCGCCAGAGGAAGCGCTGCGAGTCTCGGAACTCAAGCTTCCCGTCACCCTTCGCCGCGAGACGCGCCGCTACTATCCGCACCGGGAGCTGGCGGCTCACGTCCTAGGTTATGTGGGCGACGAAAACACCGGCCGCGCCGGCATCGAAGAGCAGTACGACGGGCTGATCGGCGGCCAGAAGGGGCAGGCGTTTCTTCAAATCGACGGGAACGGGCGGCCGTTCAGCCGTCTCGAGGAGCCGCCGACGCCGGGTGCCTCGCTCGTCCTGACCATCGACGAGCAGATTCAGCACGTGGCTGAGCGGGAGCTCGCCGAAGGTGTGCGGGTAAGTGGAGCGGAACGCGGTTCCGCGATCGTCATGGATCCATTCACCGGCGAGCTGCTGGCGATGGCGAACTACCCGACGTTCAACCCGAACAACTTCAAGGCCTACAAGGATGAGGTCAAGAAGAATCCTGCCGTTCAGGACGTCTACGAGCCAGGCTCGACGTTCAAGGTCGTCACCGCCGGCGCTGCGCTGGAGGAAAAGCTCGCCCGGCCGTCGGATTTGATCAACACGAGCCCCGGCGTGATCCGGTTTGGTTCCCGGGTCATTGACGAGGCCAAAGGGCACAATTACGGAACGCTGACCTTCGAGGACGTCATCGTCAAGTCGAGCAACGTCGGCGCGATCAGGATCGGCCTGCGGCTCGGCGCCGAGCGGCTGAGCTCGTACGTCTTGCGGTTCGGGTTTGGCGCACGGACATCCAAGTACGATTTCTCCGGCGAGAGTAAGGGGATCGTGTGGAGTGCCGCACAGCTGACCGACAGCGCCGTGGCATCCGTCTCGATGGGCTACCAGGTCAGCGTCACACCGCTGCAGATGGCCGCTGCGTTCAGCGCCGTCGCCACCGGCGGCGAGCTCGTCGAGCCCCGTCTCGTGCGCGGGGCGGTCCGCAACGGCGTGCGGCAGATGGTTCAACGCACGGTCGTGCGCCGCGTGCTCAGCGCCGACGTCGCGAAGCAGCTGACCACCATCATGGAAGGGGTCGTCGAAAACGGCACCGCCAAGACCGCCCAGATCGAAGGGTTTACCATTGCCGGTAAAACGGGCACCGCGGCAAAGGCGATCCCGGGCGGCTACTCGACGACCGACTACAACGTCTCGTTCGTCGGCTTCGTGCCCTCCCGGAACCCGCAGTTCACCATCCTCGTGGTGATCGACTCGCCGCACAAGGTCTCTCCGTACGGCGGCACGGTCGCCGGTCCGGTCTTTCAGAAGATTGCGGCGGCGGTGCTGCGCCACCGCGGCGTGCCGCCGTCGCTGAATCCGCCGGCGCCGGTTCTCATCGCGCGCCGCGATCAGCATCAGCCGCAGCCGGTCTCGGGACCTGCGGAGCCGGCGATCGTGACTCTGGCCGCCGGCGCCCCCGAATCGCCGTCCGTGTTTCCAGACCTCGTCGGAATGAACGCACGCGATGCCGCGCGTCTGCTCGCCCGGCTGGGCGTCAGTCCGCGACTGCAGGGAAACGGCACGGTCGTCAGTCAGCGCCCGGCCGCGGGCAGTCCGCTCGATGTCATGGACTCCGCGACGCTCTGGCTGGAGCGCCGCCCCCGGCAGCAGACGCCAGCGGAGGAGACTCAGCCTCTGGCGACAGGGACTGGCGGCATATCCCGGGGCACGCCGTGACAGTCGGCGAGTTGTTGCGCGCCTTCGCGCGCGCGATGCCGCCGCAGGATCGCCCGGCGCATGTCAGCGACGCCCGTTCGCTTGAAGTCGAGTGTACGGGCGTGGCCTGTGACTCCCGGCGCGTGACGCCCGGAATGGTGTTCGTCGCAGTCCCCGGCCTCAAAGCCGACGGGCTGCAGTATGTGCCGCAGGCAATAGCTGCGGGCGCGGCGGCGATCGTGACGGAGCAGCCCGCGACCGGCGTGCCCGTGCCGTGGGTGGTCGTCACGTCGGCCAGGCTGGCGCTGGCGCTGCTGGCGGCGGAGTTTTTCGAGCATCCGAGCCGCGCGATGCGAGTCGTCGGCATTACGGGGACCAACGGCAAGACCACCACGAGTTATCTGACCGCGGCGATTCTCGAAGCGGCAGGACTGCGGTGCGGATTGATGGGGACGGTGACGTACCGCATTGGCACACGTTCAATCGACGCGACCCGGACGACGCCGGAGGCACCGGAACTGCAGTCGTTCATGCGCCGGATGGTGACGGAAGGATGCGGTGCGTGCGTGATGGAAGTGTCGTCGCACGCCTTGTCGCTGCGGCGCGCCGACGGGATTCAGTTCGCCGCGCGCACCTTCACGAACCTGACCCGCGACCATCTCGACTTCCACGCGAACATGGAAGAGTACTTCGCGGCGAAGCGCCGGCTGTTCGAGATGGCGCCCACGGATGCACCGTCGATCATCAACGTCGACGATCCCCGTGCCCAGGCGCTCCTCGACGTCTCGCCGCGTGCGATCACCTATGGCATCAACAAGGCGGCGGACGTGGCGCCCGGTCCGCTGTCGTTCTCCCTGGAGGGGCTGCAATTCGACGTGCGTCTGCCCCAGGGCGTGGTGCACGTACGCTCGCGACTGGTCGGCCGGCCCAACGTCTACAACATCCTGGCGGCCGTGGCGACGGCGTCGGCGCTCGACGTGCCGATCGAAGCCATGGACAAGGGCATCCGCCAGCTGCCCGGTGTGCCAGGCCGCTTCGAGCTGGCGTCGAACCGCGATGACGACGTGACGGTGCTCGTCGATTACGCGCACACCGACGATGCGCTGAGAAACCTGCTCGAGACGGCGCGTCAGCTTGCGGCGCGCCGGCTGATCACCGTGTTCGGCGCCGGCGGCGATCGCGATCGCACGAAGCGGCCGCTGATGGGCATGGTGGCGGCCCGGCTGAGCGACGTCGTGATCATCACGTCGGACAACCCTCGCGATGAGGACCCGCAGCGAATCATCGACGAGGTGAGGCGCGGCGCCGATGCCGAGACCCGTCAGAGCAACGCGGACGTCCGGACGATCGTCGATCGGCACGACGCGATCCTGCACGCCATCAGCGTGGCCGAGAAGGGCGACGTCGTGCTCGTGGCCGGCAAGGGGCACGAGAAGTACCAGGAGATCGCCGGGCGGACGATGCCGTTCGACGACGTCGCCGTGGCGCGCGAGGGGCTGGAGGCGCGGCGGGTGAAGTCGCGCGCGGGGTGAAGGTCCGGCTGACGCTCGAATGGATTGCGGGCGCGGTAGGTGGACGGCTGACGGCCGCGCACGTGGACACGGAGGTTCGTGAGGTCGTCATCGACAGTCGGGTCGCGGGGCCGGGCGATCTGTTCGTGGCGATCAAGGGGCCCAGGTTCGACGGGCACGATTTCGTCGCGGACGTGCTCGCACGCGGCGCGGCGGCGGCAATCGTGGAACCGGCACCCCGTAACCGCCTCCGCCAAGGCTACGGCGGTCCGCCGGAGCTTCACGCGAAGGCGGAAGGGGTGCCCTCCGAAGGACCGGTGATCGAGGTCGGCGACACCGTCAAAGCGCTGCAGGACCTGGCGCACGCGGTGCGAGCGGCCGCCGGAACGAAGGTGATCGCCATCACGGGTAGTGCGGGCAAGACGACGACCAAGGAAACGATTGCCGCGTTCCTCGAGCGGCGCAGGACGGTCGTGAAGAACAAGGGCAACTTGAACAACCACATCGGCCTGCCGCTTTCGCTGATGCAGGTGCGGCACGCACCCGATGTGGCTGTGATGGAACTGGGGATGAACCACGCAGGGGAGATCAGGACCTTGGTCGCGATTGCCGAGCCGGACGTCCGCGTCTGGACGAATGTCGGCGATGCGCACCTCGGTTTTTTCGCCTCCCCCGAAGCGATTGCGGATGCGAAAGCGGAGATCCTCGAGGGCGCGACTCCGTCAACGGTGCTCGTCTGCAACGCGGACGATCCGCGCGTGATGTCGCGCGTCGCGGCCTTTCCCGGCCGCACGATCACGTTCGGTGCATCCGATCGCGCGACCGTGCGGGCCACGTCGATCGACGATCGCGGACTGTCTGGAATGCGCGCCCAGGTGACGACGCCAGCCGGCGGGACGGTCATCGAAACCCCCTTGCTCGGTCGCGGCAACCTGTCGAACGTTCTGGCCGCAACCGCCGTTGCCGCGGAGTTCGGCGTCACCCTCGACGAGATCGCGGAGGCGGCTGCCCGGCTCCGTCCTGCCGACCGCCGCGGCGCCGTTCGTCGTCTCCCGTCGGGGGTGACGGTCGTGGACGACTCGTACAACTCGAGCCCGTCGGCCCTCGCCAAATCGCTCGACGTCATGGCGCGTGAGAAGAGCGCGACGCGGAAAGTCGCGGTACTCGGCGAGATGCTGGAGCTTGGCGACCATGCCGAGCGGCTCCATGCCGACAGTGGACGCCTCGTCGCGCAGAGCGGCGTCGACGTCCTTTATGCGATTGGCGGTTCGGCGGCACGGGCGCTGGCAGCGGCCGCGATCGACGCCGGCATGCCCGCAGGTGCCGTCACCTGGTTCGCCTCGAGTGAAGAGGCCGCACCGGCAATCGCCGATGCCGTCAGCGCCGGCGATCTCGTGCTGGTGAAGGGCTCCCGCGGAATTCGCACCGACGTGGTCGTCGATCGTCTCGCGGCGGAGCGTGCCTGATGCTCTTTCACCTCCTGCCGCAGTTCGCCGACGTGTCGTATCTCGGCGTCCTGAACGTGACGCGCTACATCACGTTCCGAACGGCGGCCGCGAGCCTGACGGCGCTGGCGATCAGTCTGATGCTGGGCCCGTGGATGATCCGGAAGCTCCGCGATTTCCAGGTTGGTCAGGTGATCCGGCAGGAAGGGCCGGAATCACACCGGGCGAAAGCCGGAACGCCCACGATGGGCGGGCTGTTGATCCTGTCGTCGGCCCTTGTTCCCACGCTGCTGTGGGCGGACCTGCAGAACCCGTACGTCTGGATCGCGGTGCTCTCGACGCTTGGCTTCGGCGCGGTCGGCTTCGTGGACGACTACCTGAAGATCGTCCGCCGCTCCCATCACGGTCTGCTGCCGCGCTACAAGATGGGCGGACAGATTCTGGTGGCACTGGCGGTCGGCGCCTCACTGCTGGTGCTGGCCGAGCAGACACCCACGCCCCTCTACAACACCCGGCTGATCTTCCCGTTCTTCAAGAACCTGATTCCCGATCTCGGGTTCATGTATCTGCCCTTCGCGGCGTTCATCCTCGTGGCGTGGTCCAACGCGGTGAACCTGACCGACGGGCTCGACGGCCTTGCCATCAGCACGTTCGGCGTGGCGGCCGCCGCCTTCACCGGTCTCGCGTATGTGACCGGCCACGCGCGGCTGGCGGCGTACCTGGACCTGGTGCGCTTCTCGGGAACCGGGGAGCTGACGATCTTCTGCGGTGCCCTGGTCGGCGCCAGCCTCGGATTCCTCTGGTACAACTCGTTTCCCGCGCAGATCTTCATGGGCGACGTCGGCTCGCTGGCGCTCGGCGGCGCGCTGGCGACGGTGTCGCTGCTCATCAAGCAGGAGCTGCTGCTCGTCATCGTCGGCGGCGTCTTCGTGATGGAGGCGGCGTCGGTCGTGATTCAGGTCGCATCGTTCAAGCTGACCGGCAAGCGCGTGTTCAAGATGTCGCCGCTGCACCACCACTTCGAGCTGAGCGGGTGGAGCGAGCCGAAGATCATCGCGCGCTTTCTCATCATCGCCATCATCTGCGCGTTGTTCAGTCTGACGACGCTGAAACTGCGGTGATGGGATGGCGCAGGGTGAGTTCTCGGTCAGCGGCAGGCGCGTGGTCGTCGTCGGTGCGGCGCGCAGCGGGATCGCGGCCGCCGAACTGCTGGTGCGGCGGGGGGCGCGGGTGACGCTGACGGAAACGCGGCCGTCGTTCGATCAGGCCGAACGCCTGCGGACTCTCGGCGTCGCCGTCGAAGCCGGAGGTCACCGGCCGTCGACGCTGGCGGCCGCCGATCTGATTGTCGCGAGCCCGGGCGTGCCGCTCGAACAGCCGCTGTTCGATGCCACGCGCGCCAAAGGCATCGAGACGATCGGCGAGCTGGAGCTGGCGTGGCGCTGGGTCCGCGGACCCGTGATCGCGGTGACCGGCACGAAGGGCAAGTCGACGACGACGACGCTCGTCGGCCGCATGCTCGCGGCTGCGGGGCGGGACGTGCTGGTCGGCGGAAATATCGGCGTGCCGCTGAGCGCACAGGTGGAGGAGTCGACGCCGCAGACGGTCCACGTGGTGGAAGTGAGCAGCTTCCAGCTCGAGACCACCACGACGTTCCGGCCATGGATTGCGTTGTGGCTGAACTTGACTGCCGATCATCTCGACCGGCATCCGTCCATCGAGGCGTATGCCGAGGCGAAGGCACGCATCTTCGCCAACCAGACATCCGACGACTGGGCTGTCGTCAATGCGGATGACCCGGTGGTGATGGAACAGGCCAGGCGCACTCGCGCGCGGCGAGTGCGCTTTTCGCCGGCCGGGTCGGTCGACCAGGGTTTCGTCGCGGAGCGCGAATGGATCGTGAAGCGCAGTGCGGCTGGAAGCGAGCGGCTGGTCCCCGTGTCCGCAGTGGAGCTGACCGGCCGCCACATGCTGCACAACGTGATTGCGGCCGCCGCGGTTGCGGACGTCGCCGGCGTCGATCCGCCGGCGATGGTGAACGCACTCCAGGGCTTCCACGGGCTCGAGCATGTGATGGAGCCGGTCGCGACCGTTCGCGGCGTTCGATTCGTCAACGACTCGAAGGCGACAAACGTCGAGGCGGCACGGCGGTCGATTGAAAGCTTCGACGGCCCCGTTGTCGCGATCATCGGTGGGCAGTTCAAGGGCGGCGACCTGCGCGAGCTGCGGGAGCCGCTTGTCGCACGGCGAGGCTCGGTGGTCGCGATTGGCGACGCAGCGCCGCTGGTGCACGCCGCGCTCGATGCGGCGCTTCCGGTAGACGACGCAGGTTCGATGCCGGACGCGGTGCGCCGGGCGTACGCGCTCACACGTGGGTCCGGTGTCGTGGTGCTGGCGCCGGCGTGCGCCAGTTTCGACTGGTTCCGCGACTACGCGGACCGGGGCCGGGTGTTCAAGGAGGCGGTGCGCGCGCTGGAGGAGGAGATGCGCACGCGCTGAATCGTAGAGTCCGGCTTCAGCCGGATTCTCGCGTAGTGTCCGCCTTCAGGCGGACGGTTTCGTAGTGTCCGCCTTTAGGCGGACTTGAAGGGAAGGCCGCAGTCATCAGTCGGCCCGGCGCGAGTGGGAGCTCACCGCTGGGAACGCCGACTACCCCGTGTCGGCGAGGTGGGTGTCCCATTCCACGGGCCTACTGGTGACTGCGGCCGGCGATCTTAACCGATCTTCGCTGAGGTTCTCGGTCGTTACGGATCTGACCTTTATATGGCGAGAAAGCTGAAATCAGATCGGGTGCTCTTCGTCGCCGCCATCGTGATGGTGTGCGTCAGCGTGGTCATGGTCTACAGCGCGTCGGCCCCCATCGCGCTCGACGACTTCAAGGACCCCTATTACTTCCTCATCAGACAGGGGATGTGGGCGGTCCTCGGCGTGGCGGTGATGGCGCTCGCGATGCGGATCGACTACCGCTCGTACCGCAACGACCCGTTGATCTGGGGGGTGCTCGGAATCCTCGGACTGATGCTTGCCGCGACGCTGTTCTCCGACCCGATCAACGGCGCGCGCCGCTGGCTCAGCATTGCCGGACTGCGCTTCCAGCCATCCGAGTTCGCCAAGCTGGCGTGCGTGCTGTTTACGGCGCTGATGCTCGAACGGCGGATGCACCGCATCAACGAGATCTCCTATTCGCTGACCCCGATCGCCATCGTCACCGCGGTTCTGGCTGGCTTGATCTTCGTCGAGCCGGATGCCGGCACCGCGATGTCGCTGGTCATGGTCGTCGGGGTGATGGTGTTCGCGGCCGGCCTCAGCTACCGGTACCTCGTGGGTGCGGCGGTTGTCGCGATTCCTGCGCTGGCGGTTGCAGTCATCTGGGAGTCGTACCGTCTGAAACGCATTTTCGCGTTCCTCGATCCCTGGGCAGATCGGCAGGGCGACGGGTTCCAGGCGGTGCAGTCGTTCATCGCCATCGGCACGGGGGGCGTTACCGGCCGCGGGCTCAACGAAAGCGTGCAGAAGCTCTTTTATCTGCCGTTCGCGCACACCGATTTCATTTTCGCCGTCATCGGCGAGGAGCTGGGCTTGATCGGCACCACCGCGACGCTCGCCTGTTTCTGCGTGATCGCCTGGCGCGGGCTGCGGATATCAGCCAGGGCGGAGGATCGATTCGGATCGCTGTTCGCCCTCGGCATCACCACGATGATCGTCGCGCAGGCGCTCATCAACATCAGCGTCGTGCTCGGACTGCTGCCGACGAAAGGCATTCCGCTGCCGCTGCTGAGCAACGGTGGTTCGTCGCTGCTGGTGAGCCTGTTGGGCATCGGAATCCTTCTGAACATTTCGCAGCATGAATCGGCGGATGCGTGAGCCTCTCTGTTCTGATCGCCGGCGGCGGCACCGGCGGGCACCTGTATCCGGGGATTGCGGTCGCCCGCGAGCTGCTGGCGCGGCTGCCGGATGCGACGGTGACCTTCGTCGGGACGGCGGCAGGTATCGAAGCGCGGGTGATTCCGCGCGAGGGTTTCCCGCTCGAGCTGATTCGCAGCGCCGGGTTGAAGGGCAAGTCGATTGGCGCGTTGATACGTGGCATGGCCCTGCTCCCGCTCGGCGCGCTCGACGCGGCACTCGTGATCGGACGGACCCGGCCGTCGGTGGTGCTCGGCGTCGGCGGGTACAGCTCCGGGCCCGTGGTGATGCTCGCGGCCGTTCGCGGCATACCCACGCTGCTGATGGAGCAGAACGCGATTCCCGGCGTCACCAATCGGTCGTTGGCGCGGTTCGTCCGGGCAGCGGCTGTGACGTACGAGCAAACGATCCCGTTCTTTGGCCGCAAGGCGTTCGTCGCGGGCAATCCGGTCCGTCCGGAGTTTTTCGAGACACAGGGGGCATATGACGTACACAGTCAGCCGCCGGGTGCGGCTCGGATCCTAGTCTTTGGCGGCTCTCAGGGCGCGCACGCGATCAACATGGCCATGGTGGAGGCAGCGGCGCGGCTGGCAGCCGCCGCACCACGACTGGCGATCACGCATCAGACAGGAGAGCGCGATGTGGAGGTGGTCCGCGATGGGTACCGCCGGGCAGGGGTCGAAGCCCGGGTGGAGCCGTTCCTGTTTGTCATGGACCGGGAAATGAAATCGGCGGACCTCGTGGTCTGTCGCGCCGGCGCGACCACGCTCGCCGAACTGACCGCCGCCGGCCGCCCGTCCATTCTGATTCCGCTGCCGACGGCAACCGACGACCATCAGCGGCGGAACGCGGAAGCGCTCGTCGCGCAGGGGGCGGCGCGGATGATCGAGCAGCGGGAACTGACGGGCGATCGTCTCGCCGCAGAGATCGAGGCGCTCGCGGCCGACGCGGGTGCGCGTCTCGAGATGAGCCGGCGGGCGCGGTCGATGGCGCGGCCGGACGCGGCACAGGTCATCGTCGACAAGGTGCTGGAGCTTGCACGGTGAACCCGCCTGCGCCGGGGCTTCCATCGCCCGGGCTACGGCGGGCAGGTCGGGGACTGATGCTTGGCCGCACGCGGTGCGTGCATTTTGTCGGCATCGGTGGCATCGGGATGAGCGGTATTGCGGAGCTGCTGGCGAACCTTGGCTACGAGATCAGCGGGTCGGACGCGAAAGGGTCGGACGTGACGGCGCGTCTGCAGCAGCGCTTCAAGGTCCGGATCGCGGAAGGGCACGCCGCCGCGAACGTCGGCGAGGCGGACGTCGTGGTCGTCTCCTCGGCGGTGCGGCGGACGAACCCGGAGATCGTCGAGGCGGAGCGCCGCGGGATTCCGGTGATTCCGCGCGCGGAGATGCTGGCCGAGCTGATGCGGCTGCACTTCGCCATCGCCGTCGCCGGGTCGCACGGGAAGACGACAACGACGTCGATGATTGCGCTGGTGCTCGAACGTGCCGGGCTGGATCCGACCGCGGTGATCGGAGGCCGGCTGAGCGTCTTTGGCAGCAACGCACGGCTGGGAGACAGCGAATACATGGTGGCCGAGGCCGACGAAAGCGACAGGTCGTTCTTGATGCTGTGGCCGTCGATTGCCGTCGTGACCAACGTCGATCGGGAGCACATGGAGAGCTACCGCGGCTTTGACGAGCTGCAGCAGGCGTTTGCGGACTTCGCCAACAAGGTGCCGTTCTACGGCAGTGTTGTCGCCTGCGCCGACGACTCGAACCTGATGGCCGTGCTGCCGCGCCTGAAGCGCCGCGTGGTGACCTACGGGCTGGACGATCCGGCGGCGGCTGTCTTCGGTACGGACGTGGCCCTGGGCGCCTTCGGTGGCCGATGCAGCGTTCAGCGCCAGCGTGCGACGGGCGTGGAACCGCTCGGCGTACTGGAGCTGCAGGTGCCAGGGCGGCACAACCTGCAGAACGCGCTGGCTGCCGTCGCCGTTGGCGAGTGTCTCGGCCTTGCCTTCGAGCAGGTTGCCGGCGCGCTGCGCGATTTTCCCGGAGCGGAGCGCCGGTTCGAACGGCATGGCGAGCCAGGCGGTGTTCTTGTCGTGGACGACTACGGTCACCACCCGACCGAGATTGCGGCCGTTCTG
>JBOGIQ010000172.1:0-12170 GCA_050742535.1 Vicinamibacterales bacterium | reverse complement strand
GAGTGCCGGCTTCAGCACCCACTCGTCGCTCCCCTCCCACCGGACCTCACGCGGATCGCGCGTCTCCGGGAGAAGGGCGCGCCACGCCGGCAGCGGGGTCCGCAGCGCCTCCCACGTCAGCGGAAACCGTTTGCTCTGCGTGAGCAGCGCGCTGGCAGGGTTACTGACGGGCGTCGATGTCGATTCGAAATACGCCGGCCACCCGCACGCGCGAGGCAGGTTGCACATCCACTCGGCCGGATAGAAGCGCAGCACCGCATCCACCGCGTCCGAGCTCCACGCCGTGTCGAGCGCCGCGCGGCCGTTGCGCCAGCGGAGATGAGCCGGGCTGACCAGCGACACCCGCGCGCCGCGCTGCTGCAGACAGCCGGCCAGGTACGTCATCACCTGCCGGTCGTCTGAATACGCGGTCGCATGCATCAGCGCAATGTGCGCCCCGGCGGGAAGGGAGGCCAGCGTGGTGGTGGTGTAGCAGCCAGCGACGTCGCCCGCGGACTGCGCGTCCGGCACATACGGCGCCACGAGCCGCGGCAGGCCTGATGCTTCGTTCAACCCGCCGGGAACGTCTGTGTTGCCTTCGGAGATGTGCCACCCCGCGGCGGTGTGATGGAAGTCGAAGCGGATGAATCGCGGCGCCGCGCTGACCGGGTGCCGCGGCGCGCGGCGGAACAGGCGCCGGACGGTCCACGGCAGGCCAAGCGTCTGATGCAGCTCAGGGCGGTGTCGAAGTTCTTGCTCCGCCGCGACGACTTCGCCGGCGAGGCGTTCCGCGCTGGCAACCAGCTCACGCCAGTCTCCCGCGTCGAGGACGATCGGCGCATCGGCAATCGTCGCCACATCCTCCACCTGCGGATCCCACTTGCAGCACTCGAAGATCGCCCGGCGGCGGATCACGGCCGCGACCGGCGCTGAAAAGGGCTCGACCGCGCGAAACGGATGCGAGACGAGCACGGTCACACCGGTCCCAGGCGCATGACCTGGTATACCGCGCCCGCAACGTAGAGCACCGCGGGAACGAATCCGTACGCGACGAGCGACGGCCGCGGCGTGTCCGGCGTCGGGCGCGCGACTCGTTCAATCACCGCGGCCACGATCACCAGCACGATTACCGGCCACGCGGCCGCCGCGAAGTCGCGAACCGTGGCTTCGGCCGACACCCAGTCGCCGGCCACGCTGCGGCCGAGAACCAGGCCGCACGCGATCAGAAATCCGCCCAGCCGGAAGCCGGCGGATGGATCGCGATCCACGGTGACGACGTCGGAGACTCCGGTGACGGCCTCGAGCAGCATCCACGCGCCGAACAGTGCGACCGTTGCCAGCGCCGCGGAGAACACCACCACCCACCAGCCCGGACCGTTGCCGACGTTGCCGCCGGCGTACGCCAGCGTGATGCCGAACACCGCACCGGTCACGGCCAGCGCTGCGCTGCCATTGGCGCGCTCCACCACATCGTCGCGCGTGCTGATGCCGGTGATGGCAAGCCAGCGAATCCACACGCCGACCCAGGCGGCGCCCAGCACCAGATAGAAAGTCAGATAGGTGGGATCGTCGCGCACGTCGAACGACGCCGCATTGCGCAGGACGAGCCACAGCAGCGCCGCCGCGACGAGGGGCGTCAGGCGCACCAGACGCCAGGCCGGGGGACGCCGGCGGACACCCTGGATGCGCACAGGTGCGATGTACCAGGCGCCCCAGCACACCAGCGCCACCATCGCGCTGGCGATCAGCATGAACACTTCGTCGCCGGACATAGGAGGGGAGGATTCTATCTGGTCCGCCTGAAGGCGGACACTACGTAAGCCAGCATGAGCCTGTTTCGCGACCTTCTACACCTTCGGTTGTGTGGCGACGGTATCATCCACGCGCATGCCGCGAACCGCCGGCTTCACCATCGGTGTCCTGGTTGGACTCGCGTGCCTGGCTTCCGCCGTCGAAGCGGCCGACCTGAAGCCGCGTACGGCGCAAGCCTACGAGAAGCACTCGGAGCAGGCGGTGCGCGAGTTCGCCGCGCGCGCGCAGAAGCTGGCGCGTGAATCCCGCCGCTGCGACGGCGTCATGACCGCCCGCGCCGCCAGCGGCGACGGCATCCTCAACGTGCCCGACGGACTGATCCACAACTGGATGGCAACCGCGTTCGTGAGGGGCGCGACGCTGCGGCAGGTCGCCGACGTTGCCCGCGACTATCCGTCGTACAGCAAGGTGTACGAGAACGTGAAGTCGGCGAAGGTGTTGTCACAGCAGGGCGACACCTATCGCGTCCTGCTGCGACTCGAGGAAGGCGGGCTCGGCGTCGAGGCGGTGCTGGACGTTCGCTCGACGGTCGAGTACCGCACGCTGGGTGACGGCGCCATCTCCGCGCTGTCGAAGTCCGACGAAATCCGGCAGGTCAACAACGCGGGACGACCGAACGAATCGCTGCGTCCCGCCGGCCGCGACAGCGGCTATCTGTGGCGGGCGCACACGCTGACGTTGTTCACGCAGCACCCCGACGGCGTGTCCGTGGTCATGGAAACGCTCGGCTTGAGCCGCGGATATCCGCCGATGACCGGTTTCTGGCTGGAACCGATCGCGCGCCGCCTCGGCCGCAAGAGCGCCGAGGGATCCCTGAACGAGTTCCTCACGGCGGTCCGCCGCTCAGCCGGTCTGGCGGCACCAAAATCTTCCTGCAGTTGAACGATTCGAACGTTCCGAACAGGTATACTCCTCATCTCACGTGAGACGCGGGGCAAGCCCGTAATCGAGGAGGAATCTTGATGCGCGCACTATTGACGATGGGGCTGGTCGCCAGCCTGGCGGTTGCAGCCGTCGTGGCGCAGGGACCGCCGAACGCCGCACCGGCAGTACCGACGGTGGTGAAGGTCGGCGACATGGCGCCCGACTTCACGCTGCCCGGGACCGATGGCAAATCACACAAGCTGTCCGACTACCGCGGCAAGCAGGCGGTCGTCATCGCCTGGTTCCCGCGGGCGTTCACGCAGGGCTGCACGATCGAGTGCAAGTCGCTGGCGGAGAACGGCGACAAGATCAAGCAGTACGACGTCGCCTACTTCATGGCCAGCACCGACAACATCGAGGAGAACACCAAGTTCGCCAAGGCGACCAGCGTCACGCTGCAGGGCCGAGGCGGCGGCGCGGCGACGGTTGTCGAGAAGAAGGAAGCGGACTTCCCGCTCCTCAGCGACCCGGGCAAGGAAGTGGCGACGAAGTACGGCGTGCTGATGGCGAACGGACAGATGGCAAACCGCTGGACGTTCTACATCGACAAGAGCGGCAAGGTCGTCGCCATCGACACGGCGGTCCGCCCGGCGACGTCGGCGGAAGACATGATCGCGAAGCTGAACGAGCTGAAGGTCGCGAAGAAAGGTTAGCTCGAACTCGAATCAGGCACCGCTGAAGGGGGCGCCCTACGATCGATAACGTAGGGCACTCTTTCAAGGGTGCCCTGATCTACTCGCGCCGCGGACCGAGCCACGCGTGATCGCACTTGAGACACGCGTACCACGATCGGCGGTGGCTCGAGTACTCGAAGCACACGGCATTGCCTTCCTTGCACTGCGGGCAATGAACTTCCGGCCAGGTCCGGTTCGTCCCCCATTGCTGCAGCGTGGCACCGAGCCGGCTGACCGCCGCTGCGGCCGGCATCTCACGGCACAGCCGGCCGAGCCGCGCCGCGACGAGGTTCACCGTAATCGGTTTCAACAGAATTGCGTGGCAGCCTGCTTTCAGTGCCGCCGGCGCGCGAGCAGGTTCGCTCATCAGCGCGAGAACCCCCACCGGGGACGCCTGGCGCGCCGCGGCGCAGATGGCTGAGCGATCCAACTCGGCCAGATCCCAGTCCACGGCAATCACGCGCGGCCGCCATCGCTCGATCAGGCGAACGGCTTCTGTCGTGGTGCGGGCGGAGAAGCGCGCATAGGGAGCAGTCGGGAACCGTTCGACGTCGTCGGCGGCCACCGCGACGATCAGCGGCGGACGCGAGTCGGTGGGTGCGGGGTGCGCGCGCACGTTGGAGGAGAACGCCGGCAGCGGTTCAGCGTAGGCGCGGGGTGGAAGCATAGCGGTTCATTAGTAACCACCGGTTCCCACCAATGCATCAGGGAGATCCCTTATTTTGCCGTCCCCAATTTCTTTTTAAGGTTCTTGGGGATCGCGAAGCCAGCCCTGCAATAACGCGTAACGGACAACGTCGGTGCGGCCGGCCAGCCCCAATTTCCTCATCGCATTCGCTTTGTGAACTTCGATTGTTTTCACGCTCAGAAAGAGCAGCTCGGCAATTTCCTTATTGCTGTGGCCGAGCGCCATCAGCCGCAGCACTTCACTTTCACGATCGGTAATCGCCGGCGGTGCGGCTCGACGTCGGCGCGAACTCAGAATGTCGCCGGCAACTCGCGCCGCCAGTCGGCGATCGAGGTAGCGGCGACCGGATGCCGCAGCGCGAACGGCGTCTACGAGCTCGGCGGACGGACTCTGTTTCAGCACGTACCCAAGGGCGCCGGCATTCAACAGCTCCTGGACGTAGGCCTCATCGTCGTAGCGGGTCAGCGCAACGACGGCCGTGCCCGGAGTCGACTCGCGAATCGCCTTGGTCGCCGCCAGACCGTTCATCTGCGGCATCGAAACGTCGACGACGGCGACGTTCGGCTGTAAAGTCCCGGCACGCTCGACGGCAACACGACCATCTCCCGCTTCGCCCACGACTTCCATGTCCGTCTGACCGTTGATGAGGAGCTTCAGCCCGTGTCGGACGGTTTCGTGGTCTTCGGCAAGAAGGACCCGAATTTTCGCCACCTTATTCCCCCCCCGGTGTCGAACCGACAACGGGATACCGCAGATAAATCGTCGTGCCCCTGCCGGTCGCCGATTCCACCTGCACGGTCGCGCCAATCAGCGCGGCGCGCTCGTGCATGCCGAGCAGGCCAATGCCGGTCGCCTTGTCGACCGCCGACGGCTCGAACCCGATACCGTCGTCTTCGATGACGAGCGTGACGATCGCACGCTGCCCTTCGAGCACGACGTCCACTCTCGTCGCACGCGCGTGCTTGACGA
Organism: Vicinamibacterales bacterium; assembly: GCA_050742535.1. GTDB lineage: Bacteria > Acidobacteriota > Vicinamibacteria > Vicinamibacterales > UBA2999 > Gp6-AA40. The sequence continues at coordinate 7,124 of JBOGIQ010000172.1, read as the reverse complement.
CGTTGGTCAGTGCTTCCTGCGTGATCCGGTAGAACGTCGTCTCCGCCTCTGGCGACAGCCGGGGCGGCACGGTTCCCGTTGTCTGGAAGTTCATTCTCACGCCGTAATGCGCCGACCATTCGTTCAGGAACCGAGGCAGCACAGCTGCCAGCCCCAGATCATCGAGCGCCGCTGGACGCAGTTCCCAGGCGAGGAAGTCGACCTCGGAATCGATGCTCCGGGCGAGCGCCAGCGCCTTGTCCAGGTCCTCAGCCTGACCGCCCACAGGGTGTGACTCACGATGGCGTTCCAGTGCCAGCCGGAGCGCCGTGATCTGCTGACCCAGTTGATCGTGCAGGTCGCGCGCGATCCGTGCGCGCTCGTCCTCCTGCGCCGTAACGAGGGCGCGCAGCAGGGTCACGTGCTCCAGGGCATTGGCACGCCTCCCGGCTTCAGCCTGCAGTTCCGCGGTACGTTCGCCGACTCGAACCTCGAGCTGATCGTGAGACCGTTGCAGAGTGGTCTGCGCCTCGCGCTGCGACGTCAGGTCGCGAACGATTTTCGCAAAACCCACATTCACTCCCTCGCCCAGTCGCGTCATGACGCCGTTGCAATAGAGACGCGTGCCATCCTTGCGGATGTGCCACCGCTCGTCGCTGGCCCGACCGGTCATGCGGGCGGTCTCGAACTCGTGCTGCGGGACACCCTGTTCCCGATCTTCCGGCGTGAACAGGACGGCGGCGTCCTGGCCGTTGATCTCGTCCGCGCGATATCCAAACATCCGCTCGGCGCCGGGGTTCCACGAGTCGATGCGGCCGTCGTCCTTCATCGTGAAGATGGCGTAGTCCAGCGCCTTTTCGACCAGAAAGCGCAGTCGCTCCTCGCTGGCGCGGACCCGTAGTTCGGCCAGCCGCCAGTCGGTGACGTCGTGGAATGTCAGCGACACGCCGTCGATGCGATCGTCCAGCGTCCGATACGGCAGAACGCGCATGATGAACTGGCGGCCTTCTCGCGTCTCCACCTGCCGCTCGACGGTCTGCAGCGTGTCGAGCACCTGCACGATGTCGTCCTGCAGACGGTCGAACTGCAGGCGGCTGGTAATGTCCGACAGCTTGCGCCCGACATCGGTCGGCAGGAGGTTGAAGATCTCCTGCGCCGACGGCGTGTATAACTTCACCCGCAGCAGCCGATCGAGGAAGATGGTGCCGATGTCCGTCGAGTTGATCAGGTTCTGAAAGTCGTTGTTGGTCAGACCGAGCTCGTCGATCTTGATCTTCAGCTCCTGGTTGACGGTCGTCAGTTCCTCGTTCAGCGACTGCAGCTCTTCCTTGCTCGTCTCGAGTTCTTCAGCGGCCGACCGAAGCTCCTCATTGATCGCCTGCAGTTCCTCGTTGGCGGCGCGCGCCTCTTCGGCCTGCGTCTCGTACTTCTCGATCGTCAGGCGCAGCTGCGATTTGAGGTACTGGAGTTCGTCCTCGAGCCGGCGAGACTCCGGTTCAGCCGGACTCCGCAAGTGCAACGAGGGATCGCCGGCATCCTGCGGTGCCAACTGCGCGTCTTCGCGCAGGAGCACCAGGAAATACCCCCGATGGGGGTCGTCGTCGCGCAGCGACGGTTTGACCTGGATCGTCAACTGCTGCTTCTCGGCGGGATTCGCCAGGGTGACGCCCCCTATCTCCACCGGTGTCCGTTCCTGGGCAGCGAGGTACAGCGCGGTGCGCAAATCCGCCCGCAGCTCGGGAATGACAACGCGCAGAATGTCGCGCGACGGTTCGCCCGGCGGCATCTGCAGGAATCTGGTTGCCTGAGGCGACGCATGGATCAGCACGTGATCCTCGTTCACCACGAATGACGGCGGGCCGTACGCTTCGAGCAGCCGCAGGTGAAGCTCGCCGCTCGAAATACGTTCGGGGGGCAGTTCGGGCTCCGGCACTCGGTGGAGTGCAGGCGTTGAGGACAAGGAACGATCGGCGATCGGCAGCAACGGACGCGGCGACACCGTTCGACTCTCGAACACGTGCGAATTCTTGTCGAGCAGCCGGAACAGGTCGAGATCACCATCGGCGGACTCGGAGGTGCCCAGAAACAGAAACCCACCCGGGCGCAGGGAAAAATGAAACGTTTGAATCAGCCGATCCTGCGCCGGCTTGTTCAGGTAGATGAGGAGGTTGCGGCACGCAATCAGATCGAGACGGGAGAACGGAGCGTCGCGCATGACATTGTGGCGCGTGAAGAGGACCATCTCGCGCAGTTCACGACGCACGCGATGCCCCCTGCGCTCGCGTTGGAAGAACCGCTGCTGGCGCTCGGGGCTGATATCCGCGACTTCAGCATCCGTGTACACCCCCTCGCGGGCGCGCGCGAGTGCGGCCTCGTCGAGGTCGGTGGCGAAGACCTGAACGCCCGGCCCGTCGATGCGCGACGCGGAATGTTCGGCGAGCAGGATGGCCACCGAGTACGCCTCCTCCCCTGTCGCACACCCGGCAGACCACACCCGCACCTGGTCGCCGCCGCGTTTACGCTCGAAGAGCAACGGAATCACGCGGTTCTCGAGCGCGGCAAATGCTTCGCGATCCCGGAAGAAACTCGTGACGCTGATGAGGAGCTCCCGCATCAGCGCCGCCGGCTCCTCGGGATCCTCGCGGAGCAAACGCACGTACTCCGCCAGCGTCGTCAAGCCGCGTACGTTGAGCCGGCGTTCGACCCGGCGGCGCAGTGTGGGAGCCTTGTAGCTCGAAAGGTCCTGCCCGGTGTGCTGACGCAGCACTCGCAGGACCTCGCGCCAGTCTTGTGCCGCCCGGAGCGTCTCGACCGTCGTCGTCCCGCGATCTGGCTCGACACCGAACGGATCGCCGACGAGGATATCGGCACGGGCATGTTCGAGGCGTTCGTGGTAGGCGAGGATTCGGCCTGGAATATCTGCGACCGGCAGCACGTAATCCACCAGACCCGTGGCGATCGAGTTGCGAGGCATGTCGCCGTATTCGGCTTCGTCCGTGTGCTGAGCGATCGTCAGGCCGCCGTGTTCTTTGATCCTCTTCAGGCCACTCGAGCCGTTCGGCCCTGTACCGGAGAGCACGACGGCCGTCGCCCGCGCCCCATACGCGTCCGCCAGCGTGCGGAAAAACATGTCAACGGGCGCGCGCCGTTCTTCGACGCTGCGCATCGGGAACAGCCGCAGCGTCCCGTCGCTGACTTCCAGCGTCTGGTTGGGCGGAACCACGTACACGTGCGCCGGCTCGAGCTTCGTCGTCTGGCGCACCTGCAGCACCGGCATCGACGCCGACAGCTGCAGGACTTCGGCAAGCTTGCTCTCGTGATCCGGAGAGAGATGGAGGATGACGACGTAAGCGATCGGCGTGCGGGGTGGAACGTGAGCGAAGAACTGACTGAGCGCCTTGATGCCGCCGGCCGAGGCACCGATGCCGACAACCATGGATATGCCGGACGCGCCCGCGGGCGGCTGCTGTGCTTCCGGTTCGAGCTCGTCGCTGGATTCGACGGTCATCGCTCTCTCGCGCGAAGCGTACTATAACCTTCGAGGCGTTCGGGTCGTTCGAATCGTTCGAGTGGCGGATAATTAGAGCTTCCAATGGAAACCGCCACCAATCGTCCCCAACCGGACGCCGGGCCGCTCGGCTTGCCTGATATCACCATCTCCGCGCGCGATCTCTTTCGCATCGAAACGGACCTGCAGGTACCAGCCTACGCGTCGGTCGACGAGCACGTGCCGCCGCTGGACCCGGACTACGTTTTCGATCGGGATACAACGCTGGCGCTACTCGCGGGCTTCATGCACAACCGGCGTGTGATGGTCCAGGGACGCCACGGCACGGGCAAGTCGAGTCACGTCGAGCAGGTCGCGGCGCGACTGAACTGGCCGTGCGTGCGCGTGAATCTGGACGGCCACGTCACGCGCATGGATCTCATCGGCAAGGACACCATCGCGATCCGCGACGGCCGTCAGGTCACGGAATTCCAGCCTGGCATCCTGACCTGGTCGCTGCAGCGTCCATGCGCGCTCGTCTTCGACGAATACGACGCGGGCCGTGCCGACGTGATGTTCGTGATTCAGCGCATCCTCGAGGTCGAAGGACGTCTGACGCTGCTGGATCAGAGCCGCGTCATCGAGCCGCACCCCGCGTTCCGGCTGTTCGCCACGGCAAACACGGTCGGCCTCGGCGACGCCACGGGCCTCTACCACGGGACGCAGCCGCTCAACCAGGGACAGATGGACCGCTGGAACATCGTCGTCACGCTGAACTATCTGGCGCACGACCGCGAAGTCGACGTCGTGCTCGCCCGCTGCCCGGAATACCGCACGGCGGGCGGACGCGAACAGGTCGGCGCCATGGTGGCCCTGGCCAACCTCACGCGACGAGGGTTCGCCGATGGCGATCTCTCGACCGTCATGTCGCCGCGCACCGTCGTCACATGGGCCGAGAACGCCACGCTGTTCCACGACATCGCCCTCGCCTTCAAGCTGACCTTTCTGAACCGCTGCGACGAAGACGAGCGCGCGATCGTCGCCGAGTACTACCAACGGTCCATCGGACGGGACCTGGACTGAACGGTGGAATGAACAAGGAACCACTGTTCACTCTTCCTGGTGCCCGGTTCCCGGTTCGTGTTCTGGTTCGGTTCGATGTTCAGTGTTCGTGGTTCCGCGTTCGCGACCGTGCAGCGCCGATCATTGTGAACCGTTCTGAGCACTCGAACGTCCGAACGTCGAACGCCGAACCGAACATTGAACACGAACCGAGAAGCGGGAACCCGGAAGAGTGAACGATTCAAGCCGCCTTCGCGCCGTCGCCGCCTGCGCCCGCGCGCTTGGCGGCGTCGACGACGCCGACGCGCTCCTCGCGCAATCCAACGCCGCGACTCACAGCGGACTCCGTGCTTTCGCGGACCGCGTCGTCCTGCAGCGCCGTTTTCATGATGCCGCGGTGCACCACCGGTACCGGCCGGACGAGACCGAGGCCGATCTGTTCGACGCCGTCGAGCAAGCCCGCCTCGATGCGCTCGGCGCGCAATGGCTCCCGGGCATCGCGCGGAATCTGGTGGCGCATCCGGGCGCTGATGACGACGGCGTGCGCTGGCTCGCGTTCGAGGTTCTCAGCGGTCAGCCGGCGCCGAAGGAGAAAGGCGCGCTGACGGCGCGCGTCAGAACAACGCTGCCACAGCACCTGCTCGAAGACCTCGCGGGCCTGCGCGATCGTGCGCGCGATCAGACGCGGTTCGCCGAAGCGGCCGCCGCATGGGTGCGCGCGGCGCGGAGTCACGTTCAGCGCGAGGCGGCCAAGGCCGCGACGGACCAGACGTTTACGCTGCCGCTGCGCTCTATCGACAAGTATCAGCGTCGCGGGCGGTATGAGAGTCCGGTCGGGGCGGCAGGTCGCGGTGCTCCAAAGGAACCGGCGGTGCAGACCGGCACCGACGACGGCGCGTCACCGGCCGGAGCCGTGGTCGAGCCGACGGGCCCGGAGATCAGCTATCGGGTGTTCACGACCGCGCACGACCGGGTGGTCAACGCCGCCACGCTGGCCAGCCGCGACGAGCTCGAGCAGCTGCGGCGAAAGCTGGACGCCGAGCTGAGCGCCACGCGCACGACGGTGGCGCGGCTGGCGAAAAAACTCCTCCGTGTGCTGATGGCCCGCCAGGTGCGCGAATGGCGATTCGACCGCGACGAGGGCCTGCTCGATGCCTCGCGCCTGGCGCCGATGATCGCCAGCCGCGGCGTCATTCGTCCGTTCAAGGAGGAAACCGAATCGCCGTTTCCGAGCACCGTCGTCACGTTGCTGATCGACCACTCCGGTTCGATGCGCGGGAGGCCGATGCAGATCGCGGCGTTGACGGTCGAAATCTTCGTTCGGGTGCTCGAGCGGTGCAACGTCACGTGCGAAGTGCTCGGCTTCACGACGCGCGAGTGGGACGGAGGCGAGCCGGGTCGCGAATGGGCGGCGGCGGGCTATCCGGAGCACCCGGGGAGGCTCAACGCGCTGGAGCACATCGTCATCAAAGGTGCGGATGTCCCGTGGCGCCGCGCCCGCGCCGGCCTCGGCCTGTTCGTGCGCGATGAGGAGCTGAAGGAGAACATCGACGGCGAGGCGCTGGCGTGGGCTCACCGGCGGCTGCTTGCCCGCAGCGAGAAGCGGCGCATCCTGGTCGTCGTCTCCGATGGCATGCCGACCGACGAAGCCACGCTTGCCGCCAACGGCTATGACTATCTGGATGCGCACCTGCGTCACGTGATCGACGACATCGAGGCACGCTCGCCGGTGCAGCTCGCGGCGATCGGCATCGGGCACGACGTGTCGCGCTTCTACCGCAACGCCACCCGCATCGCCAGAATCGATGATCTCGGTCCGGCATTGACCACGAAGCTGATGGCGCTGCTTGGGTCCGGCTAAAGCCGGACACTACGTACTCGTAGTGTCCGCCTTCAGGCGGACCTCTAGCGTACAATCCGCGGCGAATGATTCCGCCGGATAGACGCGCATTCCTCCAGTTCCTCGCCGCCAGTCCCCTGTTCGCCGCGGCTGCATGGGCCCAGCAATCCGCGACGGCGTCGAACGCGGCAGACATCCTCACCGTGATGGATTTCGAAGAAGCGGCGCGGCGCGTACTCTCGCCTGCTCACTGGGGCTATATGGCGTCGGGCGTCGATGACGACCTGACGGTCAAGAGAAACCGCGAGGGATTTGCACGCTTTCAGCTGCGGCCGAGGCGGCTCGTGGACGTCAGCAAGATCGACACGTCAATCGAGGTGTTCGGCAGCACGTGGGCCACGCCGATCTTTCTCTGCCCCGTCGGCGGCCACCGCATGTTCCACGCCGAAGGCGAGTTGGCAGTTGCCCGCGCCGCGCGCGCGAAGAACACCGTGCAGGTGCTGTCGACGGCGACATCCACACCCGTCGAAGAGGTGGGCCGCGCGCTCGGCACGGCGCCCTGGTATCAGCTCTACATGCCGAATACGTGGGACAGCACTGAGCGCCTCGTCAAGCGGGTGGAGGCGGCTGGCTGTCCAGTGCTCGTATGGACCATCGATCTGCTGGGCGGGCGCAATCTCGAAACCGCCGAACGGGCACGGCGCATCGACAAGGGCACCTGCACGGCCTGCCACGCCAACGCCCGCGGCGGAAGGA
>JBOGIQ010000171.1:0-12268 GCA_050742535.1 Vicinamibacterales bacterium | reverse complement strand
CCGACGCGCCTCGGCGCCTCGGCGACATCGTGATGTCAACCCCGACCGCCAGTGCGGCGCTCTCCCCGGACGGCCGGTGGCTGGCGTACGTCGCCAACACCACGGGCAGCGCCGAATTGTGGGTGCGACGCTTCCCGACGCTCGACAGCGCCGTCCGCATTTCACCGAATGGCGCCACCGAACCGGTCTGGGCGAAAGACGGCCGGGAGCTGTTCTATCTCGAAGGCGACAAGTTGATGCGCGTTCGTGTCGGTCCTGGCACAGGGGCACGCTTTGCGTACAAGGCGCCAGTGGTGCTGTTGGAGAAGTCGTTCATGCGAGGGGGGCAACCACCGACGTTCGATGTGGCGGCTGATGGCCGGCTCCTGATGCTGGAGCGGGTGCCAGCCGGGCCGCCGGCGCCCATCGAGGTGATCGTCAACTGGCGGGAGCGCGTCACCAGCCGGACCTCACCGTAGTCGCGACGTCAGTTGGCGCGCGCGAGCGCCGCGCGGCTCTGGAACAGCGACGAAGGGCCTGATTGAGACGATCGTTGCGTGGTGGTTGGATTCGTCCCCACGGGGACCCGGTCGCTTTTATTCGCTGCGCGGAGAGGCCAAGGCGGCGTAATGAGACCGAGCTGTTCCTCGAGCGCGGTGAACAGCGATGGCAGGTTGGTATCGGTCATCGCTGCCGGCTGGCCGCCGGCCGATGGATCAGGGGTGAAGCCTACTTCGACTCTTCCCAGATCACCGTCGCCGCGTTGCGCGCGAAGTCCGCCTGTGTGATGCCGGGCACGCCCGTCGGCGCGTCAGCGGCTAAGTAGCCCTTGTACTTCGCCGGCGTCTTCCACTCCTTGACGAACTGGTCGACGGTCTTGCCGGATTTCTTGGCGGCCCGGACCGCGGTGGTGAAGTCGCGGATGAAGGCGCCGTATTCGCGCAGGTCGGCGACCGTCGTCTGCGCGTCGGCATGGCCGTTGACGAGCGCGGTCATGTCGGCCAGGCCCGTCGCCGCCTTGTCGATCGTGTCGGCGTAGGCGACGCCGCTCCCGCCGTTGTCCTTGTCGATGGCCGGCAGGCCCTTGTTCGGGAAGACGTCGCCGACGTGGGCGATGCGCAGGGCGGGGAAGATCACGAATGCGTCGCCTCCCGTGTGGGCGCGGCCGAAGTAGCGCAGTTCGATGCGGTCGCTGCCGGAGCCGAGCGTCATGGTGTCGCGAAACGTCTTGGTCGGCATGCCATGCCCGTTGCGCTGCTTGAAAAAGTTTTGGTAGACCGGGTTCTGCTGCTCCATAAAGGTCTTCGTGTTCTCGTGCGTGACGAACTCGACGTTCGCCGGCATCTCCACGTTGCCGCTGACGTGGTCGAAGTGCCAGTGCGTGTTGATGACGGTCGTCACCGGCTTGGACGTCAGTCTTTTCAGCGTGTCGAGCAGCGGCTGTCCCCAGCCGGGCAGCTTCGTGTCGACCAGGACGACGCCGTTGGCGGTGACGAAGGCGGCGGTGTTGCCCCCTAAGCCGCCGCGCAGGACGTAGAGGTTGTCCCGCACCTTCTCGACCATCACGTCGTTGGCCGTCGGCGGCGGCGGCGTCTGTTGCGCGGCGACGGCGACGGAGAGGAGGCCCGCGGCGAGCAGCGCTCCGAGTACGAGTGTTCGCTTCATGGCATCTCCTCCTGTGTTGGTGTCGAACAGCCAGACCACGAAGCCGTTCCTCGTCGAGTACGTGCGCTTGACACCTAGACGTGCTCGCCCATCCGGAGGTTAGCTCGGCGCAGTACTTGGTTCCTCGACATGCAGTGCCGCATCCCTGATCGGCGCGCGAGGGTTCCTCGCACTGCCGCAGCTGCAACGGCCTACGCTTCTGCCTCTGGTCGAGTTGACGCGGCCTGATTTGGCTAAGTCCCGCGCCGCGTCGATGCGTCTGCTAGAGGGGGACTAGCGGCACCAGAACCTCGATGGTCAGAGCGCTGCGGACGGCGTAAATACGCGCCACCAGCGTTCCGTTACTGATGATTCGAACCTCGCCGGTGTAACTGCGCGACCCGCTGGATCCGGTTGTTGTAGTGACGAGGCTCCCGTGAAGCATGTACTCGGTGCCGTTAATGGCGACCCTGAGATTGTCAAACCGCCGATCCACTCTGTTGACCGGGTTTTGGATCACCGAGTACGAACCGCCTCCAAATGTGGCCACATTGGCCGTCGAGTTGTTGACCAGACGTGAGCCGGCGGCCGGGGTGTAAGTCGTGGTTTTCGTGCTCGATCCCACGCTCGTCCAGACGGCCGAGCCGTCCGCCGTCACGTCATAGAGATCACTGAATTGCCCGGAAGCCAGCCCCCACCGCGCACCGAATCGGCCGAAACCACCGCGGCGAGGTTGCTCCATTCGGCAGCATTGTAGGCTGCCGAAGCGACTCCATGCAGTTCGACTCCCCACCAGGTCGCCGCACAATTGCTGAAAGACACCACATACGTGTGGCTGCCGGTTGGCAAGAACGTTCCTGAAGCCGGCGACAAACCGCCATCGAGAAAGCCCTGCAATGAACCGCTCCCGACGCAAGGGCCGTCGGTCGACACCTCGCCGTTTAAAGTCGCGTAAATGAGCGGTGATGTCGTCACCTCCTCGTGCAGGCTCGCTGATTCGAACAACGCGAGCGCTGCAAGACGTTGGGCAGCGGACGGTGGCTCGAGCGGAGGGCCGCTCGGACCAGTGGGCGTCAGGCCCCGCTCGCTGGAGCATCCGGCGCTCGCCAGCAGGCCTGCACAGAATGCAATGAGCCGAAGGTGTCGCGACAATGGTCAACTCCTGTTGGCCGGGTCTCCATTTGGGAGTCCCACGACTGGGGATGCGGAGTGGCCAATCGCGCGGCAACGTATCAGATCCGCACTCGAGGGGCTGTCCAATGTTGCACATGAGTCACGTGCCTCGGAAGTCTTCGAGCAAAGGGTCTTTGACAGGCACGACGGTCAGCCCAACCGTGCAAGCCGAAATCAATCGCATATACCCAGCAGAGTGGACGCCTCCCGGAGTCGTTTTCTTCGGGGTTGGCATTCGCGGGAGGCGTCCGGTACGCTGCTGCTCAGCACAGACCTCAACGCAGTTGAGCAAGCCATCGGCCGCCTGACCGCGGCGATTGCTGCCGGTGGCGAGTTGGCGCCGCTCGTCGAAGCCTTACGGGTTCACGAACGACGTCGCCAGGAATTGCGCGCCGCGCTCGACGCGGCTCGACGCACGCGGCCTGATTGGAATCCACGCGAGCTGCGGCGCACGATCGAACGGTATCTGGTGGATTGGCGCGGCCTGCTCCGCGCGAACGTTGCTCAGGGTCAACAGGCGCTCCGCAGACTGATCGCGGGGCGCCTGACGTTCACGCCAACCGGTGACATCTACGCGTTTCGCGGAGTCGGAACGATCAAGCCGGTGCTCGGCGGAGTGGTACACAGATTGGCGTCCCCACGGGGACCCGGTCGCTTTCATACGCTGCGCAGTGCTACGCGAAGGCTCGCCGCGTGATCGCGGATCCGGCGGCTTTGAGCGTCATGGACTGGGGGTTCAGCCTTGAAAGTGCCGCGTCTGAGGCCGTACAGTAGCTGCATGAGTCCTCTGCGAGCCCGAGTGGAGAAAGGGCGCCTCGTTCTGAACGAACCAACGACTCTGCCAGACGGGACGGTTCTCGATCTCGTGGCCGACGACGAGGGTGACGACCTCACTGACGAGGAACGCCGGGCGCTGCACGAGGCGTTGTTGGCTTCCTCGAAGTCCGCCGAAGCTGGTCGTCTTCGCCCGGCGCAGGAGATCCTTGACGAACTGCGCCAGCGTCGGTGAAGCTGCCGGTCGTCACCACACCCCAGGCTGATACCCAGATTCGCACGATCGACGTCTGGTGGCGTCAGAACCGAATCGCCTCCCCTGACTCGTTTCTCGACGAACTGTCCAACGCATTCGAGCTCATTACCCAGACGCCACTTCTCGGACGTCCGTACCGACGCTCGCCGGTGCCTGGCGTACGGCGCCTCCTTCTCCGCGCGACCCGTTACCACGTCTACTACTCCGTTGGAGAACACGACGTGAGAGTCTTGGCCGTCTGGCATGGGCAGCGAGGCGTTGGGCCGCCGCTGAGGGCGACGTGAATCCCTGAGATAGCCGTGGCGGCGAAGGCTGATTCGTCCCCACGGGGACCCGGTCGCTTTTATCCGCTACGGGGGGCGAACTCGCTGACCGAATCAGTCTGGAGAGGGCCGCTCGATGCGGTCGATAACCAGAACCTCAACCGGGCCGCGGGCGCCATCGAGCTTGAGCCCGAGCTGTTCCTGCAGTGCGACGGAAATGCTGGAGACATTGGGGTCGATGGGCGGCGGTGGCGCACCCGGAGGTGGTCCGGTGGGGCCCGCATAGCGTCCAGGCTCGGGAGCGTATTTGAGGGTGAAGTCATAGAGGCCGGTCAATCCGGTCTTGTCGATCACGGTACGGCCGACGAGATCCGACAGCGTCGAGCTGATTTGCGCGACGGTGCGACCGATGCCGACTGCGACGCCCGAGTCGACGCGCGACAAGCCGCAGGGCCGCGCCTTGGGATCAAAAAGTGAGGGGGGAAGCGGAGGCGGCGGGTCGCCGCGCCGTGCGGCCGCCTGCCTCTCCGCGATGGTGGCCTGGCACTCGGCGGGAGTGGGTTTGAAATCCGGACCGAGACGCCCGTCGCTGCGTGCGATGATGAGATGGAAAATCGGAAGCTCGCGCGTCTCGAGATGTGTCGCGAGCTGGAACCGGTCCCTCAGAAGGTTCGCCAGCATCACCATCACCGCCGCTGCGGGAGCGCCCCCCGGCGCCCTGGCCCTGATCGAGTAGCGCTCCGTGTCGATCCAACCTGGCGCGCCAACGATCTGGTAGTCCGGCTTCTGTAGGGCCTGGCGTAAGAGCATTCCAACGTGCATCGTGGCCTCGAGGCCGCTTTCAGGGGTCATCCGCATGAATATTTGGCCGCTGGCGTCATCGACAGGCCTGACCGACGCAACCTCGAACCGTGAGTTCCTGTCCACACCCGCTCCTGGCGGTGGGGGCAGTAACTGTTGCGCCGCAGCCAAGACCGGCGCCACCACGATCGCGAGGATGACCGCGGTCTTCTTTCGCGTACATAGATTCCTCGAGTCTGCACGGGATGTCATTGGCATCGTCTTTGTGCACCAACAGCCTTCTCAACTGCCTCTTCGTCAGGTGAGTGCTGCCGGTTAGACGGGAGTTGCAGGCTTTTGGATGGCGTACATCACGGCGTACGGTTGGTCTCCGGAATTCCCCAATTGAACGAGGATTCGTCCCCACGGGGACCCGGTCGCTTTTATACGCTGCGAGGGGCGGCGCGGCTGGCGGCATGACCCGAGTTCACTGCGCTGGAGGCCGCACCCTCCTCCAGAGATAGACTGGCCTTTGACATGGTCGTCACTCGGCGTTGGCGAATCGCAGCGGCCTTCGTGATCTGCGCATCGGTCACCAGCGCGGCTTCACACGCACAGAATCAGCAGACACCGGCACGCCCGATCATCGAGCTGGAGAAGACCCGATTCACATCGAAAGAGCAGGTGTTCTTCTGGGTCGGCGTGACGGCGCCGGATGACTATCGGATTCCACAGGCGTTGTGGACCACATGTCGGTTGATCGTGACCCATCCTGACGGCACACGGCACGTCGACGTCGTGGGTTGGCCTGTCGACGGCATGCTGGATCGCAGCTGGCGCGGAGGCCACACGCTGAGACCCGAGTCGATTCAGCTGGGTCGTTACGTCGTCGTATTCGAATTCGCCGGACAGCAAACGGAGCCCCAGTCCTTTACGGTCGAGGATCTTCCCATCCTCCGGGAGATCAATGGCGACTTCGGGTCCCCATCCCCTCTGCTACTCCACTCACCTGAGGCGTCGGCCGTCCTGACGATTCACAACCGCTCGAACCAGACGATCCGATTTCCCCATCGCGGCGTGATGTTCGAAAACGTCGCGGTCATGCTGAACAAGACATCGGGTGAGCGGTGGGCGGGCTCGTTCTTCGTTCCTCAGATGTCGCTTCTGAAGGCTGCCGCTCTGGAGCGGTCACCTATCGCTGAAACTCGCTTCTCATGGGCTCTCGCGGACAGAGTCCCGACGGTCGTCCTAGCGCCAGGAAGTACTTACCGCCTGGAACTGCCGTGGACCGAGATTCTCGCCGGACTCGGGGACTCTCAACGCATTCCGGCTGGCGAGTATGAGGTAAGGCTCTCGACGACCGTGCAGGTACTGGTGGGCGAGCGCAACGGTCCGTTCGCGGAACTGTCGCCACTGCGACTAACCGTCACCTCGGTAGCGCCTGCGACTCTTTCTCGCTAGTCCGGCGCGATATCCGACCATCGAGAACGCGATAGCAGTTCGGAGAACGGACCTAAAGGTTCGTCCCCACGGGGACCCGGTCGCTTTTATACGCTGCGCGGTGCGGCTCCGCGGCGTGCGGCGTGAGCGGGCTGCGCCCCTCGTTCACTGCCCTGTCGGCATCGGCCCATCGCAGCGAGTCGCACTCGGGAGGAATCGAACGGGTCAGACTCAGCATGGTCAGGTGGCGCGGACTCTTCCCGCCGCGTCGGTCATGGCCGCGGGCCGAGAGCGCCCTCGGCGTACCGCTACCGGACGAGATCCGAGAAATCATGACCAAGCTCGGTCAGCGCCCTCCGGGACACCTCGCTCTTCGGGTTGATCTGCAGCGCCTGCCGGGTAGAGATCGATTGCGCGGTCGGTGCGGCCGCGTTCGCGGTAGGCGGCCGCGAGCCGTTCCACAACGGCGGCAGGCGGACGCATGCGCTCGCGATAGCGAGCCAGTAGATCGGCGACCTCGTCGAGACGACCGCTTTCGAGCAGCTCCCGCGCCAGCGTGGCACCCACCGGCTGCGGAACGCCGCGAGCGTAGCCGTAGGTCTTGTCGCTCTTTGCGAAAAAGTGCTCGATGCCTTCGATCCCGAAGCGATTGTAGGTGTCGAGCGGGTTTCGCAGGGTCCATCCGGCGAAAACGACCTCCAGACCGCGATACAAGCCGCGGAGCGGCACGGACCCGTGGGATTCAAGCGGCAGCGGCTCGAAGTGCCATGCCCAGACCCGGCGGCGCCTGTTCCTCGAGAAGGCTCGCGAATGCCCCGACGCCGCGGGCCAGCGCATCGCCCTCGTTGCCGACGGTCATGAACAGCGCGGCGTTCAGCTCCTTGCGACCTTGGAAGACCGCATCCGCGCGTTCGACGGTACGCCGATTGTCCCACTGAAGGCTGGGACTGATCGCAATAGATGCGTCGAAGAGATCGGGCTGCTGAAGCAGCGAATCAATTGCAAAGAGGCCTCCGAGCGAGTGACCCGCGAGAATCCGATAGGGCCGCGTGCGGAAGTTCGCGTCCACCCACGGAATGAGCTCGCGAGCGAGAAACGACCGGAAGCGTTCCGCTCCGCCGTGCGCGGGCGCGTCCCGGATTATCTGCGCGTCCCGCGCGGGCGGTGTCAGATCACGAATGCGAACGGTGTTGTCGACGGCGACAATCAGCAGACCCGGCATCAGTCCGTTGTTGGCAAGGGATCTCGCGAGCCCTGTCGCATGATGAAAGTGGTCGTTGCCGTCGAGGAGAAACAGCACCGGATAGGATTCATTTCCTTGGTCGTAGTCCGCCGGCTTGCCGACGAGAATCACACGATCCTCGTCGAGCACCTCGGATCGGATCGTCAACGCTTCGCCGATGACGATCTCTCTACCGCGCTTCTGCTCTCCACGGCCGTCCTGCGCCTGGGCGGCACCCGCTGCCAGGAGCACGGCGCCCAGAAGAGTGACCCACACACACGTGCGTCTTGTATGCATCGTCGTATCCTCGCTTGTGCCGGTCGCTGAATCCGGCGCTGCCTACTTCTGAGGAATCGGCCGCTTCAGGAGCAGGGGGTGACCCATTTCTTATCGCCCTGCGCTGAGCGCGAAGACGTTGCCTTCGGGATCGACCGCGTCGGTGCCGCCCCACGGGCGCTGGAGAAGCGGCAGGCCCATCGCGGTAATTCTCTCGAGGGTCGAGTGGACGTCGCGCACGATGAAGGTGAGCTTGATGCCCCCTTGCTCGCGCGGCCGCGGCGGCGAGTCGACGTGAATGCCCGCTGCGAGTGCCGGCGGAATGGCGTGCAGCGAGAATCGCGCACCGTCGCCCTTGAATTCCACCCAATTGTCCAAGCGTGTGTCCTCGACGGGCTGGAGCTGCAGGATGTCGCGATAGAACGCCGTCATCCGATCGAGATCCTTCACGAACAGCATTGCTCCGTCGAATTGCATCGCTACTTCCTGTTTTCGAGTTGCGCCAACACGGTACTGACGTAGTCCGTTACTGGCACGGCTGCCGCACCTCCCGCTTTCGCATGGGCGATCAGCGGAATTCCGTGCGGTCCAGGGACGCGGGCCAGCCCGGGCCGCGCCTCGAGCGCGGCGCGAACGATGGCGATCTCGCCGAGCATCGCCGCTGCAAACAGATCGAGCGGTGCCCCGCGATCCAGCAACAGGGCCGCGATGTCCCGCCGTCCCATGTGCGCCGCACCGCCGAGTGCTGTTTCGAAATCGCCCTCGCCCCAGTCCCACGTCGCACGGATCAGCCGTGGTGTGGCGTCGAGCATGTGACGCGTCGTGTCGAGGTCGCTGTGCGCCACCTGTACGAACCGGTGAACATGATCGTCCGCGAGCGGACCGGAGTGGGGTGGGACGGCGGCCCGCTGTTGAGACGATGCTGGGCGTGCAGTCGCCAGCGTGGCGAGGGCGCCGCTCAGCACACGGACCACCAAACGGCGGCGGTTGAGTATGAGCATTGGATTCATCTCCTGAAGATAGGCGACCGGCAGAATGGCTCCCGGACGCACACACGTCAACGGAGCGAAGCCGTGGAAGCCTGAGCAAACCCTGAGGTCCCGCTGAGAACGCCGAAGGGGCTCGGCCCTCGCTCAGTACAGCGGTGGCACAAGAGGCGATCGGCAGGCATACTCAATGCGAAGAAAGGGCGGTCATTGGCGGATCGATTTCGGTTCGGGGAGTTCGAGTTCAACATCGCAAGCGGTGAACTGCGCAAGTCCGGCGCCGGCGAGGCAGAACGGCTGCCGCCACAGCCCGCGCGGCTGTTGCAGTTGCTCGTCGAACGCAGCGGCGCCATCGTCACGCGTGAGGAGATTCGCGAGCGGTTGTGGGGCAACACGCATGTCGATTTCGACACCAGCCTGCACTTCTGCGTGCGCCAGCTTCGCGTGGCGCTCGGTGATTCCGGCGTCGCGCCACGATACGTGCAGAACGTGCCGCGCCGGGGCTATCGTCTGGTTCCTG
Organism: Vicinamibacterales bacterium; assembly: GCA_050742535.1. GTDB lineage: Bacteria > Acidobacteriota > Vicinamibacteria > Vicinamibacterales > UBA2999 > Gp6-AA40. Next base: position 2,955 of record JBOGIQ010000171.1, on the reverse strand, counting down.
CTGTCACGCGGGTTGGCGACGATCACGTGCCTGTGGTGCCACCCGCCGCAGCCCGGCGATGGACACCTGTGGCGATCGTTCTCCTCGTCGCAGTGATCGTCGGCACATTTTTGGTGTCTCAGTCGAATCGCGAAACGCCGCGCGTTCGCATCGCCATCATGCCCTTCGAGGCGTCAATCGCCGAGTGGGTCGTCGCGGAGTTGTCGACGAGCGCCGGCGACTCGGTTGGCGTGGTCGGACCGACCACGACCGCGGCGTATGGCAGATCGAACGCCGACCTACGGCGACTGGCTGCCGATTATCGGATCGACTACATCGTCAACGCGCGTGACCTCGGAGCCGATCGTGGCCCCGGCCTGCTCGCTGAATTGATTCGCGTGTCTGACGGTGTGCACGTGTGGGTGCGGCCATACGATGATCTTTCCGATGGTCGTCGCCTCGGCCGAGAGATCGGCGACAACGTCGTGCGCGTGCTCAAACTACGTGCCGCCGACTAGATCACCGGACGTTGTTGAACGTTGAACCGCTAATACATTCGATGGCGTCCCCACCGGGATTCGAACCCTAACGCTGTACTAAAAGAAAAGCTACGGTTCGAAATAGACGGTGAGGTCCGGAGATGTGCCGCCTGACGACGCGTACGCCTTTCATTTTTGCGTCCATTTGATGTTCTTGGATACCGAGTCGAGCGCCTGCTGAATCGCCCACAGCTCGACGGGTCTTCCCTCGGCATAGTCGATGACCGTCTTCGTTTTCCCGTCGGCAGTTACGCTCAGCATTACGTACGGACGATCTGCCGGACACTTCCAAGAGCGGCAGTCATACTCATCCGGCAACTGGAGAAACCGTGCTTTGTGTAACAGGTAGGACAGGTTCGCAAACGTATAAAGGTCCATCGATCCTTCGGATTCGCTGGTCCGGGCTGCCTGCAATTTCATGTCGGCCGCCACTGTGCGGAGTTCGGCTCGTCCACGCAGTTGGCCGGGCGCGACTTGGCGACCATCGGGAGCAATCAGCGGCGGCGTGACGATACCCGAGACGGTTGCCCGATAGAGGGTTACCGTGCTGTTTTCGCAGACAACGAGGCAGCCGCCCGTACCCCCCCGTTCGAGTGAAATGCTGTCATACGGAAGACCCTTCCAGAGATCTTCCCAGTAGGTCGGTCTTTTCGCGGCTTCCTGAATGCGCTGTTCAGGAGAGAGAAACAGGAATCCGAACTCTCTTGGAATATCGGCGAGTGGCTGCTCGAGGGGCTTCGTCCCTTTGAGCCCGCCGGCAGACTTCTGCTGGTCGGCGACGAACACTTCGGCCGAGCCGACGGTCCAGGCAAGCAACACCAGCACGCAGAAGTAACGCATCGAGCCTCCGATCACTAGAGACTTGGACACTGGGTGGCCGGGGTGGTTCCCTGCAGTTGCGCCTTTCACCGACAAGAGGACTACCCCGATTTTAGCTCGGGAGGTCGCCGAATCGAGATGGTCAGAAGCGAGTAGTTAGAATCCCGTGCATGCCGATCAGCGAGTTGTTGCCGCCGCGCGTGCCAGTCAACCGAGAGGTGCTCGAGAAGCTGTCTGACCATGCGCTGATGCAAGTCGCGATTCAGCTGTACCGCGAGGCGTCCCTTACGATTCAGGCCTGCGCACAGAACCACGCTCCGGCGAAGCTGACTGACGGTTCACGCGCGATCTGCTGTGGGCTGCTCGTGCGTCTTGCCAAATACATGCTGGCCGTCGACACGCTGGTGACACATCAGGAGTCGTGCGCCGATGTCCTGATGGCGATCAATCGGTGCATGTTCGAGTCTGCGGTCAACATGACGTACCTGCTACGTGCGCGGTTCTACTCGAACTCGTCAGCGGCGATGGAAGATACGCGTGCGTGGGAACGGCGTAGAGTTGCAGCATTGCCGTTTCGGAAGCGGAGAAAAAGATGGACGCGACCACGGGCCCACGCAATCTCGGCGGTCGAATGCACGCCGAATCGAACCGGAAGGTTCTCCGAAGGTAGCCGAAGTAGACACTTATCTCGGGAAGGTCTTCGAAATAATCCTTCACCACTTTTCGACGCGCCGCAAAGCGCTGAGTCTTTGGAAGTCTGATTGACCGTATCTCCACGACGGATCCATTCTGCGGGGAAATAGGGCTGGGGAACAGTCGGTGGCGTCCCCACTAGGAATGACACCATTCCACGCGTTCAAACTGCAGGGTGCGGTAGGCGTTGCGGCCTAGTCGCGCCGCGGGCCACCTCAGTCGTAAGATGGGACGTGATGCTTAACATCGATGCCATTGTTCGGCCGGTGTGCGTCGCCGTCGTCGCCATTGTGGTGGCTTGGCCTGCGGGTTCTCACGCTCAATCGAGCGTCACAGCCGACCTTCACCGCGTCAAGCGCGTGCATCTCGAGAAGGTACGCGAAGCGACGGAATCGCAACTGGAGGTTGAGAAGCGTCTGCATGCGGCTGCGACCGAGGCCTTGGTCAGCCATGGCTTTTTGATTGTTGACAAGCCGCACGACGCCGATGGAACGATCAAGGTTGACATGAGCTGGTGGATAACCGTCGACGGGCCCCAACGCGATCCACCCGCATACACGTTCGTGAGCGAGCTGACGTCCTCTTCTTTGAATGTCAAGTGGCAGACGAAGTTCGACATCCACAGCCGAGCGGAGGAACGCGAGGTAATTCGCACGGCCATGCGGCGGGTCGCTCGAAACCTCTTCAACGCGTGGAAGGACTCGGCACGCAAGGCTGGCATCAAGGTTGTCGACGACCGGGTTCCCTGATCCGCGTTGCATCGTGACGAGCCGGTTCCCTGCCCTCGCCGCAGGCATAGTTGCGAAGCCTAGCACTACTTTGTCACCTTCGGAGCGGTGTGTTTCTGCGGAAGCTGTCGAGCATCGTGAGTAGCCGTCGATTGTGAATAACGTAGAGCAGTCCCAAGAGTTCGCGCACCCAGCCG
>JBOGIQ010000170.1:0-12315 GCA_050742535.1 Vicinamibacterales bacterium | reverse complement strand
GGCGGGTCCTGCAGGCCGCGCTCGATCAGCTCGCGCACCAGGTCGGAGCGGGTGCGGCCGAGCGCCTCGGCGCGCCGGGTAAGGGCTTCGTCCTGCGCCTGAGGCAGCCGGATGGTCAGTGTCTTACTCACGATCAGATCGTAACACAGGCGTAAGACACCGGCCGCCCGATGATGTCACGGCGCCGATGCGGGCACGGCTCCGGCAATCGATCGCAGGAACAACGGTTCCCAGACGTCGCAGTATGTCTCGCGCTGCCGTTTTGCTTCGCTGATGGTGAGGTCGAACGTCAGGTACTTATCCGACCCGCGTCCCGCTCCGGTCGGATGCTTGAACGCTGGCCAGTGAACGACGGTCGGGTCGTCGGTGTTGGGATTTCCGGTCCGCGCGAAGCGGGTCCAGTAGCCGCTGATCGCACGGAAGAGCGCGAGGTCGGTCGCATTGAGAACATACGGGGCGAATAGCGGCGGGCCGAAGTTGTTGCCGAACACGAAATTCACTTCGAGTCCGTGAACGACCCGATCGACGACAACCGGGTCGACCTCGTATTCGAACGAGTAGAGGAACACCGGCGTCCTGGTTCGCTCGATCAGACTGGCCACTCGATTCGCCTCGCAGACGTACTCGACGTCACCGGCGAGCTGTGCCAGTGCATGCTTCGGCGATGGAAAGTCCGCGGCGGGATACTTCGCGAGGATGGCTGCGGCGTCGAAGCCGAATTCGGTCTCGACGGCGGTTTCGTACTGGGCTGCTGTCAGGCCGGCTGGGAAGCTGCGGTTCACGAACGTCCAGCCTTCGTCGCGGTTGGTCCCGAGAAGAACGGGCACACGAGCGAACGCACCCTGATGGTATCGAGACCGTGGCTGATCGGGAATCTCGACGCCGTCCACGATCGGTGTCCACTGCGTCCGGCCGGTTTCGTTGAACTCCTCGAACTGACTGGGAGGACGTGCCGTGAGCACCTGGTTCTGCGTTTTCGAGCGGAGGCAGGCGAGCACGGCCGCCGCATCGGAGCCGGTGCAGCCGAGGGCCGTGGCGAACTCGCTGCCCTGCTGGCGCGCGTCGGCCGCATCACGCACCCGGAACGACGCGGAGCCGCTTTGCATGATCGCCCGGTGGAACAGGCCCGAACTTCCCGGCGCCACCAGATGGAGACTCACACTGTGCGCTCCCGCCGATTGACCGGCGAGCGTGACGTTGTTCGGGTCGCCGCCGAACGAGGCGATATGGTCGCGGACCCATATCAGCGCGGCACGCTGATCGAGCAGACCATAGTTCCCCGCCGCGCTGTCCTCACCAGCGAGTGCGCTGTGGCCCAGAAAGCCAAACGGCCCAAGGCGGTAGTTCGGCGCCACGACGACTGCGCCCGTCAGCGCCGCGAGGTTCTGCCCGTTCTGTGAGGCGAAGTTGGCGGATGCGTTCACAAATCCTCCGCCATGGATCCACACGATGACGGGCGCGCCCGACGCCGGAACCGGATTCGGCGTCCAGACGTTCAGCATCAGGCAATCCTCGACCCCCGTCGGTTGACCGTTCGCGGCGCTGATCTGCGCGCATGACGGCGGTGGCACGGTAGCGTTGAACGTCGCTGGCGCCCAGGCCGCTGCTGGCTGCGGCCGCGTCCAGCGCAGGCTGCCTGTGGGCGCCGCAGCGTACCGAATACCCAGAAACGCACACGACAACCCGCGATCCAGACCTTGAATGCTTCCGGCGGTGGTGCCAACGAAACAGCTGCCGGACTGCGTGTGCGTCACCTCGGACGACATGAGCGCCGCCGCGGCGCACGTGATCGCCAGTGTCACCGCCTGTGTCATACCTTTCATAACTCGCCTCCTCGCGTTTCGCGCTGTCGGCGTAATATGGGACGGCCGCCCTGATGCAGTCTTTGGCAATGGCTGGGAATTCGATGGTCTTTCGCTGGGTTCGACGTCAGCGTTGATTACATGAGGGAGGTTGCGGTCTGCGTCCTTCTTGCGCTGACGGTCGGCGCCGTCCCCGGTGCCGTCTGGGCGCAGTCGACGTCGGCGACCGTATTCGGAACGGTGACCGACGAGCAGCGCGGCGTGCTCCCGGGCGTAACGGTTACCCTCCGCCATCTCGGCACCGGCGAATCGCGAACGGCGACGACCGATGCCCGCGGCTCCTTTCGCGTCATCGGGCTGGCGCCAGGCCGGTACGAGTTGCGCGCGGCGCTGCCGCCATTCGCGGACGTTGTCCAGTCGGACATGATGCTCGCGCTGAACGACGAGATTGCCCTCGCACTGACCATGCGCATCGGCGGGGTGATCGACCGCGTGACGGTCGCCGCGGATGCGCCGATCGGCGGCGTGCCGCTGACCACGGTGGGACGCGCGTTCACGACCGCGGAGATCGACGAGCTGCCGGTGACCGAACGCGATGTCGTCAGCCTGGCGAGCCTGGCCCCCGGCATCGGCGCAATGGCCGGCACGATGCGAACCACGGCAGTCGGAATCACCGCTGCGGGACAGCATGGCCGCAACAACACGTTTCTGGTCGATGGCCTCAGCATCGACGACAACCGCCTGTCGAACATCCGCGGCACGTTGTCTCTCGACGCGATCAGCGAGTTCATGGTGCTGTCGAACAGCTACAGTGCGGAGTACGGCCAGGCGTCAGGCGCGATCGTCAGCCTGGTGACCCGCGCCGGTACGAACCAGTACCAGGGACGCGCCTTTTACTACCATCGCGACGACAGGTGGGACGCGACGCCGCGGGAGGCATATCTGCTGTCGCCACCGGAAACGAAGTCACCGTTGCAGCAACAGATCGCCGGTGGGTTCATCGGCGGTCCCATTCGCCGCGATCGTGTCTTCTTCTTTGCCTCGGCCGAGCAGACCAATCGAGATACACAACAATTTGTCACGTCAACGGTCCTGCAGCTGTTCCGGCCCGGCGCCGAGGCGAGCCTTCCGGTGACGAGCCGATCGACGCTGCTGCTCGCTCGTGGCGACCTCACCGCGGGAGCCCGGCGGTTGACTGCCCGCTACCGCCTCGACCGTGTGCGCGAGACAAATCAGACGAGCGACCCTGGCTCGGTCGGACTCATTGCCCCGGAACGCCACGCGGATATCAGCCGGCTCAATCAGGATGCGGCGATTCTCTACAACCACGTGCTCGGGTCGCGCCGTCTGTTGGAGTTGAAGTTTCAGGGTGCACGGCGGCGGAACGAGTCCGATGTCACCCGGTATTGTCCCGGATGTCCTGCCGAGAATCGTCCGGGGCTCCTGCTCGGCAAGTCGCCGGTCAGTCCGTCCGAAACCATCGAGACGCGGTGGCAGGGTCTGAGCGCGTACACATGGCTGGTGCCGGACGTTCTCGGGGATCACTCGATCAAGTTTGGTGTCGATGCGAGCCTGGTGCGCGAGAGCGGGCGCGAGCCGGCCGGATTCGACGGTATTTTCACCTTTGGTACGAACCTCCCGTTCGATGCCGCCGTTGGCGCGACGTATCCCGTGCGCTACCTGCGCAATGTCGGCGATCCCGACACCGATTTTCGCGGCGGGATCTACGCCGGCTTCGCGCAGGACTCATGGACGCCGACGGCGCGCCTGACCGTGAACGCCGGCGTGCGCTGGGACTATCAGGACGCGCCGGGCATTTCGCACGACCCCGATAATCTGGCGCCTCGGCTCGGAGTGGCGTACGGTCTCCGCCGCGACGGCAGCCTGGTGCTGCGCGGCAGCTACGGCCTGTTCTACGACCAGGTGCTCCTGATCATCTCGAGCAACGCACTGCGGGCGGCCACGGTGACGCAGACGCTGTTCGCGAATCCAGGGTATCCGGATCCCTTCGGTCCGAACCCGCGGCGCGCCGGCTCGATCAACCTCAGCATCCCGAGCACCACTGTGCTGGCGCCGGGGATGGACACGCCGGTCACCAGGCAGGTCAGCGTCGGAATCCGCCAGATGCGCGGTCCCTTCGCGCTGACGGTTGACGGCGTCTGGGCGCGTGGCCGGGAGCTGCTTCGGTCGATCGATTTGAACTACCCCAACCTCGAGAGCCCGGGACGTCCGCGGCCCGATCCGGCATTCCAGCGAATCCTCACGCGCGACTCGAACGGACACTCGTGGTATCGCGCCCTGCAGGCCGGCTTTCGCAAGCGGCACTCCTCACGGCACTCGTACGGAGTCTCCTATACATGGGCGCGCGCAGAGCGCGATACGGAGGACTGGGAGTTTCTGGCGCAGGACCAGCGCAACTTTGCCGCCGAGCGTGGCCCGGCGTCGAGCGACGCGCGTCATCGCCTGTCCACCAGCACGAATGTCGATCTTCCCTTCGCGCTGCGACTGACCACGCTGCTGACGGCGCGCAGCGCGTTTCCCTATAACGTCACCACCGGCAGCGACGATAACGGAGATCTGGCGGTGAACGATCGGCCGCCGGGCGTGTCCCGCAATTCGGAGCGGGGCGCGGCTGCATGGCAACTCGACGTCCGCCTGTCAAAGGTCGTCACGCTGGGCCGGCACCGGGTAGAACTGCTCGCCGAGGCCTTCAACATCATGAATCAACCGAACTGGACTGGCTTCGACGGCAGTATCGCCAACACCACCTTCGGCAGCCCAACCGCGTCCGGCGACCCGCGGCAGATCCAGGTTGGTATTCGGGTGGACTTCTAAGAACCTCAACTCTACTTCGCCAGATCCGACTGCCAGTTTGTCACCAGCGTGACCGGGGCCTCATCGTCGATGCCGAGGATGAGCAGGAACCGGCCCCCGTCGGGAGACACATCCCACGTCCAACTGGGCTGTCGCGCGGGAAGCACGACGATCGGCGCCTGGAACAAGCGACGCGGCGTACCGAACTGGACCGTGGCGTTTTCGCGGCGCACGTCAACGGCCATTACGCTGTTGTCCGGCGCGACGTAAAACAGCTCGGTGCCGTCAGCGCGCCAGATCGGCTGTGCGCCTCCGTCGGGTGAGACCTCCCATTGATCGCCAGTGGCCGGATACGGCATGACGAAGACCTTGGGACGGCCCGAATCATCGGCCTGGTACGACAGCAACCGCCCGCTTCGTGAAAACCGTGGATAGTCCTGATTGAGCGGCGCCTGGAGCAGTGGATACTGCGCGCGCGGTCCATCGACCGGCAGGACCCAGACGTCGCGGCCCGTCTTGCCGGCAGGATCCATACGTGTAAAGAGCATGAACTGTCCATCGCGCGACCAGTCGTGGATATTCGCGTTTTCGGTGGAATCGTACAGAAGCTGCTCCCCGCCGACGCTGTTGAAGGCCCGCGCGTAGACGTTGAACCGCTCGTGGCGGTTCGATCGAACGGCCAGTCGGGTTCCTTCCGGCGACCAGATCGGATCTCTGTCGGTACCCGGGTCAAACGTAAATCGCGTCGCCTCGTTGCGCGCGACGTCGTGTATCCAGACATCGGGCGTGCCGACGCGTTGATCTTCGATCGCGAACGCCACGTGACGTCCGTCCGGTGAGATCCGGACCGCCCTGAAGTCGCCTGCCGTGCCGATCTGGCCGACCCGCTGACCCTTGCGGTCCATCCAGACCAGCTCGCTGCGGCCCAGAAACGCCCCCCGGCGGTACACCAGCGTGCCGGCTGCAATGTCGAATTGCGCGCGTTCCAGCCCGTTGACCGCAACCGGCGTTGCCAGTGCAACCGGATCGCCATCGAGACGGAGGCGCTCTGCATCGAACCGCTGCGCCATCAGGGTACTGTCCCGGCGAAAGAGGAGGTATCCAGCCGCAGAAAGCGCGCCGTTGTTTTCCGTACGGACGACAAATGTTGGTTGCGACCTGTCGATGGATCCGACAAAGAGGCCGCGATGCTCCTGAACCGAGCCCTGGGCCAGGTAGAGGAACCGCCGTCCATCCGGCAGAAACACCGGCCACCGGTGCGAAAGCTCGCCACGCGAGGCGTCCAGCGTGGTGATCTCGTCGGTGCGTCCCCCTTCCTCGGGAACGCGAAAGAGCGTCCTCGTATCCGGCGAGAACACGATGACACCCGTGCGGCCCCATGTGCCGCCCCGCGAGTTCGGCGCGTCCGCCAGCGTTTGTGCAGGGCCGCCGGACACGGCGATCCGTTTCAGCTTTCCGTCGGCAAAGAATCCGAGTGACTGTCCATCCGGGGACCAGAACGGGTAATCGGCGCCGTCGGTATTACCGAGTGGCTGCGCCGTCACCGAATCGAGCGCGCGAACCCACAGCCGAGTCGTCCATCCGTTGCGGCCGACAAACGCCAGGCGCCGACCGTCCGGCGATAACGCGATGGCTCCGACAATCGTGCTGGCGGGCGCCGGAATCTCCGATCGGATCGCAGCAGTGGTCGTGGGCTGGTCCGTCCACATGGTCCTGACATACAGCCCGCCCACAATGACCGCGACCACGGTGGCGGCCATCGCAACGGCCCAGGCGGCACGCTCGCGCGACGGGCGCGGGCCGGCGTGCTGTCCCGGGCGAATCGCCGGTGGCGCCGCCGTGATCGGCGTGTGATCGACGCCCCGCCGTGCGATCTCGCGCAGTTCCAGCATCAGATCGCGCGCCGTTTGCCACCGGTCGTCCGGGTTCTTCGCCAGGCATCGCGCGACGACGTGATCGAGCGAGGCCGGCGTGAGCGGGTCAATCGACGAGAGGCGTGGCGCATCGGCCCGGAGAATGGCCGCGATCAGACTGGCTTGACTGCCTGCGGTGAAGACCTTCTGCCCGGTAGCCATTTCGTACACGAGCGTGCCGAACGCAAACACATCCGTACGCGCGTCGGCATCCTTGCCTTCGAGCTGTTCCGGTGCCATGTACTGAAACGTGCCGACGATGCTGCCCTCGGCGGTCGCGGCGGCCGCCGGGATGGTCGCGGTTGCGGAGGCGAGCGGAAACTCGAGGTGCTGAATCTTGGCCAGACCGAAATCAAGCAGCTTGGCGCCCGCCTGCGTCAGCATGACGTTGCTTGGCTTCAGATCACGGTGGACGATGCCAAGCCGATGGGCGTGATCGAGCGCCGACGCGATCTCGATCGCGCGCTGGAGGACCTCTGGGCGCGGCAGCGGACCGCGCAGGAGCCGCGCCGCCAGCGTCTCTCCGTCGAGATACTCCATGACGAGGAACGCCACCTCGTCTTGCTCGCCGACGTCGAACGAGACGCAAATGTTCGGGTGGCTCAGGGAGGAAATCGCACGCGTCTCGCGGCGAAACCGTTCACGGTGCGTCGGCTGGTCAGCTAAGCTTGGGCCAAGGATCTTGAAGGCGACGATCCGATCGAGACGCGTGTCGCGCGCACGGTAGACCTCGCCCATGCCGCCGGCACCGAGCGGGCCAAGGATCTCGTACGGACCAAAGCGCGTGCCTGCGTCGACTGGCATCGGGCAGCGCCGCGGATTATAGTGCCGCGCTGCCCGGGGGGCGCCGAGGGCGATCTCACGACTGCGGCCGCAGCCACGCGCTCAGCTCGAACGGCTCCGGCACCACCGGAAGGTGATAGGCGTGGATGCGGATTTCGCACCGGATACCCGCTTGTCCTGCCACCGTCGCGCGGATTTCTCCGGTGTAGCTCTCCCAGTACAGGGCGAAGTCGCCGTCAACCAGCATGTCGACGGCACTCGGGCCCTTCCAGGTGAGCACAAGGTCGTACAGCCCGGTCTCGGGGGGTATGAAGTGGACCGCGACGCAGGGAGCGGTCGCGTCCCAGGCCGGATCACACGGGGGGCCCTGTATGGTTCCGTGCAATGTGGCGCCGGCAGTCAGCGTGAGAGCTGCGCCGCGATGGTGGAGCGTGATCGTCAGCGTCTGATCGGCCGTCATGAACAGGCTGGTGGTGTAATCGACGAAGTCTTCCTTGGTGATGGTGAGGACCGCAAGGCCGCGAAGGACCGTGAACCGATACTCACCGCGTTCGTCGGATGTGGTCCTGCCACTGCCAGCCTGACCGGTCAGCCCGACTGCGGCACCGGAAACCGGTGCGCCGTTGGCATCCTGAATGCGGCCGGTGAGCGTATACATCGTGGCGTCGGCGGGTGCCTGAGCCTCCGGACCAACGACCGAACGCGACGCCGCATCGCATCCTGCCAGCAGCATGCAGAACGCAATGATCGTGCAGCACTGTTTCATGGCGACCTCCCGCGGAAATCCATCCGCGCTGAGCGGCTACTATGGAAGCCGCCGGCCAGTACCGTCCTGGGAAGGCCATGGGTGTTTGATGGGTTTTCGCTGGAGTGACGCCGTGAGGCTGGGGTTTGGCGAGCTGATTCTCGATCTCGGCACGCGTCAGCTGCTGCGCGGCGACGAGGAGCTTCGCCTGTCGCCAAAGGCGTTCGAGCTGCTGCGACTGCTGATCGAGAACCGTCCCCGCGCGATGTCGAAAGACGAGCTGATCGAGCGCCTCTGGCCGGACACCTACGTAGCAGAAGCGAATCTGCCATCGCTGATCGCGGAGATCCGGGAGGTCACTGGCGACCATGCGGACGAACCGCGGTTCATCCGCACGATCCGGCGGTTCGGCTATGCGTTCTGCGGAGCCGTCCCTGATGACGAGCGCCTCTCGGGCGCGCCGCCGCTCGGATCGTGGCTGATGTGCGAAGGACGGCAGATTCGTCTCACCGATGGCGAAAACATCATTGGCCGCGAACCGGAGGCGGCGGTGTGGCTTGACTTCTTCACCGTCTCGCGCCGTCACGCTCGGATTGTGATCGCAGGAAGCCGGGCGACACTGGAAGACCTCGGCAGCAAGAACGGTACACAGCTTCGAGGGCAGCGAATCAGCGGTGCGGTGGAATTGACCGATGGCGATGAGATCCGCATCGGGTCGGTCGTGCTCAGTTTTCGGATGCCGATGCGGCCTGGTTCGACCGTCTCCCTGATCTGATCCTTCATGCTCCGGGTACCGCGGTCACCCGACTAGCCGTCCGCCTGCAGCTTGCGATATTCGGCGCCCAGTTCGGTCGAATTATTTGCGGGGTTTGCGCGCGTCCGGTTGACGGAACCTGAAGCGCGTCGGCCCGCAGCGGAAGCCACGAGCCAGCAGGTCCGCCTGAAGGCGGACACTACGACTCGGTATCCGGCTGAAGCCGTACTAGCACGCGGCAACCTCACGTCAGGGCAGGCCGCCGTTTATGCCAGCCGGTCGCCTGCTCGTAGGCGTGCGCGAGCGCGAGAACGGTTGATTCGGCGAAATGATTGCCGCTGATTTGCAGTCCGATCGGCAGGCCCATCGAGGAGAAGCCGCACGGCACGGAGATCGTCGGCAAACCATAGATATCGAATGCCGCGGTGTTGATGATGCCGCCACCTCCGCCCCCTGGCGCCCCGCCACCGGGCGGCGGTGTACCACCCCCGCGACCCGCAGGCGGCTGAGGCGCGGCAATCGGCTGCGCAACACCGCGCTGGGTTGGCGTGACGAGCACATCGACTCGGCCAAAGACCTTCCTGACGTCACGGCGAACGATATCGAGCTGGCGCTTCGCGTGCGCGTAGGTCAACGCGCTCGTCTTTCCTGCTCCCTGGATGAGATTGCGCGTCGCCTGCTGATACAACTCAGGCGTCTTGCTGATGAACGGCTCGTGGTAGGCGTAAATCTCCGCATTCCATACGTCAGCGACATTGCCTGCCGGCGGGACGTCCACGTCGGTGACGCTCGCCGTCAGCTTGCGCAGGACGTCGATCGCGGCCTCGACGGCTTTCGCCACCTCCGGATTCAGGTTGTCGAAGAACGGCTTGCGCGCAACGCCGACACGTAGCTTCGCCGTCGACATCCCGATCGCGCGGCTGTAATCCTGAACCGGCGCATCCACCGACGTCGGATCGAGAGGGTCGTAGCCGGCAATCGCGGCCAGCATCAGCGCCGCATCTTCGACCGTTTTGCACATCGGGCCGACATGGTCCAGCGTCCACGCCATGGGGATCACGCCACGCGTGCTGACCCGCCCGTAGGTCGGCTTGAAGCCGACGATGCCGCAGAGCGAGGCAGGAATGCGGATCGAGCCGCCGGTGTCCGTGCCCAGGGTCCCGAGGCACATGTCGGCCGCGATGGCGGCAGCTGAGCCGCCCGATGAACCGCCCGCGACCCGATCGCGCGCCCACGGATTACGCACCGGTTCGTAGTACGTCACCGCCGACGTTCCGCCGAGCGCGAACTCATGAAGGTTCAGTTTGCCCAGCAGGACGGCGCCGGCGTTCTTCAACCGGACGACCACGTCCGCATCGGCGGCAGGCACGCGGTCTTTGAAGACGCCGCTGGCGGCCGTCGTCAGAACACCAGCGGTATCGATGTTGTCCTTGAGCGCGATCGGAATGCCATGGAGCGGCCCGCGCCGCCGCCCGCGTCTCATTTCTGCCTCGAGCGCGCCCGCACTCGCCAGCGCCTGCTCCGGCGTCACGGTGATGAACGCGTTGATCGCTGGTTCGAGCCGATCGATCCGGGCCAGGCAGGCCCGGGTCAGTTCGACGGGAGACAGGTCGCGACGGCGAACACGGTCGGACGCCTCCTTCAGCGTCAGCGTCGCCAGATCGCGCGCCTGCGCTGCAATCGGCAGCACCGGCCATGCCGCCGCGGTCAGACCCGTGAGCACGAATTGGCGTCGCGATACGGGCGAACGTGGATCGGCCATGAGGTCACGGCTTACAGGCAGTCGGATCCCATTTCGATCCGTCCGGTTCGCGCCGGAAATGCGTGCTGGTCACAAACTCCTGGGTCAGGTACTTCGGATCGGTGACGGCGGTCGTGACGACGAGCCACTCGCTGTTCCCCGGTGCCGCGAAGCGATCGAAGTACTCGACGACGGTCGCCTGATCGCTGTACGGAACGCCGTTCTTTCGCAGCCAGCCACCGGCCAGGTTCGTGGTCACGACCTTGAGATGTCCCCCGGCAGGCGGAGCGCCGCGGGCCGCGCCGCGAATAGCCATCCGCTCCCACTCCGCGCGCGAGAATCCCTGCAGCGATTTCACCTCAGGCGCCTGCGTCGCGGCGTTGAACATCAGGCGTCGCGTCTGGGCGCCGGCATCGGTATCGACTCTGAGCGTGTTCTCGCTCTCCCAGGTGATGTGCAGGCGGGTCGGCATCCGCATGACGGCGGCGGCACCATAGGCGAGACACGATCCGTCCGTCGCGGGATCCCAACTTTTGGCAACTTTCAGTCCCTCGGCATTCAGAGGTACGCTCGCGACGTCGCCTTTCAGCGGTGTCACCATCCGCCAGCGCCAATCCTCGTTGACGATCGACACCCAGTAGCCCGTCAGATCGATCGGTGCGGATGCCTGAGGCGACTGGGCCGCCTGCGGGCCCGGTCCCGCGCCGCGACCCCTTTGCGCGAGGGCAGCCGGCGCCATCGTCGCGACGACCAGGGCGGCAGCAAGCACACGTCCGAAAGGACCTGCAATCGGGTGCAATCTCATCGTGCACCTGCCGCAGGACGGGCCGGACTGAGGCTGCGATACGCCGCCTCAAGGAACGCATCGGTCGTCCAGGTGCCTTGCGCAGCGCCGAAGCGCCCCTCGTAATCGCGCACCAGCCGCGCCGCCTTCACCTGCTCGAGCGACATCTTCCTGCCGATCGCGTCGCGGACGCGATCGCGCACGATGGTCGCCATGTCGCGGTAGTCGACGACGTCGGCTTCGTCCGCCAGCCGTCCATGGCCCGGGATCACGTACGTGCCGCCCTCGGCCTTGTCGCGCGGCACGGTGATGTCGATGATCCGGTTCAAGGCGGCAAGCATTCCGGTATAGCTTCCGCCGTGCTCGCGGTTGATGACCGGAAAGGTCGTGTTGATGTACACGTCACCCGCGGCGATGACGTCGGACTTGCGGAAGTGGACGATGACATCGCCGCTCGTGTGCGCGTTTGGCTGATGGAGAAGTTCAACGGCCTCGCCGTTGAAGTAAAAGGCATCCTTCGCCACGAAGAACGTGTCGGTCGGCCACCCTGCCGCAGGCACACCGTCGGGCCCTTCCGCCTGCATGCGGACCTGCGTCTGCTCGTGCGCAAGGATCTTGGCGGCATCCGCGGCGCCGGTCCCGGCCTGCGCCGCGAAGTTGCCGGAAATGATCGACTTCCCTGCGCCGGCGATCTTCACGTTGCCGCCCGTGTGATCGCGATGCGAGTGAGTGTTGACGATGTAGCGAATCGGCTTGTCGCCGGCGATCCGGCGGACTTCCGCCAGAATCGCCTCGGCCAGACCCTCGGGTCCGGTATCCACGAGCAGCACGCCCTGGTCGCCGACCTGGACCGCGACGTTCACGGTCCCGGCATTGATCATCCAGACGTTCCCCTGCACGTGCAGCGACCGTACCGGCGGTGCCTGCGCCGGCGAGCCCGCGGGCGACGTACCCTGCTCGGCGCGCGCCGAGGCCGGGT
>JBOGIQ010000169.1:0-12435 GCA_050742535.1 Vicinamibacterales bacterium | reverse complement strand
GGCTCTACGTTGCCGAAAGAATCCGCGCCAACATCGAGGAGGAAGCCGTCCGCACGGCAGATACCGCCAGCCGCGTCGTGAAGGATCTGGTGGTGCCGCGCGCCTCCGCGGACGGGGTTCCGATCGAAGACAACCTGATGGTGTGGGTCAGCCGCCTCATCGATCAGGACGTGAACTACTTCGCCGGGGGACAGCTGGTCGCGACCAGCGAGCGAAATCTGTTTGCGTCCGGTTTTCTGCCGACGCGCACGCCCGCGGAAGTGCACCAGGCGCTGCAGCTCAGTCGCGAAGCCGCCGTTGTCGTCCGCGAGCGCGTGGGCACACTCAGCCCGTATCTGGTGGCGGCGATGCCGCTCTTCGAGGGGGGCATCCTGACGGTCCCGCTTGCCTCCCGTCAGCAGGAAATCGAAGACGAAATCGAGGCGCTCGATCGGCGCGTGCTCCTGGCGGCGCTGCTCTTCATCCTTGCCGGCGCCGGCATCGGCTACTCGATGGCGGAGCGCATCTCCGACCCGGTGAACCGGCTGACCCGCGCGACCCGGCGCATCGCGCGCGGCGACCTTGACGCCCGCATCGCCACCACGTCGTCCGACGAGCTGGGCCGCCTCGTCGACGATTTCAACTCGATGGCCCGGGATCTCCAGCGGCAGCGCGCCGAGCTCGAACGCACCAACCGGCTCGAAGCGTGGGCGGAGATGGCGCGCCAGGTCGCGCACGAGATCAAGAACCCGCTGACGCCCATTCAGCTCAACGCCGAGCATCTGCGCCGCGTGCACGCCGATCGCGGTGAGCCGCTCAGCCCGGTGCTGCAGGACTGCGTCGCCACGATCCTCAGCCAGGTCCGCCTCCTGCGGCAGATCGCGTCGGAGTTTTCGAGCTTCGCCTCGTCGCCGACCGCCCGCCCAACGGCGGTCGACGTGCCGGAGCTGCTCGACGAGGTCGTCAGTCCGTACCGCGCCGGCCTGTCCGAGCGCATTCGATTCGATATCGACATTCCGGTGGACCTGCCGCGCGTGCAGATCGACCGCACGCTCATCGCGCGGTCGCTGACGAACATCGTGGAAAACGCGCTGCATGCGATGCCGAGCGCCGGCACGCTTGGCGTTTCAGCGCGGACCGTCGATCACCGCGTCACGATTCGCATCTCCGATACCGGCGTCGGCATGGACCAGGAAGCGCTCGAACGCGCGTTCGAGCCCTATTTCTCGACCAAGGCGACGGGTACCGGGCTGGGACTCCCGATCGCGAAACGGAACGTCGAGCTGACTGGAGGGACGATTGCCGTGACGAGCGAGCGGGATCGGGGGACGACAGTGGAGCTGTCGCTCCCTGTCGCTTAACCGGTTTCCTTCGTGGCTGACTCTTCGTGTTCCTGGTGGCTTTCTGGTGGCCGCCGGCGCAGGCGCGTCCACGCGAGTTCTACGAAGGCAGACAGCAGATAACCATACGCGAGAACGACAAAGAGATAGTCCGGTTTGGCGGCGAAGAGCGCCAACACGACCGCGACGAGCAACAGCACCGTGTAGCTTCGCCGCGTTTGCAGGTCGAAGGTCTTGAAACTGCGGAAGCGAATGGTGCTCACCATCAGCAGCGCGGGAACGAGGACCATCGCGATGACGGGCACGGCTTCGGTGTACGCCGTGAACCCGTACGGATAGGCGAACACCGTGGCGGCGGGAACCGCGGCGGCTGCGGGGCTCGGCATGCCGACGAAATACCGCTTGTCCACCGATCCCGCCTGGATATTGAACCGCGCCAGCCGCAGCGCCGCGGCCGCCACGAACAGGAACCCGACGGCCCAGCCGAGACGTCCGAGCGGCTGCAGTCCCCAGGAGAATGACAGTATCGCGGGCGCCATGCCGAACGAGATCACGTCGGCCAGCGAATCGAGCTCGATGCCGAAGTCGCTGGACGTGCCCGTCATGCGCGCGATGCGCCCGTCGAGCATGTCGAGGACCATCGCGAACCCGATGAACGGTGCGGCGATATGAAACTCGCCGCGCATCGCGTGCACGATGCACGCGTAGCCGCAGAACATGTTCCCGACCGTGAACATGCTCGGGAGGAGGTAGACGCCGCGCCGGAGCCGGCGCCCCGGACGGTCCGTGCTGCGGCGCAGCGGCCGCAGCATCCTCAGCCGCGGACGAACGTCATCCCGCTCCACGTCAGTGCACCAGGCTCATGTGCGACTGCCCCTCGGCGGTCTGTGCGCGGGCATCGGGCAGCGCAGCCAGAACGGTGATTCCGCCGACCACCTTCTCGCCGACCCTGGTCTGCAGCGCCGCCTCGCGTGGCAGAAAGACATCCATCCTCGAGCCGAACTTCATGACGCCGAAGCGGTCGCCTGCCTTGACGACGTCCCCTTCCTTGATGCGGCAGACGATGCGCCGCGCGAGGATACCGACGATCTGCCGCACCACAATCATCTGGCCGCCATGGTCGATCGTCACTTCGGTGTACTCGTTCAACTCGCCGGCGTCGGATCGGTACGCCGGCAGGAAGCGTCCCGGATGGTACTTCACCGCGACGACCCGGCCGCCGACCGGCAGGCGATTTACGTGCACGTCCATCGGCGACAGAAAGATGCTGATCTGCTGCCACTGGCCGGATGAGAAGGTCGGCGACGTGGATGGGCCGGCGACCATGACCCGACCGTCCGCGGGCGAAAGCACAGCCGTGTCGGGCGCGACCACCCTGCGATCCGGATCCCGGAAAAAGAACAGGAAAAACGTCGTCAGAATCAGCAGCGTGATGCCAACGAGCGGCTTGAACAGCCAGAGGGCGACGATGGCGAGAACGAGGCCGCCGAGGATGAAAGGCCAGCCGGCCGGGTCGATGCGCATACAAAAGAGAGTCCGAGTGTACCCTCTTCGCCCGTGAGAGCCGTGGGGCGCGCCTTGTCAGGCGCGCAAGGCGGACTAAACAACGTCCGCCCCACGGCGCCACCTCAACCGGGAAAATTCGGCTACGAAGTCGATCCGTGAGCCTGGGCGTACTCGCGCGCGATCCGTTCCATCTGATCTTTCACAGCGAGTTTCAATTTCTTGAGGGTAACTTCTTCGACGTGCTCGGAATCGGTGAGGTAGTGGCGGTCGGTGAACGTGTGGAGTCTGTCGTCTAACTGATGGTGCCGTTTGGCTAGCTCGCGGTAGGTCGGGTCATCGCGCAGCAAGAGGGTTTTTACCTCCTGCGCTTCCGCTGGGCTCATGGCCGCACCTCCTTGAAAGAGGAAACGCGCGCGTAAAGTAAGGGCAAGGTAACACACGCGGCCTCCGGCTTCAATCCCCCAACGACTGGACGGCAAAACGAATGGCCGCAACGGCTTAGCCGGGTTCGTCGCGCCACAGGATCAGCGCGTCTTCCACGGGATTCGTGTAGTAGTTGCGCCGCGTCGCGGCGACGTAGAACCCCAGCCGTTCGTACAGGCGCCGCGCGGCTTCGTTCGAGGCGCGGACTTCGAGCGTGGCCCGCCGCGCGCCAAGCTGCTTGGCCTCCGCCAGGACGTGTCGCAGCAGCGTCGAGCCCATGCCGGCGCCGCGAAATCGCGGGCGGACCGCGACATTGTTGATATGGATTTCGTCGAGCACCAGCCAGAACGCGCAAAAGCCCGCCACCGGGCAGTCATGCGTCCGGGCGACGAAGATGTGGCAGACCGACCGGTTCTGCAGTTCCCAGGTGTACATCTCGCGCGTCCACGGATTCGTAAACGACTCGGACTCGACCTCCAGCACGCCGTCGAGATCCGCGTCTCCTTCCAGCCGGTCGATCCAATAGCGCGGCGAAGGGCCTGAATCGCGGTCGCGAACGCCGTCAGCGGACAGGTCGGGCATCACGGGCACGCTCGGCGTCCGGCCGGCGGATATAGAGGGGACGGATGTCGTCGGGTGGCGGATGATGGCCCGCCCGCGCCTGTTCGGTGGCGAGCTGCGCAATCGTGCCGGCCAGTGGCGGTGCGGGCGGTTCGGCGAAAAGCGCGCGGTCGCCACACGCGCGCTGGATCACGTCGGCGTAAATCGGCACTGCATCGCCGACGAACAGCGTTGGCGCCGCTATCCGGGCAAGCGCTATCCGGGCAAGCACTGTGTCGGGCTTCTCGACGCTTGGCGGATCCACCTCGACATCGCCTTCGTAGCGTGCCGCGAACACTTCCCCGCGCCACGCATCTACCCAGGTCGCTACCGACCGCGCACCTTGAGCACTTGGCGAGCCTGACAAGGCTCGCCCCACGGTGACCGTGCGCCCCACGATGACCGCGCGCGCGAGTGCGTCGAAGCCGGATACCCCGATGAGCGGCTTCCCCGCCGCGAACGCGAGCCCCTGCATCGTCGCGATGCCGATTCGCAGTCCGGTGAACGAACCCGGGCCCGTCGCCACCGCGTACAGCTCGACGTCGCGAAGGCCGAGCCGCGCGTCGGCAAGGAGCGTCATCAGATCGCCGGGGAGACGCGTGTCGTGTGGACGATCGGGATCGCCGCGCAACTCGCGAATCACCACCCCGTCACGCGCCACCGCGCAGCTGCCGCCGGGCGTCGTGGTGTCGAGGCTCAGGCAAACCACTGAGCGATAATACAGGCGTTCACCCCCGCTGATGTCCGTTACCCCTGCCATGCGTCAGTATCTCGACGCGAAGCATCAGTACCGCGATGCGATCGTGTTCTTCCGCATGGGCGACTTCTACGAGATGTTCTACGAGGACGCGCTGGTCGCCGCGCGGGCGCTCGAGCTCACGCTCACGTCCCGGTCGAAAGATGCCGGCGGCAACGGCATTCCGATGTGCGGCGTGCCGCACCATGCGGCTGATGGGTACGTCGCGCGTCTGGTCAAGAAGGGATTTCGTGTCGCCATCTGCGAGCAGACGGAGGATCCGAAGAAAGCCAAAGGCCTCGTCAAGCGTGAGGTGGTCCGGGTGGTGTCGCCCGGGACGCTCACTGACGCCGCGTACCTCGACGCGCGTGAGCCCGCTTATCTGATGTCGATTGCCACTGCCGGGGAGCTTTATGGTGTGGGTCTCATCGACCTGTCGACCGGCGAGTTCACGACCGCCGAATATCGAAATGGCGACGGGCTGCAGGCGCTGGCCGACGAAATCGCGGTGCTTCGCCCGCGTGAAGTCGTCGTGCCCTCGCGGGAGATCGTCGAGCGGCTGCCGGAGATCGCACGGCTGCAGATGCCGGTGACGACCGCCGACGCGTGGACCTTCGAACCGGAGGCGGCCCGGCGCGCGCTGCTCGATCAGCTTCGGGTGCACGGCCTCGACGGCTTCGGGCTCGAGGGGCGGACCGCCGCCATTCAGGCCGCCGGCGGGCTGACGACGTACCTGCGCGATACGCAGAAGGCGGATCTCGCCCACGTTCGCGCGATTGCCTATAAGACCGCCAGCGACTGTCTGGTGATCGATCCGATTACGCTGAAGCACCTCGAGGTCGTCGCCGGGAACGAGGGCGGCACGAAAGGATCGCTGCTCGACGAGATCGATCGCACCGTGACGTCGATGGGCGCACGGCTCCTCCGCGCGTGGCTGCTGCGGCCGCTGGCGTCGCTCGAGCGCATCCGCGACCGGCTCGACGCCGTCGAGGAGCTCGCCTTTCGAACCACCGAACGCGGCAAGTTCCGCGAGACGCTCAAGTCGGTCCATGACCTGGAGCGGCTGGTCGCGCGCGCGGCCCTCGGCACGGCGGGACCGCGCGATCTCGTTGCCCTTCGACAGTCACTCGCTGCTATTCCCCGGCTGAAGCTGCTGCTCGAGCCGCTGCAGGCGCCGCTGGTGCGATCGCTCACCGCCTCGCTCGACGAGCTGGCCGATCTGCGGGACGACATCGAGCGCACGTTGATCGACGAACCGCCGGCGTTCGCCCGCGACGGCGGGTTTACCCGCGACGGCGTCGACGCGGGTCTCGACGAGCTGCGCGCGATCAGCCGATCGGGGCGTCAAGTGATCGCCGAGATGGAGGAGCGCGAGCGGGAGCGGACCGGAATCGGCTCCCTCAAGGTCCGGTTCAACCGCGTCTTCGGCTATTACATCGAGATTTCGAAGTCGAATCTCCACGCCGTGCCGCCGGATTACCACCGGAAGCAGACCATCGCCGGCGGCGAGCGCTTCACGACGCCGGCGCTGAAGGAATACGAGGAAAAGGTCCTGGGCGCGGACGAGCGGATCCTCGCCCGCGAGCTCGAGCTGTTCGAGGCGCTGCGGCTTCGCGTTGCGGCGGAGTCGCCGCGGATCCAGGAATCGGCGCGGGCGCTCTCGGCGCTCGACGTGCTGGCGGCGCTGGCGGAAACGGCCGCGGTGGCGAACTACACCAAGCCGCACGTGCATGACGGCGAGGACTATGTCGTCACCGACGGTCGTCATCCTGTGGTCGAACGCTATGCCGCCGGCGCGTTCGTGCCCAACGACATCGATCTGAACGGCACCACCCGTCAGCTGGTGATCCTGACCGGTCCCAACATGGGCGGGAAATCGACGTATCTCCGCCAGGCGGCGCTCATTCCGCTGCTCGCCCAGATCGGGTCATTCGTCCCTGCCAAGGACGCCAAGGTGCCAATCGTCGACCGCATCTTTGCCCGCGTCGGCGCGTCGGACAACATCGCCCGCGGCCAATCCACCTTCATGGTGGAAATGCAGGAGACAGCAAACATCCTGCACACGGCAACGTCGCGAAGCCTGGTTGTGCTGGACGAGATCGGCCGCGGCACATCCACGTTCGACGGTTTGAGCATCGCCTGGGCGGTCGCCGAGTACCTTGCGTCCAATCCGAAGGCGCGGCCGAAGACGCTCTTTGCGACCCACTACCATGAGCTCACCGACCTAGCAGACGCGCGTCCCGGGGTGGTGAACGCGCACGTTGCCGCCCGCGAGTGGAAGGACGACATCGTCTTCCTGAGGAAGATCGTCAGCGGCCGATCGGACCGCAGCTATGGCATCCAGGTGGCGCGGCTGGCGGGACTGCCGGCCAGTGTGGTGGCGCGCGCCAAGGAGATCCTGCGCGGGCTCGAGAGCGACGAGCTGTCGCGCGGCGGACGCCCAACGCTCTCCGGCACGGTCGGCGACGCGCAGACCGACCAGCTCGGCCTGTTCGCCCGCCCCGCCGAGAGCGGGCCGTACGCCGAGCACGACGCTCTCGCCGAGCGCCTGAAGGCCATCGACGTGGACGGCATCACGCCGCGGCAGGCGTTGGAGTTGCTGGCGGAATTGAAGAGACTGGCTGAGGACCGGTAGGTTGGAAATTCAGAATTCTGAATTCAGAATGCAGACAGGGCGTCGCAGACGAAGACCGCTGCTGCTGTGGGCACTGCCTGCATTCTGCATTCTGAATTCTGCATTACTCCTCGGCTGCTTTCGTCCACAGCCGCCGTCCGATCCAAACATCATTACGATTGCGGCCCGCGTCGGACCCAACAACCTGCACCCGTTGAAGGCAAACGACGAAGGCACTGCCCGCGTGGGTCAGTTGATGTACGACTCGCTGATGGATACGGGCGACGATCTGCGTGCTTACCCGCGTCTGGCTGAACGCCTGGAACGCCCGGATCCGCTGACCTACATCGCGTATCTCCGCCGCGGCGTGAAGTTTCACGACGGACGCGAGCTCACGGCGCGCGACGTCGTCCACACCTACAGCCTGTTGCTGGATCCGGCGTTCGTCTCGCCGTTCAAGGGAGCGTTCACCGGGATGGCCGGCGTACGCGCGCTGGACGACTACACGGTGGTGTTCTCGCTGAAGGCGCCGTTTCCGTCGTTCCCGGTGACGAATCTGGTTCCGATACCGATCCTTCCGGCTGGCGTTGATGAGGCGACGCTGACGCGCATGCCGAACGGCACCGGACCGTACCGGTTCGTCCGCTATGCCACGGACGACAAAGTGGAAGTGGCGGCGTTTCCGGACTACTGGAACGGGCCGCCTCGGAATTCAGGGGTGGTGTTCAAAGTCATTCCCGACGACACGATGCGCGGGCTCGAGCTGCGCAAGGGCACGGTGGATCTGGTCGTCAACGACGTGCCGCCGGATATCGTCCACCAGATGGAAAAGGGCGGCGACTTCAGCGTCGTCCGCGCGCCAGGGCTCGAGTTCTCGTATCTGGGATTCAACATGCGGGACACGGTCGTGTCGGACAGGCGCGTCCGTCACGCGATCGGGTTCGCGACCAACCGTGACGCCATCGTCAAGTATCTACGGCGGGATCTGGCCCACCTTTCGAGCGGCCTGCTGCCGCCGCGCGCCTGGGCCTATGAGCCCGACATCTTTATGTTCACGTATGACCCGGAGAAGGCGAAGCAGTTGCTGGACGAGGCGGGCTATCGCGATCCGGACGGCGACGGTCCGCTGCCGCGGCTGCGTCTGTCGCTGAAGATCTCGACCAACGAGGACGTCCGGTTGCAATCCACCGTCATCCAGCAGGATCTCCATCGAGTCGGCATCGACCTCGACGTTCGTACGCATGAATTCGCGACCGTCTTCGCCGACATCCTGAAGGGCAACTTCCAGATCATGTCGCTGCGGTGGGTCGGCGGTGCCGTGCTCGACCCGGACATCCTGCGACGAGTCTTTCACTCAATGCAGACACCGCCGAGCGGATTCAATCGTGGTTACTACCAGAATCCCGAAGTGGATCGGCTGCTCGATCTGGCTGGTGCGGCCCTCGACGAGCCGGAGCGGAAGAAGTACTACGGTGCGGCGCAGCGGCTGATCGCCGAGGACGCCGTCTATATTCCGATCTGGAATGGGGTGAATGTGGCCGTGTCGCAGAAGGCGCTGACCGGCATCCGCCTGACGCCGGCCATCGATCTCTCGATGCTCAAGGACGTCCGCCGCAACTAGCCTTTCAGATTGTCGAGTTCCGCGCGCGCTTCCTGCGTATACGGCGACTGCGGGTGCTTGTCGACGATCTCGGTGAACGTCTTGCGCGCCTCGTCGCGGTTGCCCTTCTGCACATAGGCGCGGGCGAGCTGCATCAGGATCGCGTCCGCGGGCAAATCGTCGCTGTTGCGCGCCGCCAGCCCCTTGTAGGTTTCGATCGCGGCGTCGACCTGTCCGCCGCGCGACTGGGCGTCGGCCTTCCCGAACTGCGCCATCTGGCCGTAGAGGCTGTTCTCGCCAGCCCGCTTGATCACCTCGTCGAACGCCGTCACGGCTTCCTCATGCCGTCCGAGCGCCGCGAGGGCGCCAGCCATGTGGTACCGGGCCTGGATACCCGCTGGGCTGCCGGGATACGCGTCGGCCGCGGCCTTCAGCTTCGGCAGCGCTGCCGTGAGCTTCGCCTCCTCGGTTGAAAACGTCCCTTCGGCACCGAGAGACGCAGCGGCCGGAACGCCTTCGGCGCCGGTCACGCCAACCGGCACGACCTCGGCGTTCAGCGCCACCATCGCTTCCGCGAGCTCGGCCTGGCCCCGGCCGCTGTTCCATTCGCGCCAGACGCCGAATCCGATGCCAGCGACGAGGACGACGAGCGCTCCGATGCCGACCTTCTTCAGCATCTCCTGCCGCGGCTCGACGTACTCGCGGGCCGTGCGCAGCGTGTGCGCCAGCTCGTCTTCCTTCAAATGCTTTCGTTCAATTCGTTTCACGGGGACTCCCTCGCCCACGGCCACAGGCCCGGCGAACTCCTGATTGTAACCTCGGCCGGGAAATGCGGGTGCCCGCAGGCGGTCAGCAGCCGCGTGAATGAAACCAGACGGTCGGCGCGCCGGAATCGTCGTGCGCGCGGATCCAGCCGCGGGCTTTGGCTGGGGCCGGCGGATCGGCAGTGCAGAACCGTTGGCTCATCACGTCGACCTGAAACCAGAGGGTGCCGCCGACCCTGCGGACGCCCGTGACTTCCACGTCGTCGTTTCCCTGGGCGTTTCTTGGGACGCGCGTGCGAGCGGCGTTGCCGGGCGAGGTGCTGACGAACCCGTCCCAGGCGCCGGTCAAATACGCCAGGCCGTCCGAAACCAGCATCTCGTACGAATGAAAGGCCCCGGCCTCTTCCGGCGCAAGCCACGCCGTACCGCGAGCGGTTCGAATGAGGTAGTACCCCGCTTCCCGGCGGTAAACAAGCGCACCCGGTTCCTCATATCCGTATTCCGCATCGTCGATGGCCTGCGGCGCAGTGATCGTCGCTGCCTCCCTGCTGTTCGAATCGGGACGCGTGTAGAGCGTCAGGGCGCCGCGCGGCTCGACGCGGCCGGTCTTCTGATCGAACGCAAAGATCTTCGGGATTTCGACGATGCCGAGGATCGGACCCGGTCCGCCCCCATTCGGCGCCTGGGCGAGGACGACGGCGGAACCGAGCGTGACTGCCGTCGCATAGATTGCTAGACGCATCATGCCGATCCTATCGGCCATTCCGGCCGCTGGCTTGCCAGCCGTCGCTCGTCGAAGGCGAGCGATCGGCCACGAAGCGCCCAGCCTCTACTTCTCTGTCGGATCGCGACCGTCTCGTGGCGCGCCGATCCCCGACGAGCCCACGAACAATCGGCGGCCGTCCGCGAAGGTGAGATCGCGCCCGTTGGCTCTGTTCGTGCCGTTCTTCGCGCGATACCCATCAACGAGGATCTCGGTGCCTTCGGGTAACGAGGCTTTCGTCAGTCCTCTCCGCAGCAGCGTGTTTGGCGTGCCGCCCTCGATCATCCAGCGGGTGGTCGTGCCGTTTGGTTCTTTCACGTCGATGTGAATCCAGGTATGCGGATTGATCCACTCGACTTTGGCGACGGTCCCACGCAACTGGATCGGCTTGTTCGCGTCGAATTCAGCAGAGAACGCGTGATGCGCGACTGCTGGCGCGGCCATTCCCAGGAACAGCGTAATGGCGACGCTGATATGCCCCGCGCGCATCACTGTTTACCCTTCAACGCCGCCCGCTCTTCCTCGCGCGCGCCGCTCAGAATGCCTTCCATCCCGTAGTTCCCCTCGTGACAGGCATATTCGAATATGCCTT
The DNA here is from genome assembly GCA_050742535.1 of Vicinamibacterales bacterium. Taxonomy (GTDB): domain Bacteria; phylum Acidobacteriota; class Vicinamibacteria; order Vicinamibacterales; family UBA2999; genus Gp6-AA40. The sequence continues at coordinate 1,518 of JBOGIQ010000169.1, read as the reverse complement.
CCCCGGTGACCACGAACGGGATGGCCATTGTCCATGGCCTGGTGAAGGTCGTTGGATCCTCGATGGTGACGCGGTAATCGATGCGGTCCGGTGCGACGCGCGTGAAGCGCTCGACGAGGTGCAGGTGTTCTGCGGCACCTCGGTAGAGCAGCTTGTCGGTGAAGTTGGTGGTGTCGACCACCAGGGTGTTTCCTTCCCAGCGTCCGACCGAATCGCCCATCCAGTTGCGGATGCGCGTGCTCACATGCTTGCGCCCATCTGTCGGAATCACACGCGTGCCACCAAGCATCTCGATCTCGATGGCGACATAGCCGGGGCTCTGGGTAATCCGGTAGTTGTTGTTGTAGGCCGACGGACTCATCGCGCCCGGCATGCCGCGGGTGATGCAGCGCTCGAACGTGCTGCGATCGAGCCAGCTGTCCGTGCCCCGGCCGCCGGCTGCCCCGCCGCCGCGATATGCCGGCCGCTTCCCTTCTTCCGCCGCACGCAGCTTCGCCTCCTGGGTCTGCGGGGGGACTCGACCGTCCGGCGGATCGATGACCAGCGAGGTGCGAAGCGAGGTGACCGTCGTCCCGCGATCCCACCAGAAGTCGTTGTAGGCACGCTCAACATCACCGCGCGTGCCCTTGCTGCGTCCTTCGTCGCCATTCTGCTGCTGCGCGCGCTGCTCGAGCGCCGCCGCTTCTTCACGAGTGAAGAACTCGCGGCCGTTGACATTGGCGGCGCGCTCGAACGGCGTGATGGTACGGTTGGAATACGTCCCCTGCAGGTCAGGATCTCCCCAGGGCGTCCGCGGCGTCGTGTAGTTGCTTCCGGACTGCGCGATCAGCGGCGTCGTGGCCAGGGGCGCGACGACGCCAGCGATCGCGATCGCCGGAATCGTCAGGAACCGGTAGTTCATGGCGCAGCTCCTTGTATCTAGAAGTCGAACTGCGCGGTGATCTTCGCGAACCGCGCCGTCAGGATGCCCTGCGGCACCAGCCACGCGCCGCCCGCAATGAACGCCTGGTTGTACGACTCCACGGGATTCCCATTCAGCGCGTTATACAGATCGAGCGCGATCTGCGCGCGCTTGCCGCCGAACCGGAAGACCTTGCCGACGCGGAAGTCGAGTTGATTGATCCGGTCGCCAATCACGTCCCCTGGCTCCACCAGATTGATATTCGCGAATTGCACGTTGCCCGACAACGGGCGGTTGAGCGACAGACTCACCGTCGCGGACGGTACGTTGTAATTGGCCTCGAGCGCATCCCCCGGAAGGCTCTGGAACGTTCCGCTGACCTGCACGTCGATGCGCGGAATCGTGTACGACCCGAGGCCCTTGAAGTCCGTCAGGAACGGCGGCTCGGTATGGCAATAGGGATCCAGCGGCGCGGTTTCCGGAAGGGCGGCGCGGATTTCGCACGTGTCGTCTATGCGCCGGCCGGTGCTGGTGCCACCCTGGAAGGTCAGGCCCCCGCGGATCCGAGCCGTGAAGTTGACCTCCACACCGTTCCAATGGCGGCGGCGGTGCCCGTA
>JBOGIQ010000168.1:0-12451 GCA_050742535.1 Vicinamibacterales bacterium | reverse complement strand
TTCCAGAGGCCGTCGCGCTGTGTCTTCCACCTGACCTTGCAGAGTAAAGGCGAACTGCGCGGAGACTGAGGGCGACGGTGTCGGTTGGACCGGCGATTTGCTATCTGCGCAAGCGATGGAGCACAGCGTAACGATCGCAACTAGGTAGCGCATGTCTACTTCTCCCGGCGTTTGAGTTCGATGTCCAGGACCATGTCGGTAGTGCCGGGGATCGACTGCCACCATTCGTCATGCTCCCCAGAAGAAGCCACCATTTCCACCGGCGCGTTGACGCGACAAAGGAAGAAGCGGCCTGCCTCGTCGGTTTGCGTGTACGCGACCCAGACATCCCACGACGCCTGAACCGAGATATGAACGCCGCGTAGGGGCTTTCGGCCCTGTGGCGTCGATTCGTAGATGAAGCCGGTAATCAACGGGCTTGCTGCCGCCGGGGGCGCTGACGACCCGTCGACTGACGACCCGTCGATCCGGATCAGTTCGACATCAATGGTCGTATCCCGGTTGACCGTCGCACTCGCAAGGCAACGCTGCTGCAGTTCGGGAGCGTCCCAGGCAAACGCGAACACGCGGCTCGTCGGCACGGTTGCCATGTACCGGCCACTCTCGTCGGTTGCGACAGCCTGTGTGAAGCCGCCGCTCGACGTCTGAATCCAGAGGTAGACACCACGGCCCGCAAACGGCCGTGAAACGCCGTTGACAGTCTCGGAGACGACGCCCGATACCAGGTGAGTGTCAGCAACGGGCGGTGGCGGGCTGGTCGGCGACCCGGAACGGCAGGCGACGGCGCAGGCCGCCATCGCTCCGATCAACAGTAATCCGAACATCCTCATGTACCGGGAAACGATGGAAACCGTCGCACCTGCACATTCCCCTCGGATGTGTGCGCTTGGGCCGCGTCAGGCAGCGAAGTATGCTCAGGGCCGCCAACGGAGACAGGCAGGCCGGCAGTGAGCGACGACGCCAATCAGGTCGATACGACGTCCGTGTTGTTGGCTCGTGCCAAGGGCGGCAGCCGCGACGCGCTCGACAGCCTATTTGCGCGCCATATTCCTCTCTTGCGTCGATGGGCGAGCGGACGGCTCCCTCGATGGGCCCGCGATATTGCCGACACATCGGACCTTGTGCAGGAAACGGTCATTCAGACGTTTAAGCGGGTGGAAGCATTCGAGCCGCGAGGCGAGGGTGCGCTGCAGGCGTACCTTCGCCAGGCCGTGCTGAACCGAATTCGGGACGAATTCCGGCGCAAGGGCCGGAAGCCAGCGATCGAGGATCTCGACGAGCAAATCGCCACTACCGAGACGTCACCGCTCGAAGCGGCGATCCGTCAGGAGCAGCTCGATCGTTACGATGCGGCGCTGGCACGGCTCACTGAACATGAACGCGAGCTCATCGTCGCACGGCTGGAGCTTGGATTGACATACGAAGAAATCGCCGATGCCCTCGATAAGCCGTCATGGAACGCCGCGCGCATGGCGACGGCTCGAGCCCTTGTCCGCCTGGCGGAAGAACTGAAGAGTGATCGTTAGACCTGCCGTGCTCGATGTCGCGGCGGCGCTGGCCGACGGCGCGCCGGTCGACTGGGACTCGGCCGCTCAATCGGCGGCCAGCGAAGAGGATCGGCGTGTGCTCGAAGAGTTGCGCTTCATCGCGCAGATCGCGCGACCCTTCGTCGACACCTCATCGAGTTTGTCTGACGTCGCGTCGGTCTCCGAGCCAGCGCCCACGGTCGACGGTGAGCAGGCGGAGTTCTGGGGACCGCTGCGTCTGCTCGAACACGTCGGGCGTGGAAGTTTCGGCGACGTCTATCGAGCCTGGGATACGCGACTCGACCGCGAGGTGGCGCTCAAGCTGCTGCGGCGGAGCGATCACGACGATGCCCGTGCCTCGACGGTGATTCAGGAAGGACGACTGCTCGCCCGGGTCCGTCACCCAAACGTCGTTACGGTCTACGGCGCGGCACGTATCGATGGCCAGGTGGGCGTGTGGATGGAGTTCATCCACGGCAAGACGCTCGAGCACGAACTGCGTGAAGGCGGGCCGTTCGACGTCGAGCGTGTCATCGGCATCGGCATCGATCTGGCGGACGCGCTGATCACGGTACATGGAGCGGGACTGGTACACGGCGACGTCAAGACTCACAACGTGATGTGCAGTTCAGACGGCCGTACCGTATTGACCGATTTCGGCGCGGGGTTTGAGCTCGATGAGACCGTCATTCCCCAGTCACGCGATCTTGCCGGTACGCCCGTGTGCATCGCGCCGGAAGTCTTTGCCGGTCGGCCAGGTACTTCTGCCAGCGACGTCTACAGCCTCGGCGTGCTCTTGTATCACCTCGTGACCGGCACCTACCCCGTCCGAGGGAGCTCAGTTCGAGAAATCCGCGAGGCCCACGCGGCGGGAGTGCGAACGCCGCTCGTCTTCGAGCGGCCGGATTTGCCTCGCGAGTTCGTCCGTGTGGTGGATCGCGCGCTCGATCCAAATCCCGACGATCGCTACCCCAGTCCGGCAGCTCTACGCACCGAACTGACCACACTGCGAGCGGCCGACGCCTCGGTCAGCGCAACAACCCGGCGAAACTCCCGGCTCTCTCTCGCCGCCGCCGTCGTCATCGTCTCGGCGAGTGTGGCGGTTGCGCTAGGCTGGTTTCGATCGGAGACGCCGACAATTGCCGTCATGCCGTTCCACAACCTGAGTGCCGATCCGAGCGGCGAGCACTTCGTGGATGGCCTTACCGACGAGATCATCCGCAATCTTTCGGTCATTGATGGACTCGAGGTGCGGTCACGCACGTCGTCATTTGTGTTCAAGGGCAAGCCGCGCAATCTCCGTGACGTGGCCCAACAGCTGCACGCAGGTCTCGTGGTGGAGGGTTCCGTACTCCTTTCTGACGGCCGCCTTCGGATCAACGCGCAACTGATCCGGGCTAAAGACGACGTACCGATCTGGGCGCAGAGTTTTGATCGGCAGTTGAAGGATGTCTTTGCCATTCAGGACGAGATCTCGCGCTCGATCGTCAACGAACTACGGTTGACGCTGGGGCGTGGTCAGCGGCGCTACAACACCAACCTCGAGGCCTACGAACTGTATCTGAGAGCCAGAGCGCACGGTTCTCCGGTGGAGCCGGCTCAAGGCAGGATTGCGGCCGATCTGTTTCAGCAGGTCATCGACAAGGATCCGTCGTTCGCGCCAGCCTACGCCGGGCTCGCCGACGCCTGGGCAGCGATGTCGATCAATCGCGGCGATGCCGCTGTCCGCCCAGTCGAAGCCTTTGCTGCGATGAAACCTGCGGCCGAGCGCGCACTGCAGCTGGATCCCCGTCTAGCGGAGGCCCATGCCGCAATGGGTGTAGTGCTGGCGCGTGACCGGAAGTGGGCACAGGCCGAGGCGGCGTTCCGCCGCGCAGTCGAGCTGAACGGGAACCTTTCGTCGATTCGTATGAACTTCGTCCGATCCACGCTCTGGCCGCAGGGGAAGGTCGACCAATCTGTGAGCCAGGTCCGTACCGCTCTCCGTCGCGATCCGTTGTCAGTCGAGGTGCAGGCTCTGTTAGCGCACGTGCTCGTTAGTGCAGGTCTGTACGAGGAGTCGATCGAGATAGGGCGGCGCATCGTGCCGTCGGCGGCCGCCGCCAACGACGGACGCAATCACAGCAGACAGGTCCTCGCGCGCGCGTTGTTTCAAGATGGTGACAGAGCTGAGGCGGTCCAGAGGTTCGAACAGCTCGGAAGTGGAAGCGACAACTTCCGCGGCTACGCCTATGCTGTCATCGGACGGCACGCCGAAGCTCGAGCGCTGGCCGCGCAACGCCAAAACTTTCCGGCCAGCCTGGTTCTCATTCACGCCGGCCTCGGCGAGACGGACCGTGCCTTCGAGGCCCTCGAACGCATGGCGGCCGAACAAGATCCACGTGTCGGCATGTATCTCACCTATCCCGAACTGGCGTCGCTTCGTAAGGACCCGCGCATGAACGCCCTTCGGCAGAGGCTCGGCCTCCCCTCCTCTTAGAAACTTATGCGCGCGCCCAGTTGAAAGGCGCGTGGGCCGCCCGAGCCGAAGATCTGCGTGAAGCGCGCGTCAGGTCGCCCAAACAGGGCGGGAGTGAGCAGGTTTCCGTTGTATCCGATCAGGTTTGCCGTGTTGAAGAGATTGAACACTTCACCGAACGCTGCGACTCGAACAGAGGGGCCGAATGCAAGCATGCGGGTGAGCCGCACGTCCTGGGTAAAGAAATTGTCGAAGAAGCTGAATGCGGCGGGTAAGGTCACGCGCCTTGCCGTCGTCTGATTGTAGACGTCGACGAGGCGCGAGAGATCCGCTTCGTCGAGCCCTCGGCCGAAGGCATTCACCGTGGTGCCGGGCAACAGATCGTTTGTCGTGCCGTCGCCGTCGAGATCCAGATCCCCCAGCCAGGCGGTGAACGGCGGACTGCTGTTCGCCGACACATTGAAGGCAACTTGAAAGCGCCAGGGGAGACCGACGTAGCCTGAGACATTGAGGATGTGACGGATGTCTGTCGGCAGTGGACCGTAATTGGCGAACCAGTCGTCGTTGCGGAATCCTGTGGCGCGGCCGCTGCCCATTTCGGCTGTGCCGGTGCCAGTGCCATTGCTCCCGATATAGCTGCCGAGCGCATATGACGCGAGAAACTGGGCGCGTCCGGGGATGCGCTTCTCGGCGCGCAGCAGCAGGCCGGCATATCGCGCTCGTCCACTCGTCGTATCAAACCTGATAGGCCCGTTTGAACACATGGCCTCGCTATCATTTCGTTCGTCCTCATCGCACCGCCGGATGACAGGACCGCTTGCGCTGTTGTACCGGTTGTAATCGATGCCGTTGATGAAGGTGTGGCGAAATCGCTTCCACACGACGTCGGCGCTGACCACGAATTGACTGCCGAGTTCGCGTTGCACGCCGAGCGTCACATGCAATGCCGACGGCGGCGCATAGGATGGATCGTAGAGATTGTTGCCCTCCTTCGTCAGATTGAGGTTTCTCAGCGTACTGTCGCGATTCGACGAATCGAGTCCCTTGGCCAGTTCGGCCCGAATCTCCGGCAATGTGCTGCTGAGAAACTGAGCCGCTGTGAAAGTTGTGGGCTGCAGATTCAGCAGCACGCCGTTCCACCGCATGTCGGATCCAGTGCCCGTCAACCGACCTGTGCCCAACGGCGCAAGCAGGAAACGTTCGTTGGCCAGATTTGTCGAATTTGTGCTGCCGGCGGGATCGAAGTACAGGGCGGTCCCGCCCCGCAGGACGGTGTTCGCGTCTGGCGCCCATGCGAAGCCAAGCACGGGCGAGAGATTCGCCGCGCGAGCGCGAGGCGCATTCAATCGGCCTTCCCCGAGGAGAGGGCCGACGAGCGCCGGCTTGGTCAGATCGTGATTGAGTGCGTTCGGCTCGTACGACCATCCAAGTCCGGCGTTTACCGTCAATGACGACGTGGCCCGCCAGGTGTCCGCGACGTACAAGCGATACAGATCGAGAACTCGATAGGGACGAAAATCCTTCTCAAGCGCCGCTCCTGGCCCGATGGTCAACTGGTAGTTGCGCAGCGGAAGTTGCAGCAGATCGTTGACCGTGGCGAACGACGGCGGCAGCGGAATTCGTTCGCCGCCCGGTAGCTGATTCGCTTGCCTGACGCTCTGTGGTGACCACAGGGTCAGTTGCAGCCTGTCGGCATCCAGTGCGGTAGTCGAGATACGCGAGTGTTCCCACTCGAAGCCGGTGCGAAACCGGTGTCGGCCATGCTGCCACGTGAGGCTGTCCGTCAGTTGATACCGTCGGGCGGCCAACGCCGCGGCGTTTGGGGATAGCCCGAACGTGAGATTGGCTCCGGACACGCTGATACGCGGTGCACCCCACCCGAAACAGTCGCGACATCGATTCGCGTCCGGGGCTACGGCATCTGAGGCCAAATGAAAATGGGAGACACGGGCCTCGTATGCGATGGCCGAGCCCAGAACTCCCGTCATCGCGACGACGGTCTGGTCTGCATCATTGGTCTGATCGGTCCACCCTGACGGCAATACACCGGGGACCGGCTGTGCGAACGACGAACTCGCGTCACGCGTGTAGCGCGCCATCAGCGTGTGCTGTGACGCCACGCGAGCATCAACGCGCGCAGTCAACAGATGGCCGGCGAGAGGCGATTCGAAAATGCCGCCGATTGCGGCGAAGTCCGAAGCCGGTTGCACGGTGGCGACGCCCGTCTGGTCGTTGTGTTCGTACGCACTCATGAAGAACGCGCGACCGGTTTTGATCGGCCCGCCAAGAACGCCCCCAAACTGGCGGCGCTGAAAGAACGGGTGCGGGTTGCTGGCGTCGCGACGCAGGCCCGGATACGCGGCAAGGTGGTGATCGCGATAGAAGACAAACCCGCTCCCGCGATACTCGTTCGATCCCGATCGCGTGACAACGTTGACGGAACCGTTCGTCGTCAAGCTGGTCGCGAGATCGAAGCTGGCGGTCGAGAGTTGAAACTCCTCGACGACGTCTGGCGAAATCTGGAGCGACGTCCCGATCGTTCCAAACGCGTTGATGCTGGCGCCGTCAACCGTCACCCGCGTGTAACCGACACGCGGAATTGCCTGGAGGCCAGAGCCGAGCGTTGCGATGAAGGTGCGGTTGCCGGCGGCTCCACGGACCGGACTCATCACACCCGGCTCGAGCTTCGCCAGCTCCAGAAAGTTGCGTCCGTTCAGGGGAACGTTCTCGATCTGCTCCCGCTTGACCACACCCCCGATCTGATGGTGCTCGCGATGCAGCAGCGGCACCGTGGCCGCCACCGTCACGCCGCTGGTGACGTCGCCAATCTCCAGGACGAGATCGGCAGTCGATGTTGTCCCAGCCTCGACGATGACATCGCGCTCGACGCGCTTGAAGCTGGGTACTTCGACTGTCACTCGGTACTCACCAGGCAACAGCGCGACAGCTGTGTAGATACCTTCGGCGGACGTTTTCAGGGGCCACATCTGCCCCGTTTGCAGATTCGTGAGACTGACACTTGCGCCTGCGACGCCGGCTCTCGTTGAATCAGTAACGGTACCGGTGATGGTCCCGTTCGGTGTTTGTGTGTAGGCCACACTGGACGCTGATACCAGCAGGACCACAGCGCCTGCAACCGCCATTCGCACCGGCTTTGTCCCTCTGGAGATAACGAGTACGCGTCGTCGCAACGGATTCTACAACGGTCGAGATGGTGCGAAGGCGCGCGCGATGAGTTCAGGCGCGCGAAGGCGGATCGGATCCAGTCATCCCGACCAATTCACAAGAAACCGGCAGTTCACACTTCCGAGTGCTTGGTTCTCGGTTCGTGTTCAGGTTCGCGTGGCTGAAGGCGCCGGCGGATGAACGGACTCGTGGTTGTTTCTATGAGCGAGGCGGCGCTGAGAATCGCTGAAGGCTCCGCACGTAGGGACCAATAGGAAAGAGGAGTCAAGCATCGTCGTTTCAGCTCGCCAGCGTTCGGGCGTGCGTGATTTCGTCACGACTGACCGGGCGGACGTCTGATGCTTCGACGGTCACAACCGCGGCCGTTCGCCCGTCCAGCGTCGTGAACTCGACCTCGTAGGCCAGCCCGTCACGGTAGACGTGGACCACAGTTCCGACGTCGCCTGATTCGAGGCGTTCGTCGGGAATCGTCTTCGTCAATATGACGCGTTCATGTTCTTTGATTGCAGCCATCGTCTACACCCCACCCGGATACGCCGTGACGAGCCTAGGAACGTCCAGCTCGGCGTCGATAATCCAAACTGTTCGGACAATCGCCTCACGTGCGTGCGGCCCCTGAATCGCACCGTCGACGACGAACTTGCGTCCGTGTCGCGAATCACTGTGACGAACCACGTCTCCGCTGACTGCCAGGGCGCGTAGCGCATTCGCCAGCGCTGCCGGCTCCGCTCTCGCAAACCCGAGGTCGCCAAAGAACCGAGCCTTCCCGCCGTTCTCCGGATGACCTGCGTTCAGGAGGTAATCCGTGATCTTGCCAAGATCGACGGTGGCACGCTCAGCGTTGGGTAGCTCCACGAGTGCAGCTAATGGCGGTGCATCGCGACAATCCCGACCGAATACTTCTTCCGCAGGTCGCCCCTAACAGTCGGGCGTGAGGACGAGTTTCCTCATGACGCTGAGCGGATCATCATTCTGCCACGTCCGACCTCCGCAGGGTGTGCACTCGGGCCCTCCCGGGTGTAGATGATTCTGTAGTGGGTGAGTGCACCAAAGAACCACAAGTATCTACAGTCCGCCAAGGGCGGCCGCAACTACTTCAACATCAACCTATTGGGCCCAACCACCTGCAACAAGCTTCAACAAGCAGCCGAAATCGGACTGGGGGTCAGGGGGTCGCTGGTTCGAATCCAGTCATCCCGACCAAAATTCGCAGGTCCATTCCGGGGACATGGGTAACACTTCGTTCCGGAGACATGGGTGACAGTCTCGGACCGAAGGGGACACCGTTATCCGTGCGGATGGCGTCGGGCAGACCAAAATCCTGAAAGGCGCGCTCGAAGACGCGGAAGGCATACCGCTCTTGCGTCGTCGACAGCGCTTCACAGGCGAGCAGGTACCGGCTGGCGTAATCGGTGATCGTGAGCGGATAGCAGTACCGCTGATTGCGGAGCAGAAACGCGCCTTTGGAGTCGGCGCCCCACAGCCCGTTGGGCTGGCTGGTCGCCGCGAGTGGCGTGCCGTTCAGACGCGGCCGTCGCCGGCGCCGCCGGTGCGTCACGAGGCCATGGCGATCGAGCACCGCGTGCACCGTGCTCATGGCCGGACACGGGATGTCGGGCCAGCGCTGGCGCAGCCGCTCCCGAATCTTCGGCGCGTCCCACATCGGACGGTCCTTCTTCAGTCGCACAATCAGACCGATCAATATCCAACTTAACCCAATTGTGGTCAGCTCCACGAACGTGATCGAACGCCGCGTTCAGGATCGTTAGACGGCTTTCGAACTCCTACGCGAACGACAGCGCGTAGCGCAGCGTCGCGGTCGAGAGTCCCGAGGACGTTGCGGCGGTATACACATCTCGAGCTTCAGTCCCGACAAGGCTTCTGAAGATCCGGTCCTCCGCAAATGCCCGGGTCTGTCGACCGAACGTGAGAGCGACATCCGTTGACGCGATGTTCATTGGGTATCTACCGGGTAATGAGGCGAATCGCGGCCCGTCTGTGCTCCCGGCCTATTGGCGGCTTTCACCGTGCCAATGGCATTTCAGAATGAAACGTGACGCGATCGGTGTCCGGCTCGACCGATAAGCTTGCTGATTTCTCTCAGCCAAAGCACCGAGCTCCCGACGGCGATGCAGAACAGCCAATCGCCGCCGCCCAGCGGGACCGTCCCGAATGCTTGTTGCAGAAAAGGCGTGTAGACGACGAGGAACTGGAGAAGCACGGACAGGAGAACGGCCGCCCATAGCCATCCATTCGTGAACAGCTTAACGAAGGCGCTTTGTTCGTCAGACCGGGCATTGATCACGTTGAAAATCTGAAAAAGCATCAACGTCGTGAATGCCATCGTTTGCGCATAGCGCAGCTCGCCCTGACCCTCCACGAGTCCCCCGGGCAGCGACGCGTCGAGCACGAACAGAGTCCCAGCGGCCATGATCGCCCCAACGAAGATGATGCCGCGCCACATTCGTGACGTGAGCACTCCTTCACCGGCCGGGCGCGGCGGTCGATGCATCAGATCTTCATCGGCGGGGTCGACGCCGAGTGCGAGCGCCGGCGGGCCGTCGGTTACGAGATTGATCCACAGGATCTGAGTGGCCAACAGCGGGAGAACGACTTGGCCGCTCTCCGCAGGCAGACCAATCCGCCGGGCTAGCAATACCCCAAAAAACATCGTCATCACTTCGCCGATATTCGACGACAACAGATACCGCAGAAACTTCCGGATATTGGCAAAGATGGCGCGTCCTTCTTCGACGGCGGCCACGATGGAGGCGAAGTTGTCGTCCGCGAGTACGATGTCGGCGGCTTCCTTGGAGACGTCAGTGCCAGTGATTCCCATCGCGATGCCGATATCCGCCCGCTTCAACGCCGGCGCGTCATTGACGCCGTCGCCTGTCATGGCGACAACAGCGCCTGTCCGGCGTAGGGCATCGACAATCCGAAGCTTGTGTTCAGGATTGACCCGTGCGTACACCGACACTTCAGCGGCCGTGCGTGCAGCCTCGTCGGCCGGCAGCTTCTCGAGTTCCGCGCCGGTAATGGCGCGTCCGTCCCCGGTAATGCCGATCTCCTGAGCGATAACGGCAGCTGTGCGCGGATGGTCGCCGGTGATCATGATCGGACGAATCCCCGCGCGTTTTGCGCGCGCGACGGCCTCGCGGGCCTCGGGGCGGGGCGGATCGATCATGCCGATCAGACCGACAAATACGAGGTTCTGTTCGACATGCGGGCCCGGGGTAGCAGCGTGCTCGGCAACAATCTGCGATGGCAGCCACCGACCGCCGACACCCAACGTCCGAAGTGCCTCGCCAGCCAACGCCTCGTTGACCTGCAGGATCTCGGCGCGACGCTCCGCTGTCAGCGGCCGTCGGCTGTCCCCGACGGCTTCCTCGCTGCACCGTGACAGGAGCACGTCGGGCGCCCCCTTCGTGAACACGACGCCGCGATCCTGGTGCTCGGTGTCGCGGTGCAGCGTGCTCATCAGCTTCCGTTCGGAGGAGAACGGCACCTCGCCAACACGCGGCAACCGTGCATCTAATGAGTCAGACCCGAGCCCCGCCTTGCGGGCGGCAACCAGAAGCGCGCCTTCGGTCGGGTCTCCTTCCACGATCCAGCGCCCTTCGCGCACCACGACCAGCGCGTTGTTCGCTCGATCGGCGACGCGGAGCGCACGTTCGAGTTCCGATCGAAGTGGCCCGTCGATGGGCTGGCGATCTTCTGCCTGAACAGCTCCCTCCGGGGCGTACCCGGATCCCCCGAACGTGACCCGGCCGCTCGCGGTGACAATCACCCGCACGGTCATCTCATTCCTTGTCAACGTGCCGGTCTTGTCAGAGGCAATGACGCTCGCGGAGCCGAGCGTTTCCACCGCCGCCAGTCGCCGTACGATGGCGTTGCGTCGGGCCATCCGCTGCACGCCTATGGAGAGCACCGCCGTGACGACGGCCGGGAGGCCTTCTGGGACGGCTGCGACGGCCAGTGCCACACCGAGAAGCAACACGTCAAACAATGCGCCAGCAGTGCGGATCTCTTCGACGACGACGATCGTCGCGATCATCACGACGGCAATCACCACCACGGCAATCCCGAGGCGCTTACCGGTGCGATCGAGCTCTTGCTGCAATGGTGTGGCTTCGTCCTGTGTCTCCTTCAGTAGTCCGGCAATCCGCCCTATTTCTGTACGCATGCCGGTAGCGGTGACGATTGCCCTGGCGTGTCCGTAGGTCGCCGCGGTGCCGCTGAACACCGTGTTGTCGCGGTCCCCAAGCGGCACTTCTTCGGCGATCGCCGCCGTATCCTTCGTCACTGGCATGCTCTCGCCGGTGAGGGCTGCTTCAGCGGTTTGAAGCGAGGCGGATTCGATGAGACGTCCGTCGGCGGGAATCGTGTCACCTTCCTCGACCAGGATGACGTCGCCAGGAACGATCTCTGATGCTGGGAGACTTCGTCGTTCGCCATGTCGCACGACCGTCGCGTCGGCTGCCGACATCGCGCGCAGAGCAGCGACCGCGGCTTCCGCCCGCGATTCCTGGACGAACCCCATGACGGCGTTCAACAGGACGACCGCGAAGATCGCAATGGCTTCGTAGGGTATCGGTGCGTCGCGTTCGGCGATCCACAGGCCGGCGGAAATGGCTGTTGCCACGAGTAACAGAATGACGAGGACATCCTGGAACTGCCGCGCGAAGCGGCGCCACGCCGGCGGCGCCTGTTCGGAGACGAGTTCGTTGCGGCCGACGCGTTCGAGCCGCGCATGTGCCTCAGCATCGGTCAGCCCGAATCGCTCATCGCTCTTAAGAATCGTGATTACATCCTGAATGTCCCGACGGTACGCGACATCTGGGTCCGGCCCAGTGTCCTCAGCTGCGGTGTGTCCTGAACCGTGAGATCGCGCCATAGCTGTGCCTGCCGGCGACTGGCCTAGTTTTGTCTCTCCTGCGCAGGGCCGTGGGAGCGAGACAAGTTCCGCGCGCTGTTGATCAACATCACATGAGAAAACGCCTGCGGAAAGTTGCCGAGCTGCCTGTCTCTTTCGGGATCGTATTCCTCGGCGAGCAACCCGAGATCGTTGCAGAGTCCAAGCACGCGATCGAACAAGGTCCGCGCCTCTGCGTGCCGTCCCTGCAGCTCGTAGTTGTCCGCCAACCAGAACGTGCACGCCAGAAACACTCCCTCACCAGGCGGAAGGCCGTCGACGTGTTCCTTCGTCCGATATCGGCGGACGAAGCCATTCCACAGCAGATCACGTTCAATCGCCTGAACTGTCCCGATCACTCGCGGA
>JBOGIQ010000167.1:0-12464 GCA_050742535.1 Vicinamibacterales bacterium | reverse complement strand
GGCCGACCCGCGCAGCGCCTCGAGGCTCATCGTGGCGATCAGGTCGGCGGCGCGGCAGAACGCGTCGCAGCGCGAGGCCACCCAGGCGCCGTAGGCGGCCATGAGCTGCGTGCCGTTGATGAGCGCCAGCCCCTCTTTCGGGCCGAGCGCTGCCGGCGCGAGGCCGGCGCGCGACAGCGCCATCCGGCCATCGATGACGCCGTCGGCGGTGATGACGCTCCCTTCGCCGATCAGCACCAGCGCGATGTGCGCCAGCGGCGCCAGGTCGCCGCTCGCGCCGACGGATCCCCGCGAGGGGACGAGCGGATGGATGCCGCGATTGAGCAGCTCGACGAACAGCTCGAGCGTCGCGAGCCGGATCCCGGAATACCCCTTGGCCAGCACGTTGGCGCGCAGCGCCATCGCCGCGCGCACCACCGGCACCGGCAGCCGTTCGCCGACGCCCGCGGCGTGGCTGCGCAGCAGATTGACCTGCAGCTGCGACAGCGAGTCGTGCGGGATCTTCACATCGGCGAAATTGCCGAACCCCGTGTTGATGCCGTAGGTCGGCGTGTCGTGGTCCGCGAATTCGTCGACGACGAGACGCGCGGCGCGGACACGCGCCTGTGCGCTGCCGCTGATCGCCACCCGCTCCGCGTCGTGTGCGATGGCGACGAGCTGGTTGAGCGTGAGTGAATTGCCGTCAAGTTCGACCACGGCCGATCTCCGTTTCGTGTGATTGAATATATGCCGGATGCCGAAGACCAACATTGCCGTACTCGGTGCGCAGTGGGGCGACGAAGGCAAGGGCAAGATCGTCGACATGCTGACGCCGTTCTTTGCCGCCGTGGCGCGGTATCAGGGCGGCCACAACGCCGGTCACACCGTCTATGCGGGCGGACAGAAGTTCGTCCTGCACCTGATCCCGTCCGGCATCCTGCACCCCGGCGTGACCTGCATCATCGGCAACGGGGTGGTGGTCGATCCGCAGGCGCTGTTCAAGGAGGTGGACGAGCTCGCGCGGATGGGCATCACCGTTGACGGCCGTCTCCTCGTCAGCGAGAAGGCACACATCATCCTGCCGTATCACCGCGAGCTGGACGTGCTGTCGGAGGCGCGCCGCGGCGAGCGCAAGATCGGCACGACCTCCCGCGGCATCGGCCCGGCCTACGAGGACAAGATCGGCCGGCGCGGCATCCGCGTCTGCGACCTGCTCGGCGACCGCGACGCGCTGGCCGAGGAGGTGCGCGAAAACGTCAGCGCGAGAAACCAGATCATCAAGGACTCGACGCTCGACTGGGAGCCGGTGTTCGATCAGATCGTCCGCGACGGCGAGCGGATGCGTCCGTGGGTCGGCGACTGCTCGGTGTTCCTGCACGACCTGATCAGGCGCGGCGAGCCGGTGATGTTCGAGGGCGCGCAGGCCACGCTCCTCGATATCGACCATGGCACGTATCCGTACGTCACCTCGTCGAACGCCTCCGTCGGCGGCGTGTGCACGGGACTCGGCATCCCGCCGCGCGCGATCGGCGGCGTGCTTGGCGTGGCCAAGGCATACACGACGCGCGTCGGGGAAGGGCCGCTGCCAACCGAGCTGTCCGGCCCCCTGGCCGATCGGCTGCGCGAAACGGGCCAGGAATACGGCGCCTCCACCGGCCGTCCGCGACGCTGCGGCTGGTTCGACGCGGTTGTCGTCCGCTACTCGGCGCGGGTGAACGGACTCGACGCCATCGCGCTGACGAAGCTCGACGTGCTCGACGGCCTGCCGGAAGTGCTGATCTGCACCGGCTACAGAACCAGCCACGGAACGGTCAACGACTTTCCGGCGGATCTGAAGTCGTTGAACAGTGCCGAGCCGGTGTATGTGCGGGTGCCGGGATGGTCCGCGCCGACGAAGGGCGTGACGCAGTTCGATCAGCTTCCGCACGAAGCACAGCGCTACGTCCACAAGCTCGAGGAGCTGACTGGTGTGGCCTGCGCGATCATCTCCACCGGTTCGGATCGCGGCGAAACGATCGTCAAGAACGGATCGCTCGTCGAGAGCTGGATGTCCGAACGAGATTGAGAACCAGGTAGCCTGGGTAGCTGGGTAGCCTGGGTCGCCTGAGTAAGAACTCAGGCGACGTCACCGAGGCAACGCAGGCAACCCGGGCAACCCAATCTCAGGTGATACTCTCGATGAAGCGTGCAACCATATCCGGCGCCGCGTCGAAGAAGTTGACGCCGGCTCGATAACGCGGTCCTTCCTTCGGCATCTCGAAGGCTGCCCAGGCCACAACCCCGTTGAAACGGATCGGGCGCGCCTCGTCGACGAGCGACATGCGCACGTGCTGATTCGGACGCAGGAGCGAGGGCGACAGGACCTGGGCGCCGACCACCGAGATGTTCACGAGCATCGCCGGGTTGCCGTCGATCAGGACTGCGACGCTCTTGGTAATGGCGACGCGCTCCGCTCGCCGGGTTCCGGTCCGATCGAGGGGCGCGGCCGGGGAAGGTTCCACCGTCACCGCCGCTGCGAGAGCGGCCCCGTCCGCCGGCGGGATGGTGTCGCGCCCGGCGCCGCCGTCAGGGTCGAGCACGCGAATCTCGCACGAGGCGAGCGCAGGGTCGGCCTTGATGCGATTGATGAACGCCGCACCACGCGCGCTGGCCGCGAAACGCTGGTCCAGCGCGACGACCTGCGGGCGCCGCCGCGTGATCGTATCGAGCGCCTTGAGGACGTCGGTATCGGCGAAGGCTTCGGCGTTCGTGAGGTCGGCTTGCTGCTGGAGGGCGGCGAGGCGTTCGGATGCTGCAATCAGAACGGTGAATGACACCAATGGTCAGTCTACCGTAACTGGAGAGGGGACTTGGAGCAGCCAGTCGTCAATCACACCGCTGTAACGGAGCCGGCGATGGCCTGTGCACGTCTGCGCAAGGCGTACGGATCTGTCATCGCTGTCGCCGATGTGACGCTGACCGTTCATCGCGGCGAGTGCTTCGGCCTGCTCGGGCCGAACGGCGCCGGCAAGACGACAACGATTGAGATCCTGGAAGGTCTGCTGAAGCCCGATTCAGGCGAGGTCGAGGTACTTGGATTGCGCTGGGGACATCACGAAGCCCCGCTGCGCCAGCGGCTCGGCATCCAGCTGCAGGAGACGCAGCTCGCCGACAAACTGACGGTCGAGGAGACGCTGCGGCTCTTTCGTTCGTTCTACACGCGCGGGCGGACGGTCGACGATCTGCTGCAGATTGTCGAGCTCGAGGGCAAGCGGACGAGCCGTGTCGGCAAGCTCTCCGGCGGCCAGAAACAGCGCCTCTCGCTCGCCTGCGCGCTCGCCGGCGATCCCGACCTGCTGTTTCTCGACGAGCCGACAACCGGGCTCGATCCGCACTCGCGGCGCCAGCTCTGGGGACTGCTCGATCAGTTCCGCGCACGCGGCGGCACGATCCTGATGACGACGCATTACATGGAAGAGGCGGAGTTCCTGTGCGATCGCGTGGCCATCGTCGATCACGGACGCATCATCGCCGTCGGCACGCCGAAGGAGCTGATCGCCCGGCTGGGCGAGCCGAAGGTGATCACCCATCACGGAACGCTCGAGGACGTGTTCATGGCTCTGACAGGAAGGCATCTGCGCGATGAGTGACCGCGTCTCGTCGCCGCTCGTGCAGCTGACGCTGGCGCGCTTCCGCGAATTCATCCGCGAGCCCGAGGCGGTCTTCTGGACGTTCGTCTTTCCGATTGTCGTGTCGCTGGCGCTGGCGATGGCATTTCCGTCGCGCGCCGACAGCGACGTGCTGGTTGGCCTGCAGCCGGGTGCCGCCGCCGGCTCGCTGCGGGACGCGCTGACGCGCAGTGCCGGGATAGCCGTTCGCGAGGTACGGCCGCAGGATGAACGCCGCGCGCTGCGCGAGGGCGTCGTCAACGTCGTGGTCATCCCCACGGAGCCGCCAACCTACCGCTTCGATCCGGCGCGAGACGAAAGCCGCTACGCGCGCGCCGTCGTCGACGATGTGCTCAAGCGGGCGGCGGGCCGCCAGGATCCGTGGACGGCGCGCCAGGAGCCTCAGGACGTGGCCGGCTCACGCTACATCGACTGGTTCATCCCCGGCCTGATCGGCATGGGACTCATGAGCAACAGCATGTGGGGCATCGGCTTCGGCATCGTCCAGGCGCGGATGCGCAAGCTGCTGAAACGGATGATCGCCAGCCCGATGCGGAAGAGGGAGTACCTGCTCGCGCAGCTCATCGCGCGGCTGGCGTTCCTGCCGGCGGAAGTGCTCGTGCCGCTGCTCTTCGCCGTGATTGCCTTCGGGATGCCGGTGAACGGATCCGCCGGCGCCATCGTCGTCACGACTCTCGTTGGCACGCTGTCCTTCGGCGCGATCGGGCTGCTGCTGGCAACGCGCGCCCGGACGATCGAGGCGATCTCGGGGTTGATGAATCTGGTGATGCTGCCGATGTGGATCCTCAGCGGGGTGTTCTTCTCGTCGGCGAATTTTCCGGATGCCGTGCAGCCCGTCATTCACGCGCTGCCGCTCACCGCGCAGATCGACGCGCTCAGAGCGATCATCCTCGACGGGGCGACGCTCGCTGACGTGCGCGGGGAACTGGCGGTGTTGGGAATCTGGGGCGTCGTTCCGTTTTTCGCCGCGCTCCGCCTGTTCAGCTGGCGGTAGTCGTGAGTCCGGCTTCAGCCGGATTTAGTAGTGTCCGCCTTCAGGCGGACCCAAGATGGCCTTCGGCTTGCACTTCTCGCGGCCGTGACACGAACGGTTCACCGGCTCATAGAGAATCACGCGGCCCTCCGCGGAGATGCGATCGCGCTTGTGGACGGCGAATCGTCCTGCTCCTATCGGGAACTGAACGCCGCCGCGAACGTCCTGGCGCGCAAGCTGATGAACGCTGGCTTCCGCCGCGGGACGTGTGCGCACGTCAGCATGCCGGCGCGAGTCGAACTGGCGGTGGTCCTGCTGGCGATTCTCAAAGCCGGCGGTTGTTATACCTGGAGCGACCCCGGCCCGGGCGAGGCGGCGTCGATCTGGTTCGAGGGCGGCGGCGGTCCCGAGCGCGAACTGGAGATCGGCGAAGTGCCGCGCGCCACACCGTGCGGTGGTTCGAATCTGCCGGTCATGAGCAGAGAAACGGACGCGGCCTGCGTGCTGCACGGCGGCGTTATCGTCCCGCACGCCACGATCATCGCGATGACGTCGTGCGCGGCGGGAGCGCGCTCGCCGTTTACCGGCGAGCCGGGCGCTTTCGACCTCTGGGTTCCGCTCATGAACGGCGCCACCGCGGTTGTCGAAGAGCGTTCGGCCGTTGCCGCCTGATTTTATCCGGCTGAAGCCGGACTCCACCTATCCGGCTGAAGCCGGACTCTACTTCACGTCGATCCGCGAGGCGCGGATGCGTCTCGTCTCTCCGGTCGCTTCGATAGTGCCGGTCACGTTGACCTGCTGACCCGCCCTGACGGTCGGCGTTCCGCCGGGCGTGATCACCGCCAGCGTCGCGTCACCGGCGCGGATCCAGAACGTGTCTCCGTCCGCGCGTTCGACGGCGACATTCGTGAGCCTCACGCGTGACCCAACAGGTGCGTTCTTCACCGCACCGGCGTCGGTGATGTCGTCGGCGTTCAGACCTGTCGGCCCCTGCGGCCGATCGTCGACGCCGCGGAACTTCAGTTCGTCGCGCGTGCTGCCGGGAATCGGCGCCGGATCGAATCCACCGGGGCTGTTGTCGCGCACAGCGCCGGACGTGCCGGACGTGCCGATGGTCTCCGAATCGGGCGTGCGGCCGCCCTTGCCGAGCTCGCGCTGGACCAGGACCCAGCCGAACCCCGCTACGACGATTAGGAAGACGATGGCGAGGATGCCGACGGAACTGCCCCACCACGTCGTGCGCGCCGTGGGATTCACCATGCTGTTCGGTGGATTCTGCGGCGCGGTTGTTTCTTCGTACTGCGGATCGCGGTTGTCTCGTGTCTCAGCCATATGCCGCCTTCACGAGGTTCTTTGCAGAAGCTATACCGGGATTCACCGCTCCTGGACTGCACGAAGCCGTTGCGGCGTGAGCCTCTGCCGGGTTCACGGTCGCCCGTAACTCATCCCAGCCGATTGGAACGCTGACCGGCGCGCCCGCGCGCGCGCGTGACGAGTACGCGGCAACGGATGTGTTCGTCCGGTTATTGCGCAGATAGTCGAGCAGGATCCTGTTCGAGCGTCCGGCCCTGGCGAACTGCGTCGTGTAAAGCGTGCTGTCGGTGGCTTCAATGGCTTCAGAGAGCGAATCGTCTTGAACCCTTTGAACCCCTTGAACCCTTTGAACCTGCCGTAGCAACCGCACGTTCACGGGTTACCTCTCCCGGCTTCTTGTCCGCGCGCAAACCCTGGAACGACGGGTGGCGGATCTTTCCGTCGCTCGTCCACTCGGTGAACACGACTTCGCAGACGAGTTTCGGCTTGACCCAGTGCGCGGCCTTTGCGATCGGCCGCTCCGGCGGCGGATCGAAGGGGCAACCGCTCTGCACGATCGCCTCGAGCCGTCGGCGCAGATCGAGCGCCACCTTGTGAGAGAAGCCGGTGCCGACCTTGCCGCTGAAGACGAGCCGGTTTCGCGCGAAGTAGCCGATGAGAAGCGCGCCGATGCCTGCGCGCGACCCCTCGGGATCCGTGAACCCGCCGATCACGAATTCCTGCTCGAGCACGCACTTCGTCTTCAGCCAGTCGCCGTGGCGCCCGGGCCGATACGGTTCCGACGCGCGCTTGGAGATGATCCCCTCGAGGCCCAGCCGGCACGCCTCATCGAAGAAGGCGCGTCCGTCTCCGTCGACATGCTCGGCGTAGCGAACGCGGCCTCCTTTGCGGCGGCCGACGAGCGCCTTGAGCCGCGCCTTGCGTTCGATCAGCGGCAGCGTGTGCAGCCGTTCATCGTCGAGACGCAGCAGATCGAAGACGAAGTAGGTGAGTGTTCCACTGGCCGTGCCACCCGAGAAGGCGTTCTGCAGCCTCTGAAAGCTGGTTCGGCCATCCGGCAGAACGATGCACACCTCGCCGTCGAGAAGTCCGTTGGTGAGGGGCAGTGCCGCTGCCGCTGCCGCGATGTCCGGAAAGGCTGCGGTCCAGTCCTTGCCGTTTCGGCTGATCAGCGTGGCGCGGCCGCCGCGGACCCTGCACCCGATGCGGTACCCGTCGTACTTAATCTCGTGTACCCATCCGGTGCCGGATGGCGGTTCTTTGACGAGCGTGGCGAGCTGCGGATCGTAGTCGGGATGCGGCATACGACGCGGCGGTCAGCGCCGCTACGATGCGCGCCGCAAGGCGTTGAGCCAGCGGCACGTGCTGCGGGCCGTGCGACCGGCCGGAGTGAGAGTAGCAGAGGCTCAATGCGCCAAGCACCTTGTCGTCAACGATCATCGGAACGACGAGGGCGGACGTTGGCGCGAGCTTGCGCTGCAGCAGCGCTGCGGCGCTGCGGCGCACGCGGTCGTCGTCTTTGTAAATACTGTGACGGAGCGCCGGCTTGCCTGATCGCACAACGAACGCCGCGGTGCTGGCGAGGTCGTCGCGCCGGATAGGACAAGTCCCCACCATCGTGCGGATGTCGCGGGCGAATTCAGGTGCGCGATGGCCCGCGGCAACGCAGCGAAGCGTCCGCGGGGTGGTGAGGTGAACGAAGTAGAAGTCGGCGAGACGCGGAAACGCACCGCGCGCCGCGCGTCCCGCGCGTCGATATGCCGCCGGAGGCGGCTTTCGCAGTGCGCCCGCAGATGAGGAAACGCGGTTCACGCTCACCCCGATCCCCGATCCCTGATCCCTGATCCCTGATCCCCGATCCCTAATTCGAATGTAGCCACACGCTTCGTTTGCTTCAAGCTCAGCGACGCGGGCGGATCAGCTACAGTGAACCGATGACCGTCCCTCAGGAAACAGAAGCGTGGCAGCGTGGACCCGTTCCCGGCTTCGACCCTTTCGTGATGCCGGTCGTGCACGCCCTGATTCAAGTGCAGGAGGATCTGCAGCGCCTGGTTGCGTCGGTGGCCCCGGGCCATCTGTGGCAGCGTCCGGGCGGGGCGGCGTCGATCGCCTTCCACGTCAGCCACACCGGCGGCGCACTCGATCGCTTGTTCACCTATGCGCGCGGCGAAGCGCTCTCCGACGCGCAGCGCGCCGCGTCGCGCACGGAAGGGCAGCCGGGTGACTCGCCGCCGACGCTCGCGGCGCTCGTCGCCGGCGTCAACGCGACGATCGAGCGCGCCTTCGATCAGCTGCGCGCGACGCCGAACGGATCGTTGCTGGAGGAACGGAAAGTCGGACGGGCGGGGCTGCCGTCCAACGTGATCGGCCTGTTGTTCCACGCCGCCGAGCATTCAACGCGGCACGTGGGGCAGGCCATTACGACGGCGAGAATTCTGGGTGGGTCGACTGGGTAGCTGGGTAGCCTGGGTCGCCTGGGTCGCCTGGGTAAGGACGCAAGGCCACCCAGGCCACCCAGGCCACCCAGGCCACCTACGCCGGGCGCCGTCGCGAGAGCAGAGCGGCGGTCTCGCGTTCCTTCACCGTGCGCAGCTTCTGCAGGGCGCGGCTCTCGATCTGCCGGACGCGTTCGCGGGTGACGGACAGGCGCTTGCCGATCTCCTCGAGCGTGTACTCGCGGTCCGACCCGAGGCCGTAGCGCAGGCGCAGCACTTCCTTCTCGCGGTCCGACAGCGGCTCGAGCGCGCGCTCGACTTCGTTCGACAGGTCGCTTTCGATCGAGATGTCCTCCGGCGATCGCACCGAGGTGTCGCGGAGCACGTCGCCGAGCTCCGTTCCCTCGTCTTCGCCGATCTTCATTTCGAGCGAGTAGGGCGTCTTTTGCGCGTCGAGCAGCAGGCGCACCTTGCTCACCGGCATCTTCATCCGCTCCGCGATCTCGTCGGCGTGCGGCTCGCGGCCCGTTTCGGAGCGGATCGCCTTCCGCTCCTTCTCGAGGCGGTTCAGCGACTCGATGACGTGGACCGGCAGCCGGATCGTCCGGCCGTGGTCGGCGATGGAGCGGGTGATGGCCTGGCGGATCCACCACGTCGCATACGTCGAGAACTTGAAGCCGCGGCGGAACTGGAACCGGTCGACGGCCTTCATCAGGCCGATGTTGCCTTCCTGGATCAGGTCGAGGAACGACAGCCCGCGATTCAGGTAGCGTTTGGCAATCGACACCACCAGTCGCAAGTTGGCTTCCATCAGCTCGCGCTTGGCCTCCCGCACCACGTCTTCCGCGGCCTCCACGCGGACGATGCGGCGCCTGAATTCAGCGCGCGGGATGCCGACGCGGATTTCGAGGGCGCGGCACCGGTCGGCCCGTTCACCGCGCGGCAGCGCTTCGAGCTGCTTGAACTCCTGATCGATGTGGCGCAGTTCGCCCACCGTTTCGTCCACCAGCGACGGGCGGATCGGCTGCGCGGCAAGGTCGTCCGCGAGCTGCTTCCGCGTCCGCGCGATGCTGGTCTCGATCTGGGCGCGTGCCTTGACGCCAAGGCGCGGGCTTTCGAGCTTCTCCCGCTGCTGGTCGATCACGCCGCGGCGCCGCTTGACGCGATTGAACGCCTTGAGCACCGGCTCGATGTGTTCCGGCTTCAGCTCGCCGCCTTCCGGCAGGAGGATCAGTTCGGCCGCCGGATCGCCCTTGGTGCGGACGCGATCGGCAAGGGCGATGAGCGTCTGCACCGCGCCCGGGATATCGGCCATCGCCGCCAGCAGATTCTTCTGCGCCTTCTCGATCCGCTCGCCGATTTCAACTTCCTGGTGTGCCTTGAGCAGTTTCCGCTTGCCGATGTGCTGCAAATACATCCGCACGAGGTCCACGTCCTCACGCGACACGCCCGGCTGCAGCGGCTGCTCCTCGTCCTCCTCGACGTCCGGTTCGCTGGCGGCCAGCTCCTCGAAATCGTCCCGGCGGCGGATGGGCTGGTCGGCAAACGCCTCGGGTTCCTCGTCCTCGAGGAGCCGCCGCGGCTCGACCTCGAACGGCTGACCTTCTTCCAGGTCCTCGCGCTCTTCGACCGCCAGACCGTAGTCTTTGGCGCGGTGATGCCAGTCGAGAATCTGCGCCTGCCGCGACGGGTTCCATTCGATCAGCGACTTGCGCTTTGCGCCGGGCTTGAAGGCAAGGGTCGACGGTTGCGCGGTCTTCGATTTGGAGGAAGCGGCCACGCTTTCCGGAGTTGCAAGGCTGCTGCCTTCCGGAGGTGTGCTGTTGACGGGCTGTTTCACGGCCGGGATCTCCGCCTGACGAGGCTTCCTGGGCATCTGTATCTTTTGACGCGCGATCTGGCCGCCTGGCCCCCCGCCTTCGGCCTTCGGGCTACGGCGGGCAAGCCGATCGCCGAGCGGGTCGTAGGGCACCCCTTCAGGGGGTGCCAACTGTCGCGCGGGAACCACGGCCGTGCGGGGGCCGTATTCAGCGGGCATGAGGCTATTCACCGCCGCAGCGTTTCTGGCCGTGGTGTCTCCGCTGGCTGCCTGCAGCGTCAGCGTGGATGAGGATCATCGCGGCCACACTGCCGACGTTCGCATCCTCACCCCCGTCGGCCGGGTGCTGGTGCGAACCGGCGGCGAGCCCGATACGGGCCTTGCCGTGTATCCAGGCTCCACCCGCGTGCGGATGCATCGTGAGGCCGAAGCGGCGGATGTAACGGTAGGGAACTCGGCCTTCGGAGTCAGAGTGGCCGCGGTGAACTTCGAAAGCGACGCCCCGCCCGATGCGATCCTCACGTATTACAAGAACGCGCTGCGCGAGCATGGGTCGGTGACCGAGTGCCGCGGAAACATCGACTTCAGGCGTTCCGGGCTGGTCTGCCGCAAACGTCCGTTCTCACGCACGACGCAGCTCGCTGTCGGAACGGAAGCACAGCACCGCCTGGTTTCGGTCAAGCCGCGCGGGAGCGGGACGGAGTACTCCGTCGTTTACGTTCAGACGCGCGGGTAAGGCGGCGCGCCCCCACGTCATCCGGCCGCCGGGCAGCCATGTCGACACGCTAAGATCAGGCCGATGACGAACCGGCGTCCGGCCACATCGGGACTGGTTGCAGCTCGAATGGCGCGCGATGGCTCGCGCGCTGACCACGACCGGCACCGAGCGGCTCAACGCGATTCGGGACGCGCTCGCGTTTCGTGGGCACCGCCGGTCGCTGTTCCCTGCCTCGGCCGAAAGCGAACGCGCCGCCGAGCTCCGTGAGGGTCTGGCTGAATACACCGGCAACGTGGTGGCCTCGGCGACGCCCGCCGATGCCAGGGCGTTTGCTGTTCGACTCCTTACCAATCCAGACGGCGACGGTGTCGTTCGTAGGTGGCTTTCCATACCGTCTGGGCGCGGGATACGGTCTGCTCCTCGACGCGGCAGCGCCGGGACGGACGCGCCGAATTACGCCGACTGACGACTTGGGACAGCTCCTTGCCGCGGCGCTCAAGGTTCAGCCGACAGCGGACGTCAACGCAGCCGGCCTTCGCTACGATGGCAGCGCACTGCGCCAGGCGGAGGAGAAGCGCGACGCCGATCAGCAGCTGCGCCTCGCGGAGCTGAAACGCCGATTCGTGGATGAGCCCGTGATCATCATGCCCCGTGCCCGCAGCATCGCGTTGACGAGCACCGGCCGCACGCCAGTGCCCGGTGTCGGCACGGTGTTCTTTGGCGGCTATCGCGCGACGACCGACTGGGGTCGTCTCGAGTCGACGGACGCGATACTCGACTCGATCGACGGCGCGACCCTGCGCCTGCCGGCGCCGCAGCGCATTGACGGGACGACGCTTGCCGGCAATGGCTGGACGATCACGCTGGCGCCCGGTTGGCTGGCGCGTCCAGGTTCGAGACAAGGCGACTTCGAGATTGTGCGAGAGAGCAAGTGACGAATTTCAGGGGTGCCGGTGCTTCCACTCCGGGCGGAGCAGTCCCATCATGATCGCGTCCTGGCGCTCGCCGTCGATGAAGTAGCGCTGGCGCAGATGTCCCTCGCGGCGGAAGCCCAGGCGCTCGAGCAGCCGCAGCGATCGCTCGTTGCGCGGGTCCACGTCGGCTTCGAACCGGTGCAGATTCAGCGTCTCGAATCCGAAGCCCACGACGGCCGCCACGGCTTCCGTTCCCAGGCCCTGGCCCCATCGTTCCTGACGGATGGCGAAGCCGATCTCCGCGCGTTCGTGGTTCGGGGAGAGGTGGATCACCGTGCAGGTGCCGATGACCGCGTTCGTCTCGCGATCGGTGATACCCCACTGAAAGAGCTCGCGGCGGCGGAAGCCGTGATGAATGTGGTCGATGTAGTTCGCCGCGTCCTGGAGCGTGGTCATGGTGGCGCCGTCCCAGTAGCGCGTGACCATCGCGTCGGAGAAGACGGCGAAGACGTCGGCCTCGTCTGATACTTCGAGCGAGCGGAGGGTGAGCCGCGAGGTGCGCAGCGGGGGCAGGCGCGATCCCCACTCGAAGCTCTTCACGTCGGGCATTGGCTTCTGTTTCGGTCCGGCCGATATGGCAGAAT
>JBOGIQ010000166.1:0-12466 GCA_050742535.1 Vicinamibacterales bacterium | reverse complement strand
GCCTGCTCCAGGAACCCGTAGGTGAGGAGCTCTGGACGATCCGCAAGCGCATTACGGTCGATCGCCTTGAACGACGCGTGCATCGCGTCCATTCGCTTGTCCCACGCACGCCGTGCGTCGAGCCTGTTGTCGAAGACCGTGTCGAGACGGGCGCCGGGCGCGCCGAGGAACATCGACGACTCGGGATACCGCTCGGTCTGCGCGGCAACGAAGTCGTCCGCGAGCTTTGTCGTCGCCGCCGCCGCGTCGGGCTTGTTCTGCGCGAACGCCGTTAGCGACAGAACAACGGCCGCGCACGCGACCGCCAAGGTGGTTCGTGATTTCACACAACCTACGCTGGTCTTAACCACGAAAACACGAAGAGATCGAAGCACACGAAAACTCCCGCTCTTCTTCTTTTTCTTCGTGGCCTTCGATCACGTCGTGCCCTTCGTGTTTTTAACGGCGCGAATGCCGATCGATCTGCTGCGACAATGCGCGCTGGCAGACGCGGCAGAACGGCACGGGATTGCGCGAGAACATGATGCAGTCGATCTCGGGACGATAGAACGCCCGGGCGTCGTAGTTCGCGCCCTGGAACAGGCCGACCTTCCCGCGGTGCTCCGCCGTGGCGAAGAGCTTCATCTCGATATCGGCCTCGCGCCGGAAGAGCTGCGTCATCTCCGACTCCGGCCGCTTGTCCGCACGCAGCTTGGCGCGAGTCGCCTGATATTCCTTCTGCATCGCCTCGAACTGCTGCTTCGGCCACGGCGTGGGCAGCGGCACGCCCGGCGTCAGCAGATCGCGCCACTTGACCCGCGCGCGGTCGGCGGAGGCCGTGACGTTCGCCGGCCACGGCTCGAAGATTCGCTCCGGCGGCTCGTAGGCCACCGGCGACGTGTAGTACTCGTCGGCCAGCCCGGCAAAGTGATGGCCGAACTCATGGATGAACAGGTACTCCGCGAAGTCGTTGCCCGCCGCCGCGGTCGAATACACGTTGTAGAGTCCGCCGCCGCCATAGGTTTCGCCGTTGGTCAGGATGATCACGTACTCGTACGGCGCCCACGCGGCGATGTCGCGCCACGCCCGGTTCTCGTAGGTCAGGATGTAGCGTTCGCTGCCGAACGCGTCATAGGCGGCACCGACCGGCGTCCGCCGATAGATGCCGCGCGAGGGGCTCGCGACGCCCGACTGTTCGGATGGCGGGCACAATCCCCAGACATTGAAATCGTTGCGCCGTGACCTGAATGGCTCGACGGTAAACAGCGCCGCGGACAGACGCGTCGCCTGCGTCCGGAATCGCGCGCACTCGGCGGCCGTGTAGCCATCGCCGAGCAGCAGCAGATCGACCTTTGCCGGCGGCTCGCCATGCCGCTCGATCTGGATGACTTGATGCCGCTCGGGCGTTGAGCGATCGATGAACGGATCCGCCGGATCGATCGAGTGACGCCACACCTCCTTGTAGCCGCCCGCTTCGGTCCGCTTCTTCAGGATCACATCCGCCCGGGTCGTGAGCGCGGGGAACCGCAGCGAGTCCTGGAACGTCCGCCGCATCTTCTTCGACTCGGCCGTCGTCACCCATTCGGCAAACGCCGGGTCGTAGCCGCGCGCGAAGATCACGCGATTGGCGCCGTCGACGATTTCAAATCGATAGTTGCCGGTCAGGCGCGCGTCGACGTTGGCCGAGGGCATGTCCGGCCAGGCCAGTGGTTCGACGACGAGGCGATCGAAGCTGTAGGCTTCGACGCCCGGTCCGCCGGTCTGGTAGAAGTCGAGGCGCCACGTTCGAGGCGGCGTCTGCGCGCCCGCCAGTGAAGAGAAGAGAACTGCACAGACAAGGGCGAGAATGCGCGTCGATCTGGCCATGGCCATTTATACTCTCCTACTCGCCCGGCACCCCTGAAGGGGTGCCCTCCGGAACGTAGGGCTACGGAACGTAGGGCGCCCTTTCAAGGGCGCCAGAGAATCCTGTATGAACAAGACGATTGTCATTCTCGGCGTGCTGGCAGTTGCCGCCGCCTGCTCGAAATCGAGCGCGCCCGAACCCACGGCGCCCGCCGTGCCGCTCTATACCAACCTCGGGAACTACCATCACGAGATCACCACCGCATCGCCCGACGCGCAGCGCTATTTCGACCAGGGCCTGACGCTCTCGTATGCGTTCAACCACGCCGAGGCAATCCGTTCGTTCCGCCAGGCGGCGTCGCTCGATCCCGATTGCGCGATGTGCTACTGGGGCGTCGCCTACGCGCTCGGGCCGAACATCAACGCGCCGATCACGCCCGAGGCGGCCAAAGAGGCCTACGAGACCATCGAGCAGGCACGCCAGCGCGCCGCCAGCGCGTCCGCCAAGGAGCAGGCATACATCGCGGCACTGGCAAAGCGATATTCGTCAGACCCGAAAGCCGAACGTCCGCCGTTCGACGCGGCCTACGCGGCGGCGATGAAGGACGTCGTCGCGAAGTTCCCGGACGATCTCGACGCCGCGACGATTTACGCGCAGTCGCTGATGGACACATCGCCGTGGAGCTACTGGAACGCGGACGGCAGTCCGCGATCGTTCACCAACGAGGTGCTGACGGCGCTCGAGTCGGTGCTGAAGCGGAATAACGACCACATGGGTGCAATCCATTTCTACATCCACGCCGTCGAGGCCTCCCCGAATCCCGGCCGCGCCGAGCAGTACGCCGATCGGCTGGCTGCGCTGGCGCCGGGTGCCGGCCACATCGTACACATGCCGGGGCACATCTATCTGCGCACCGGCCGCTACAACGACGCATCCACCGCCAACGAGAACGCGGTCAAGGCCGACGCCGCCTATCAGGCCGGCAACCGCGCGTCCGGCAACATGACCTACGACATCGGGTATGTGCCGCACAACCCGCATTTCTTCGTCGTCTCCGCCTCGCTCGAGGGGCGGCGCGCCGACGCGCTTCGCGCCGCAGAAGAGGTCAGGACCAAGATGCACACGGATATGCTTCGCGACCCTGGGATGGGCGGCATGGTGCAGCACTTCATGCTTACTCCGCTCTTCACGAAACTGCGGTTTGGCATGTGGGACGAGGTCCTCGCCGAGCCGGCGCCGCCGCAGGACATCCCCTACATGCAGGCGGTCTGGCTGGCTGCCCGTTCGATCGCCTACTCGGCGACAGGCCGTTTCGACGAGGCGGAGAAAGCGCTCGCCGGTGTCATGGCGGCAAAGGGAAACGCGTCGCTGAAGACGATGTACATCTCGAGCGTCAACGTCGGCGCCTCGGTTGCGGACATCGCGTACGAAGTGGCGGCAGGCGAGCTGCGCGCGCGGCAGAACCGGACCGCCGAAGCGAGGAAGCACTTCGCCGCCGCCGTGGCGCTCGAGGACACGCTCACCTACATGGAGCCGCCGGACTGGCCGATCCCCGTCCGTCAGCTGCAGGGTGCGGCGCTGCTCGCGCTCGGCCGCACGGCGGAAGCAGAAGCCGCGTTTCAAGGCGACCTGAAGAAGTTCCCGAAGAATGGATGGTCGCTCTCCGGGCTGCACGCAAGCCGCGTGAAACAGGGACGCGAGGGTGACGAGGCGACGGTCGCGCTGCAAACGGAGCTGCAGGAAGCGTGGCGCCGCGCCGACGTCAAGTTAGAGGCCGCACGCGTAGTGCGCTGAATGGACGGGCCGCGGAGACGCTGAGACGCGGAGGACGTAATCGGATTCTCCGCGGCTTCGCGCCTCCGCGGTTCGTGGAACTAAACGGGTCTCTTCTTCTCTATCAGCACGTCCCACCAGCCGAAGTGCACGGCAAGCAGGTGGTCGAGCTCCCGCGTGTCGTTCGTCGACTCGATCTGACCGGCGGCGGGCAGGCAGTACGCGGCATGCGGCGAGGCGGCAAGCATGTGCAGCACGCCCGGCGAGAAGCCGGTGCCTGCGTAGGCGATGCATCCGGCCATCGGCAGCGCCTGCAGATCCTCGAGCGCGTACGGAATCTTCTCGTCCACCGTGCCCTGGCTGTCCTGGAACTTGCACTCGATCGCAAACGCCCTCTGACCATCGCCGCCGACGCACAGGACGTCGATACAACGGTTCTTGGCGATGATCGTCTTGCCGACCCTGACCTCGCGGTAGGCCTTCAAGCCGCGCGACTCGAAGCGCCGGGCCACGTACCACGCAACGAGATTCGCGTAGTCGGCACCCGTCATCTAGTCATCGGCAGGTTCGAGGTGGGGCGGGCCTTGTCAGGCCCGCCACGCGAACCCGACAGGGTTCGCGCCACTCAGGCACGCCTCACGGAATCGAGCAGATCAGCCTGCATCGGCTCGTCGACGGCCGCGACTGGCGCGTTCCCCGCGGCGCCCGCCTCGCGCAGCCGCCGGGCTGCAATCTGCACCGCTTCGGGGTTGAGGTCGTTGCCAAGAAACCGCCGCCCGAGCGTCGCCGCAGCGACGCCCACGCTGCCGGAGCCCATGAACGGGTCCGCGACCAGGTCGCCCGCCTGCGAGCTCTGGCGGATCAGCACGTCCGCCACTTCAACCGGCTTTTCGGCCGGATACCCGCCACGGATCCTCGGCACCTCGATGATGTCGGGAATGCCGAGATCGTTCAGCCGCCGCTTTCCTTTCTCGAAGAAGAGGACGAACTCGTAGCGGGCGCGGTAGTGATAGCCCATACCGATCGTCTGCTTGTCCCAGACGAGCGGCTTCCAGAACTTGAAGCCGGCCTTCTCCGCCTCCGGCTTCGCCACGAACATCGTTTCGGCGTCGCAGAGGAGATAGAAGTGCGTGTCGGCCTTGAGCACGCGGAAAATCTCGGCGAACAGCTCGCCGAAACGCGCGTTCGGAAAGATGTTGAACCAGTCGTTGCTCGACGCCTTGCTGTGCTTCAGCCGGGTCGTCGTCCCCACCGCCCGGTGCTTTTCCAGCGACTCGTACGCCGGATCGGTAATCAGCAGGTCCACCGATTCCGCCGGCAGGTCGCGCAGCCAGTCGACCGCATCGCGCGTCGAGAGATCGAAGCCGCCCGTCACAACAGACTCATTGGGGGATGAAGAGGAATGCATCATTCTACGCCGATGCCATCGTTTCATCGACGATTGACAGGGAAGGTCACATGGGCGGGGACAGAGGAGCAGGGATCAGGGATCAGGGATCAGGGATCCCCGATCCCCGCCGAGTGCTTTAGTCGCAGCTTCCCAGCACGCGCAGCGTCTTCACGCGCATCTCGCGATCGGCAAGGACGCCGGTCGTCTCCACGCGCTGTCCGACGTAGGTCGCCAGCCGATGCGTGTAGCCCCTGTCGATCAGCGCGACGGACTGCGACCGCTTCCGCAGGAACCCGGATTTCCAACTGCGGGATGAGGGTGCTCCTTCGCCTGACGCGTTCTTCAGCGCGAACCCCTCGCCGCTGCGCTCGACGCAGCCGGCAAGCGTCACCGGCGTTGCGGGCTCCTCAGCCTCGGCCGCCGGTGTGGCCACCGTCGACGCGGACTGGCTCGCGACGGGTGCGGGCGGCGAGATCATCTTCATCGTGGCGTCCGGCGAGTCTGCCGGTTTCGAGGCGGACTCCCATGCCGCCGGCGCCGGCTCGATGCCCTTTGGCGGCGCAACGGGTGCGGGCGATGACGATGTCGTCCGGGCCGACGATCGTGGCAGCGCGACCGCCTGGTCTATCAGGGCTTCCGGGTCAACCGCATCGCCGTTGGCCACTTGTTCGAGGCGCTCGACGTTCCCCGCCTCGTCCACTGCCATGACCTCCCACGTTCTTGAGGACGGGCGACCCATCAGCAACGCCGCCGCCGCCACCACGCACAGCGTGCCGACGACAACGGTTCGCGGAGCAAGAGCGAACCGCCCTTCTGCGCCGCGCGTTCCCTTGGCCGTAGACCGCGCCGCGGGCGATGCGGTCCGTGTCTTCGCTCCCGTTCGCCGTGGCGTTACGGTCGCGACGATCTTCCGCAGCGACGCCCGGCCCGAGGTGCGATTGCGTTTTCCTGTCTTGGCGCGCACACCGATACCCTCCTAGTGAGGCAATTCCGATCGGGCGGGATCGGAGCAAAGGGACTGCCGTGGCTGCCACGCTGAAAATGCCCGTAACCCCTACGGAACACAGGGCGTCATTCTGTGCAACACGACTTGCGCGCAGTTTTGTGCGGAACGGAACAGCCAGATTTGTGTGCGAGATCTGGGATCTGGGATCAGGGATTAGGGATCAGGGATCAGGGATCAGGGATCAGGGATCAGACGGTCACGACGACCTTGCCGCGCGCGTGGCCGGTCTCGAGGTGCCGGATCGCGTCGGCGGCATTCGCGAGCGGATAGGCGCGATCGATGACAGGGGTGAGCCTGCCGGTCTCGATCAACTGAGCGATGAAGCGCAGATCGCTGCTGCGAACGCGTCCCATGAACATGCTGGCCCTCTGGCGCATGAACCGCGACAGGATCATTCCTCTGACCATCAGCGTCAGCACCTCTCCCATCGGCTCATCGGCGCCGTCCTCCTCGTGCCCGACGCCGCCGCCAACGACGACGACGCTTCCTTGCGGAGTGAGCGCGCGCCGCATGTCCTTCACCGTACGGTTGCCGGCGACCTGGACGATCAGGTCGTATCGACGCCTGTCCGCGACAAAGTCTTCCACGGTGTAGTCGACGACATCGTTGGCACCAAGCGAACGAACGAGGTCGAGATTCCTCGTGCTGCAGACGCCGGTCACGTCCGCGCCCAGCGCCTTCGCGATCTGGACGGCGAACGTGCCCACGCCTCCCGCCGCGCCGTTGATGAGGACCCGCTGCCCCGGTCGCAGCCGTCCGTGATCCCGCAACGCCTGGAGCGCCGTGCACCCGGCGTTGGGGATCGACGCCGCCTGGTCCCAGGCCATCCCGGCGGGTTTGCGCACCAGTCGGTGTTCGTTCGCGGCGGCAAACTCGGCGCAGGCGCCGGTGCTGACGCCAAAGACGTCATCACCGGGACGGAACTGCGTCACCTTCGAGCCGACCTCCTCGACCCGCCCGGCAACGTCGGCGCCCGGCACCCAATCCTTCATCTTGCGCGGGAACAATCTCACGAGCGCACGCGGTTCGCCACGCATCATGCGCCAGTCGTACGGATTGACCGAGGCCGCGCGAACCCGGATCAGCACGCCCTTCCCGTCGATCGACGGCCTGTCCACGTCGCGAAGCTCGAGGCCGTCCGGAGGTCCGTATCCGTCACGGGCGATTGCCTTCATGGCTCCTTGAATCTAACGGGAATTGTGTTTGGCCGGTTCCGATTGCCGACGAAAGGAGAAAAAGACGTGACGAAGGGCGAATCTTGCGGTTCTTCGTGGTTACAATCCGGGCACTATGCGCACCTCAATTCTTGTCGGTACTGCGATCGTCTTCATCAGCGCCGCGGCATCCGCCCAGACCGCACCGGACGGCGCCGCGGTCTTTGAGAAAGCGTGCGCCTCGTGTCATCTCCAGCCGGCTGCCGGCTCACGGGCGCCGGGCCGTGACGTGCTCGCCACGATTGCGCCGGAGGCGATTCTCACCGCGCTGACCACGGGAAACATGTTCCGTCAGGGATCGGAACTGACCGACGCGGAGCGCCGCGCCGTTGCGGGCTTCCTCGCCGGACGGCCCGTCGGCACCGCGGGCCCGGCGTCGATCGTCGGCCAATGCACGACGAAGCCCGCAGCGCTCCGCGCATCGGACCTGGATGCGGGGTGGAACGGGTGGGGCGCCGGCACCGCGAACACACGGTATCGAAATGCCGCGCTTGGCGGAATCACTGCCGCCGACGCGCCGAGGCTCCGACTCAAATGGGCAGTCGGATTCGCGGGTGTCAATTCGGCGCGCGCGCAGCCCGCCGTGGCGGGCGGCCGTGTGTTCGTCGGGAGCGAAAGCGGCGACGTCCTCGCGCTCAACGCGAGAACGGGCTGCACCTACTGGCGCTATCACGCGAAGGCCGGCATCCGCACGGCCGTGTCCATCGGTCCCTACAAGCGGGCTGGACAGGCCGGCTACGCCGTGTACTTTTCGGACGGCAGCGCGACCGCGTATGCGGTGGACGCCGACTCGGGCCGTGAACTCTGGTCGCGCAAAGTGGACGACCACACCTACGCGAGCGCGACCGGATCGCCCACGCTTTATAGCGGCCGGCTGTACGTGCCGCTCTCGGCCGTGGGCGAGGAAGGCCAGGGCGGCCGACCGGGATACGAATGCTGCACGTTCCGCGGCAGCATCACCGCCCTCGATGCGAACACCGGCACGGTCGTGTGGAAGTCGTACACGATTCCCGAACCGCCGGCGCCGCGCGGCAAGAACGCGGAAGGCCGGACCGTGTGGGGACCCGCCGGGGCCGCCGTCTGGGGAGCGCCGACGATCGACCCGGCGCGACGCGCGATCTACATCACGACCGGCAACAACTACTCGGGTCCCGTCACGCAGACGAGCGACGCCGTCATCGCGATGGACATCGAGACCGGCCGCCATCGCTGGGTGTTCCAGCCGACGACGAACGACGTGTGGGCCGGCGGCTGCCAGCGCACGAACCCGCCCGGCGGCAACTGCCCGGAAACGCTCGGCGCCGACCACGACTTCTCGATGTCGCCGGTGTTGACGAAGGCAGGGGGGAAGGACCTGCTGATCGTGCATCAGAAGTCGGGCATGGCCTACGCGATCGATCCCGACAAAGGAACGAAGGTGTGGGAATACCGCACCGGCGCCGGTGCCGCGCTGGGCGGGCAATGGGGAGCCGCGGTGGACGATCGGAATGCGTACTTCGGCGTCAATGGACCGGGCGGGCTTCGCGCGGTCGACGTCGCGACGGGAAAAGAAGTGTGGACGGCTCCGGCTGGCGAGCGCCTCTGCGGCACCGTTCGCGGGTGCAGCGCGGCGCAAGGCGCCGCCGTCACCGCAATGCCGGGAATCGTCTTCGCCGGTTCAATGGACGGCGGCGTCCGCGCATATTCGGCTGCGGACGGAAAGGTCGTCTGGCAGTTCGACACGAATCGGGAATTTGAAACCGTGAACGGCGTTGCCGCGAAAGGCGGAGCGATGGACGGACCGGGACCCGTCGTGTCGGGTGGAATGGTCTACGTCCTGTCCGGCTACGTCAGCCTGATCGGACGCCCGGGCAACGTGCTGCTGGCGTTCGGGGTGGACTGAAGCGCCCCGCGCGAAGGCGGATTACGCGGGCTTGAGCACGGTGAGCTCGGTACGTCCAAGCAGCTGTGTGAAGCCGCGATCGAACGTGACCAGGTGCGTGCCGAGCGTCCTCACCGCCGCTGCAATCCACGCGTCGGTAATCGCGTTCGCGGCGAGGGAATGATCGCGGCACAGTTGTCTGAATGTCGGCCACTCGCGGCCGAGTTCCGGCATGTCGACACCCGGAACGGATAACACCGAGTCGAGGAATGCGATGGCTGCCTCGATGGACGTGGGCACGACGAACACGCGGGGGTTCGTCGCCAGACGCGGAAATCCCGCAGCCACCATCGGCAGAATCTCAACGCTGCCGCCTGTCTCGCAGCCGGCAAGGGCCTGCTCCAGCCAGCGCCGCGCCGGCTTGTGTTGGGGGTGATCGGTACGGGAGGCCGCCAGCAGGACGGTGAGATCAGGCGCCATCGTCCGCGGCGTCGAGGATCGAGCGATTCGAGAGCGGATCGACACCCGCGACGAACCCGCCGTTGCCGCGGTGGACGGCGAGCGCCTTCGCAGCGGCGCGGCGGCCGACGCCAGGACGACGCAGCCGCAGGCGCAGGCCTTCTTCGATCAACGCCGTCAGGCTCTTGCGTTCCCTCGCCGACGCTGCCTTCGCCCTGACCAGCAGCTCATCGTCGAGGTCGAGCGTCGTCTTCATGATGCCATACAGAAATCTGTATGCGGTAACGGCCGCGTGGCCGGAGGGTTATCGCTGGCACACGGGACAATAGAACGTCGAGCGGCCGCCCTGCACGATCCGTGTGATCGTCCCGCCGCATCCCCTGCGCAGGCAGCGCTCGCCCTCGCGGTCGTAGACGAGAAACGGATCGGTCGCGCGTGTCCGGTACTGATTCCTGATCGCAGCCCGCAGCACGTCCTTGATCGCCCGCACGAGATCGTCGAGCGCCGGCCGCGGCGTCCCCGTGCGCGTGACGAGCGTGGACGCGCGCCGCTTCGGTGAAAGCCTGGCGCGATAGAGCGCCTCTGAGACGTAGATGTTCCCGAGACCGGCGATCACCCGCTGGTCGGACAACGCGATCTTCAGCGGCGTCCGGCGGCGACCCAGCGCCCTGGCCAGTGCCGCCGCGCCGAATCGCGCGGTCAGTGGTTCGGGCCCGAGCCGCGCGAGCGCGGGATGGCTCTCGATGTCGTCGGCCCTCAGAAGCGTCATGAACCCGAATCGTCTCGGGTCGTTGAAGATGACGACAGCGCCAGTGGATAGCTCGAAGATCACGTGGTCGTGGGGGTCGTACGCGTCTCCATCCGCTACACGAAACCCCCCGGACATACCCAGGTGCATTAAGAGCACGTCGCCGGACCCAAGCTCAACCAGAAGGTATTTCGCGCGGCGCTTGACCGTGCGAACGGTCTGGCCCTCGAGCCGCTGCGCGAAATCAGGCGGAAAGGCGTAGCGAAGATGCGCGCGGCGCGTGACAACCCGCTGGATCCGTGCGCGCGCCATGACCCGCTGCAGCCGGCGGCGCTCGTACTCGACTTCCGGAAGTTCTGGCACAACCTATGATCCTCTCGACCGGCCAGTGCGCCGTCCTCTCTCGCTTCGCGGCCACCTCGTGCTGCTCGTCCTCGCGGCGGTGCTGCCAGGTGCGCTGCTCACCGGATTGATCGTCAGACGGACTCTGGAGAGCAACCGCGCGGTGCTCGAGCACCGGCTCGAAGATACCGCGCGCGTGGACGCGGCCGCTCTGGACCGAGAATTCAGCGCGACGATCCGCGTGCTGCAGGCGCTGGCCCAGGCTCCCGCGCTGGATGCCGGCGACCTGCAGACGTTCTGGTCGGAGGCGCGGCGGGTGGCACGCACGCAGCCAGGGTGGTACGCGGTGATCCTGGCCACACCCGACAGCGAGGTGCAGCTGCACAGCGAAATGCCATTCGGCGAGCCGTTGAGCGAAGCCCAGGATTCCGAGCGCGCGCAGCGGCTGGAAGAGAACCGCATGCCGGTGGTCGGGCAGCTGGCCGCGGACCGCGGCGGGAAGCTGCGGTTTCCGATCAGCGTACCGGTCGAACGGCAGGGACAGCTGATGTACATCCTCACCGCGGTGATGGAACCGGAATCATTGACCCCCGTGATCCGGACGCAGCTGCCGCAAACAGAAGAATGGACACGTGCCATCGTCGATCCTGGGCTGCTGATCGCGGCACGTTCGCGCGGCGGTGATCAGTTCGTCGGGCGCCCCGTGAGCCCGCAGGACCGCGAGTTGCTCCGCCGCCATCCTGAACGCCCGACCCGGAACACGAGTCTCGAGGGTGAGCCGCTGTACTCGTCGCTCGGTCACAGTGCGTTTCCAGGATGGACGGTCATCGTGTCGGTGCCCAGAGCGGTCCTCGACGGGCCTGCCCGCGAATCGATCATCGCGACCGCCTCCGGGGGCACGGTGCTGATTCTCGGCGGGCTGCTGGGCGTGCTGCTGGTCTCGCGCCGCGTGACGCACGACCTCCAGACGGCGCGTGACGCGGCGGCGGCGCTTGCCGACGGTCGCCCGCCACCGCCGTTGCAGCCGCGGATCGCGGAAGCCAGGCAGGTGGACGCGTCGCTGCAGCGCGCAGCGCAGCTCCTGTCGGCGCGGGAGCGGGAGCGCGACGAGCAGCTCAATCGCGCCGTGCTGGCGCACGCGCAGGCCGAAGAAGCCAGCCGCACGAAGGATCGCTTCCTCGCGGTGCTCGGCCATGAGCTGCGAAATCCGCTCGCGCCGGCACTGACCGCGCTGGAACTGATGAAGCTGCGCGGCGACGGGGGGGTGCAGCGTGAGCGCGAGGTCCTCGAGCGCCAGATCTCGCACATGACCCGGCTCGTCGATGACCTGCTCGACGTCTCCCGTTTGACACGGGGCAAGGTCGACCTGATCAGGCACAGGTTCGAGCTCCGCGCGGCGATCGATCGCACCGTGGATATGGCCGGACCGCTGGTCCAGCAGTACGAGCACGCGCTCGACGTCGGCATCCCGGAAACAGGCCTCACGATCGACGCTGATCAGGACCGCATCGTGCAGATCCTGGTGAACCTGTTGACCAACGCGGCGAAATACACGCCGCCGGGCGGACACTTGGCGCTGCTGTCGGATGTCGTCGATGGGCGCGTCGAGATCTCCTGCGAGGATGACGGCCCTGGAGTTCCGGCGGATTTGCTGCCGACGATGTTCGAACCGTTCACGCAGGGGCCGCGTTCAATCGCCCGCCAGCAGGGCGGCCTGGGTCTCGGGCTGATGTTGGCCCGCAGCCTCGCCGAGCTTCACGGCGGCAGCCTGCGCTACGAATCGGCCCATCCGCACGGCAGCCGGTTCATCGTCAGCCTTCCGCTGTCGGCGGCCGGCGCCGTCGATCC
>JBOGIQ010000165.1:0-12480 GCA_050742535.1 Vicinamibacterales bacterium | reverse complement strand
GGTGGGAGCGGCGCGGCCGGTAGTGAATTGGGAAGGACACACCACTAAATGGCCGCCATCTCCACAGTCGTGCGCGCGATTCAAATTCCCGACGGCAGAATCACACTCGACGCCGACCTGCGGCTGCCGCCGGAGCCCGCCGGCCTGATCGTCTTCGCACACGGCAGCGGCAGCAGCCGGCACAGCAGGCGTAACCGCGACGTTGCCGAAGCGCTGGGTGCCGGTGGTTTCGCCACCCTTCTGCTGGACTTGTTGACGTCGCAGGAGGAATCTGTCGATCAGTTCACCCGCGAGTTCCGATTCGACATCGAACGGCTTGGACGGCGCGTCGTTGCTGCGGTGGACTGGATCGCGGGACAGGATGAGCTGGGCGTGATGAGCGTCGGGTGTTTCGGAGCGAGCACGGGCGCGGCGGCGGCGCTCATTGCCGCCGCCGAGCGTCCGGATCGGGTTCGCGCGATCGTGTCGCGCGGTGGACGGCCCGATCTCGCCGGCGACGCACTGCCACGGGTGCTCGCGCCCACGCTGCTCATCGTCGGCGGCGCGGACGAGCCGGTCATTCAGTTGAACGAAGAGGCGCGGTCGCAGATGTCCGCGACCGTGCGCCTCGAGATCGTACCCGGTGCCACGCACCTTTTTGAGGAGCCTGGTGCGCTGGAGCAGGTGTCGCGGCTGGCCCTGGAGTGGTTTGTGGAATATCTGCGGTAGCTTCCGCCTTCAGGCGGAAGGAGACGGCACGCTATGTTTCAGGACGAGCGGGCGTTCAGCGACAGGCGTGAGGCAGGCCGTGAGCTGGCCCGGCTTCTGCCGGCATCGCTTCGATCCGGCGACGTCGTAGTGCTGGCGCTTCCGCGTGGTGGCGTGCCGGTCGCCTTCGAGATCGCACAGGCGCTCGGTGCTCCGCTCGATGTCTTTCTGGTGCGCAAGCTCGGTACGCCGGGCCATCCCGAGCTGGCGATGGGTGCCATCGCATCCGGCGGCATCAGGGTGCTCAACGACGAAGTCGTCGAGTACCTCAACATCCCCCGTGAGCTCATCGACGCGGTGGCCGAACGCGAGCAGACGGAGCTGGAACGCAGGGAAGCGGCCTATCGGCATGGCAAGCCGATGCCCTCGCTGAGAAACCGGACGGTCATCCTCGTGGACGACGGCCTCGCCACCGGATCGACGATGAAGGCGGCGGTCGAAGCGGTGAAGCACCAGCAGCCGGCGCGCGTGATCGTTGCCGTGCCCGTTGGCGCATCGGACACGTGTCGAGCGCTCGGGACCATCGCGGACGAGGTGATCTGCGCGCGGATGCCGACGCCGTTCTCCGCCGTTGGGCAGTGGTTTCGCGATTTCACCCAGACAACGGATGAGGAAGTCACGGAATTGCTTCAGAAAGGCCGACCTGAAGGTATCGCTTCAGAAAGGCCGACCTGAAGGTCGGCCTTTCACAACGTTTCTCGGCGCGCGCATTGCTTTTCTCTGCTCGGGCACGTATGCCTCCCGCCGAGGTGACGGCGGGCAAACTCATGCAGGAGGAAAGCACATGTATCGACTCATCCAGATTGCGGCGCTGGCCGGTGCGGTCGGCGCCATCGGGTGCGGAGCCACCCAGAGAGCACCGGTAACGACGGTGCCGGCGCCGGCGGGACCGACGGAAGTCAACACCACCCAGCGAGGCGCCATCCCGGCGGGGCAGGAACTCGACGTGCGCCTGCAGACGGCGCTCAGCTCCGAGACCGCGACGCCGGAACAGCGTTTCGAAGCGCTGACCGCGGTTGACGTGATGCAGGACGGCCAGGTGCTCATTCCCGCGGGCTCGCGCGTGCGTGGAGTCGTCACCGACGTGAAGCGTCCCGGCCGCATCGACCGCGTCGGCAGCCTGACACTGTCGTTCGATCAGCTCGAAGTCCGCGGCCGGACGTATCCGATCCGCGCGATGGCGACGCAGGTGTACGAGAGCGGCGGCATTCGCGACGAAGCTGGAACCGCCGGTGTCGGCGCCGGAGCAGGCGCGGTTCTCGGTGGGCTGCTCGGCGGCCTGAAGGGTGCAGTGCTCGGCGCGGTCATCGGCGCCGGCGGCGCGATCGCGGCGACGGAAGGCAAGGACGTGAACATCCCGTCCGGTTCGATCGTCCGCATCCGCTTCGATCAGCGGGTCGTTGTGAGGTAGCTTCCGCCTTCAGGCGGAAGACACCAGAAAGGGAAATCATGGCCACGGAAACTCGCCACAAACACGAGCGGCAGGCGAGCGATCAGCCCACCGCTCGCGACCCGGCGTCGCAGCCGCGGCGGGACATCCCCCGCCAGTCGTTTTCGCCGTTCGGGATCATGCGGCAGGGGCTGGACGAGATGGAGCGATGGTTCGGTCAATGGGGACAGGGCTCGCGCGTAGGCGAGTGGTCGCCGGCCATCGAGGTCTTCCAGCGGGGCAACGAGTATGTCGTCCGCGCGGACGTGCCGGGAATGACGCGGCAGGATCTGCAGGTCGACGTCGGCGACGATGCGATTACCATTCGCGGCGAACGGCGCGAGGACAGGAAGGAAGAACGGGAGGGCGTGTTCTGGACGGAGCGCAGCTACGGCAGCTTCACGCGCGTGATTCCACTGCCGCCCGGCGCCATCGCCGATTCGGCGAAGGCGGCGTTCAACGGCGGCGTGCTGGAAATCGTCATGCAGGC
Source organism: Vicinamibacterales bacterium (assembly GCA_050742535.1). Classification (GTDB taxonomy): domain Bacteria; phylum Acidobacteriota; class Vicinamibacteria; order Vicinamibacterales; family UBA2999; genus Gp6-AA40. The sequence continues at coordinate 9,814 of JBOGIQ010000165.1, read as the reverse complement.
GCCGTCGCCCGAAACGCGGCGCGGGCGCCGTCTCGATATTTCAGGGGGCCGGGAAGAAGGAACGAAGGCCTGACCGGGTTCAAGGCGGAAGGGCGGCTTCACCGGACGTTGGCGATGCAACGTCCGGCACGCGGCCGTCAGCCGTGGCGGCGGCGTCGGCAACCTCACCCTCGGCCGGAGGAAGGCTTGCCGGCGGCGGCGCTTCCGGATCCGGGATGCGGCGGCGCACTTCACGTCCGCGGAACAAGCGATTGATCAGCCCGGGCGAGCTGGCCTTCGGATCCCATCCGAGGCGCAGCACGGTGACCTGCACGTGGCGCCTGCCGAATTTGAGCGCTTCGTGGCAGCTCCACATGTACAGATCGAGCAGCCGGCCCTGCACCTTCGGACCGGTATCCATGACGGTATACACACCGTTGTATCGCGAGTCGCCGGTCGCCACGTTCAGGACGCTGCCAACCGGCAGCAGCTGGGCGTCGGCGGCGGCGATGCCGGTGCGCGGCGGCGTGCCCGATGCGGTCGTGTGCCCCTTGCAATAGGCGGTGGCGCTGAACGGAAGGTGCGACCCGGCGTCCGGCGTCCGGTCGCCCATGAGCGACTGCAGAGCGGTGGAATCGATGATGCGGGTTTCGTAGAGAAACACGAATCCCGTGATGGCGATGACGAGCGCCAGCACCTTCCGCCGGAGAGAACCGGAGATCACTCTCATCAGCAATGGGTCCGCCTAAAGGCGGACACTACGTACAATGGGTCCGCCTAAAGGCGGACACTACGTACAATGGGTCCGCCTAAAGGCGGACACTACGTCGTCTTGCGCGGTTATCCGGCTAAAGCCGGACTCCGCTCCGGAAATGCTCGTACCCAGCGGGCATCTCACGAGTGCGCTGATCGTCACGCAGCAGCACATCACGTCCCTTGGTCACCACGCCGATCCGGGTTATCGGCAGATCGCCGGTCTGCCGACGCACGCCGCGAAGCCGCCCCCGCTGCGAGGGCCGCGACGTGAACAGCAGCTCGTAGTCGTCGCCGGCGGTCATCGCGCTGTGCAACTCACCGACAACCGGAACAGTGGCCGCATCGACCGTCACGCCAACGCCGGACGCTTCCGCAATCTGCCTCACCGCGTCCGCGAGCCCGTCACTCAGGTCGATGCAGCTCGTCGCTGCGCGGTTGCGGCCAAGCAGGACGCCCGCCCGAACGCGCGGTTCGGGACGCAGATAGCGCTCGACACATGCGGCCTGACCGCCAATCGGCGATTGGCCCGCCTGGAGCGCCACCAGTCCGGCCGCCGCGGCGCCGATCGTTCCGGTCACGTAGACGTCGTCTCCAGGCCTTGCTCCCGCCCGCGTCAACACGCGGCGCGGACGAACGCTGCCCGTTGCCGTCACGTCGATGGTCAACGGTCCCGTCGTCCGCGTGACGTTTCCACCAACCAGCGCGACCCGATACCGCGCGGCAAGCGCCAGCAGGCCGTCCACGATTCCATCGAGCGCCGCGACATCCAAAGCGTCGGGCAGCAGCAGCGACAGCAGCGCCGCCCGCGGCTCGGCGCCCATCGCCGCCAGGTCGCTCAAATTGACGGCCAGCGCCCGGTGACCCACCGCGTCGGGTGGCGTGAACCGGAGGTCGAAATGGATCCCGTCGACCAGAGCGTCGGTCGTCAGTACGTCGAGCGCGCCACGAGCCGGCTCGATGACAGCAGCGTCATCGCCGGGGCCGACGGCAACCCACGGTGGCGTGGCGAGGCGCGAGGTAATCCGGGCGATGAGCGCGCGCTCGCCGAGGGAGGAGACCGTGGTATGTCGCAAAAACAACAGAAGCCCCCGCTTTGCCGTGTGGGGAGGTCGAATGAACCTGCGAAAGCAGGTGGAACCGCTGTTATCGGCCGCGCTTCAGGCTTCCTCGGTTCAGAGGCATGCACAACGCACGACCCCGCGGCTCACTTTGATGAAACGTTGGCTCAGACGAGCCTCCGAAACCATCACGAGCAAAGCAGGAGCTTGAAGGATCTTAACGTCGGGGCGGGGCCAGGTCAAGGCATTGCGCCTCACCTGCTGAGCCTTAACCGGCTTTAGTTTCAGCTATTTGCGCGAGCACCTGATCGACGATCCGCTCGAGCCTGATGGCCCGCTGCTGCATCTCGCCGTTGGCGTCGGAGTGGTCGGCGCGCGCGCGGAAGCACTCATCCGCCAGATTGAGGGCCACGAGAATCGCCAGGCCGAGCATGTCGCTCGCCGGGGCCGTGTCGGCCGCGGCGCGCATCTTCTTGTCGACGTAAGCCGCCAGCTCGGTGACGTAGCGCTCCTCGAGCTCGCTGCGGATGGGATACCGCTGTCCGGCGATTTCGACGGTGACGACGCGGCTCAGATCGCCTCCAACTGCTCCAGCATTTCCGCCACGCGCGTCCGGATGATGTCGCGCTCGTCGCGCAGGGCGGTGATTTCGGTGGCCGCGGATTCCGCCTCGGCGAGCCGGGCGCGCAGTGCCGTAATTTCCTGGCCCAGCCGCGCATTGGCCTCGGCGGACTTTGCCTGGTCGGCGCGCATCTGGGCGATCAGATCGACCAGCCGCTTCACTTTCTCCTCGAGGCGATCGATAGGGTCGAGGTCAGTCTGGGAGGTACGCGCTGCTGCCGACTTGATCATGCCCGTGGGTTCCTTCTCAGAGCGTGCGATCCCTCAGGAGCGCCGTCATTGTGAACGTTGAAGTCGCGAGAGATGGTGCCACGAACTGGTGACAGTAGCAAGACAGTTGGATAGTTGGATAGTTCGTAGTTGGTTGGTAGTTGGTGGTTGGTGGTTGGTGGTAGAGGCCGACCTTCAGGTCGGCCTTTCACCGTTGAACGGCGCCGTGCTTCTCGCGCACCGCCCTCAGCACATCGTCCATCGCCTGCTGCACCTCGGCGTCGGTCAGCGTTCGGTCTGGTGACCGGAAGGTCAGCCGCAGCGACAGGCTCACCTTGCCCTCCGGCACACCTTTGCCCTGGTAGCGGTCGAACTCGCGGACGCGGGCGAGCAATGCTGGAGCGACCTCGCTGATCGTCTGCCGGACGTCGGCAGCCGGCAGGGCTTCGTCGACGAGGATGGATATGTCGCGCGAGACCGATGGGAAGCGCGGCAGCGCGTGAACCGCCATCTGCTGCGGGGCGAAGCTCTCCAGCCGATCGAAATCCAGGTCGAGCGCGTAGACCGCATCGGCGGCTGAAAGACCGTGCTGCTCCCCGATAGCGGGCGACAGAAGTCCAAGGTATCCGAAGGGCATCCCCTTGATCATCAGCGTCGCGGCGCGTCCCGGCACGAACCACGCTGGGCCACCAGGCTCGACGCGGTAGTGAAGGAAGCCCATCGCCAGGACGATCCGTTCGGCGATACCTCTGATGTCGAAAAAATCGACCGGCCGCGTGCCGCCGCCCCAGTGGTCGCTACCCGTCGCGCCCGCCCATACCGCCGCGATCGTGCGCTCCTCGCCTGCGGAGCGCGTGAACCTGGCGCCGATTTCGAAGAGCCTGATGTCGCGCTGCTCGCGATGGCGGTTGTACGCGACCGCACCGACGAGCCCGGGCAGCACCGACGGCCGAAGGACGCCGAAATTCTCCGAGAGGGGATTCGCGATCGCCACGAGCGCGCTGTCATCGCCGAATGGCGCGGCGGCAGATCTGGCAATGAATCCGAACGTGTTCGCCTCTGAAAAGCCCGCACCGGTCATGACCGTGCGCAGCTGCCGGGCGCGCGTGATCCGCGGATCCACTGCCGCCGGCGGTTGCAGGAGAGCGGGGAAGCGCCCGGGAATCCGGTCGAATCCGTTGTGGCGGGCGATCTCCTCGATCAGATCGACCTCTCGAGCGACGTCCACGCGCCGTGGAGGAACGGTAACGGACCAGCCGTCCGGAAGCGGCGCCAGTTCGAATCCGAGGCTGACGAGAATGCGCGAGATGTCCGCGTCCGCCACCGTGATGCCGAGGAGCGCCGTGACCCGCTGACGGCGAAGCGTAATCACCCGTGCCGGCACGTTGGCAAGACCGCCAGCGACCACGTTCGCCCGCGGCGTGCCGGCGCCGATCTGCTCCAGCAGGGCACAGGCGCGGAGCAGAGCCACACCGGGCAGCATTCGATCGGTACCACGTTCGAACCGCGTGCTGGCCTCCGTTTTCAGTCCCAGCGTCCGGCTGGTGCGCCGCACCGACAGGGGATTGAAATAGGCGCTCTCCAGCACGATCGACCGGGTCGAGTCCGTGACCTCCGAGTCGGCGCCGCCCATCACGCCGGCAATGCCGACGGGCCGCACGCCATCGGCGATCACCAGCATGTCCGCGGTCAGCGGCCGGTCCTGGCCGTCGAGCGTCTTCAGCCGCTCGCCGTCACGAGCCGTTCGCACACGGACCTCGTTCTTCTCCAGCGTCGCCGCGTCGAACGCATGCATCGGCTGACCGAGCTCGAGCAGCACGTAGTTCGTGACGTCGACGATGTTGCTGATCGGCCGGACGCCGCCGGCCTTGAGGCGCTCCTGCATCCAGTCGGGCGAGGGCGCGACGGTGACGTCTACTATCCCTCCCGCGTAGTAGGGGCAGAGATCGAGGTCTTCGAGAATGATCCGAATGCCAGGTCCGCCTCCGCTGGCCTTACCGCCTCCGGCGGAACCCGGCCCACTGTTATCCTGGCCGGCCTTCAGCGGCAATTGGAACGCCGTTGCGATCTCGCGCGCCATGCCGGCGACCGACATGCAGTCAGGCCGGTTCCCGGTCACCTCGAAATCGATAACCCAATCGCCGATTCCGACCAGTCCAACCCCTTCCACGGCAAAGCCGCGGAGCGACATGACGCGCGCGATCTCGTCCGCCGATTCGCGTATCTCCACGAACTCGCGCAGCCAGGACAGCAGGACTTTCATGCGGGGAACTGCTCGAGGAACCGGAGATCGTTCTCGTAGAACAGACGGATGTCGTCGACGCGGTACTTCAGCATAGCGATGCGCTCGATGCCGGTGCCGAACGCGAATCCGGTGTAGCGCTCGGGGTCGTAGCCGACGGCCTCGAACAGCGCCGGATGGACCATCCCGCTGCCAAGGATCTCCAGCCAGCCGGTGTGCTTGCAGATCGCGCACCCCTTGCCGTTACAGCCCTGACAGCTGATGTCGACCTCGGCGCTCGGCTCGGTGTACGGGAAGAAGCTCGGGCGCAGGCGCACCTTCGCGCTCGTCCCGAACAGCGCGTGCACCATTGCCTCGAGCGTCCCCTTCAGGTCCGCCATCGTGATCCCTTCGTCCACGACCAGCCCCTCGAACTGCTGGAACATCGGCGTGTGCGTGAGATCGAGGTTGTCGCGTCGATAGACGCGCCCGGGGACGATGATGCGGACCGGCGGCTGGAAGGTCTGCATGTAGCGGATCTGCATCGCCGACGTATGCGTGCGCAGCAGCGTCGCCACGCGCGCCTGCTCCTCCGGCGGTTTCCCGCCCAGAGCATCTCGCCGGTGCGCGCCCCAGATGCCGCCGACGACCGGCGTCGACAGGTACAGCGTGTCCTGCATGTCGCGCGCGGGGTGGTCGGGCGGCATGTTGAGTGCCTCGAAGTTGTGGAAGTCGTCTTCGACTTCCGGCCCTTCGAGGATCTCGTAGCCGAGGCGCGTGAAGATGTCCTCGACCTCCTGGCGGACGCGCATCAGCGGGTGGATGCGTCCCAGCGGCTGCTCGCGTCCCGGCAGCGTGACGTCCACGGCTCCGGCGGGCGCGCGGCTGGCACTGAGCGCCGTGCGCCGCCCGTCGATGGCCGTTTCGATCTCGGCCTTCAGCTCGTTGACGAGCGCGCCGGTCGCACGGCGCTCGTCCGGGGCGAGCGTGCCCAGCTGCTTGAGCAGACCGGTGACGGAGCCGGACTTGCGGCTCAGAAACTCGTCGTGGAGCGCCTTGAGCTCGGCGTCGGTACGAACGGACGCGACCCGCGCACGGAAGTCCGTGCGCAGGGCCTCGACCGCCGACTCGTGGTTCGGAGAATCAGGCATTCGCCTGGGCAGGAAGCGCGGCCTTGGCCTGCGCCGCTACCTTGGCGAACGCTGCGGGTTGGGTGGCGGCGAGATCCGCCAGCATCTTGCGGTCGAGCGTGCTGCCGGCCGCCTTCAAGCCGCGCATGAGCTGCGAGTAAGTCAGGCCGTTCTCGCGTGCCGCCGCGTTGATGCGGACCACCCAGAGACGCCGGAACTCGCGCTTCTTGTTCTTGCGGCCGACATAGGCGTACTTGAGCGCCGTGTCGACCGACTCTTTCGCTGCCCGATACAGCTTGCTCTTGGTCTGGTAGTAGCCTTTCGCACGGGCGAGGAGCTTCTTGCGCTTGGCCCGGCGGACTGTCCCTCTTTTAACTCGCGGCATTGTTTCCTCGTCGGCTGTGGGTGCGCCTCCCTGTCTACCGGAACGGCTAGCGCCGTTCCTTGGAAGCGACTTTGTATTGACCCAGTTACCTCTGGCGGGCCTGACAAGGCCCGCCCCACGCTACTTCTAGGCGGGCCTGACAAGGCGCGCCCCACCCAGGCAACCCAGGCAACCCAGGCTACCCAGGCAACCCAGGCAACCCAGGCAACCCAGTCCACCTATTTATACGGCAGCATCCGATTCAGCTTCGGCGCATCCTGCTCGGCGACTTCGCGCATCCCGCGCATCTGCCGCTTCGACTTCGTCGTCTTGCCGGTCAGGATGTGACGCTTGAAGGCCGAGCCGCGGACGATCTTGCCCGTGCCGGTCTTCTTGAACCGCTTCGCTGCACCCCGGTGTGTCTTCAGTTTCGGCATTGTGCTCTCTATTCCTCGGTCGGCTCCGATGCAGCGACCGCTTCCTGCGCTTTCTTCGGCACGTTCTTCCGCATTGCCCGCCCGGCCAGGATGACGTGCATCTGGTTGCCTTCCTGCCGCGGCATCGTTTCGGCGACGGCCTGGTCGCCCAGGTCCGCGATCAGCCGCTCCAGGATGCGGCGCCCGATTTCCGGGTGCGCCATCTCGCGGCCGCGGAAGAAGATCGTCGCCTTGACCTTGTCGCCGTCGGCGAGGAAGCGCTCGATGTGCTTCTTCTTGAAGTCGTAGTCGTGCTCGTCGACTTTCGGGCGGAACTTGATCTCCTTGACCTCGATCACGCGCTGGTGCTTCTTCGCCTCGCGGGACCGTTTCTGCTCCTGGTACTGATACTTGCCGAAGTCCATGATTCGGCACACCGGAGGCACGGCAGTCGGCGAGATCTCGACCAGGTCGAGCCCCTTCTGACGCGCGATGGCCACCGCCTGCGGCGGCGGCATGATCCCGAGCTGCTGTCCGGTCTCGTCAATCACGCGAACTTCACGAACCCGAATGCGCTCGTTGGTGCGGATGCGGTCGTCACGTCGGGGCGAACGATCGAAAGCGATAACTGTCTCCTCTGCGGCTGTTTATTCGTTCGTGGTTGGTGGTTCGTAGTTCGTAGTAACTACGACAGTCCCTTTTTCAGTATTTCTTCCTGCGCGTCAGCGATGAACGCGCCGACGGCGCGCGCACCAAGATCCCCACCGGTTCGGCTGCGGACCGAGACGGTCCCTTCCGCTGCCTCCCGGTCGCCGGCTACCAGCATGTAGGGGACCTTCTGAAGCTGCGCTTCCCGGATCTTATAGCCAATCTTCTCCTGCCGGTCGTCGAGCTCCACGCGCAGCCCGGCGGCGGCGACCTGGTCGCGAACGCCCCTGGCGTAGTCGAGGTGCCGATCGGAAATCGGCATAACGACAGCCTGGACGGGGGCCAGCCACAGCGGCCAGGCGCCGGCGAAGTGTTCGATGAGCAGACCGATGAACCGCTCGAACGTGCCGAAAATAGCCCGATGAATGACGACCGGGCGATGCTCGGCGTTGTCGGCGCCGACGTACTTGAGGTCGAACCGTTCAGGCATCTGGTAATCGAGCTGGAACGTCGCGCACTGCCACTTCCGCCCGATGGCATCCGTCACGTCGACGTCGATCTTCGGCCCGTAGAATGCGCCGTCGCCTTCGTCCACCGTAAAGCTGTGCCCCGTGCGTTCCAATGCCTCCTTCAACGACGCCTCGGCGTGGTCCCACGTCTCGATCTTGCCGAGAAACTCCTCCGGCCTCGTCGAGAGGCGGACTGAATACGGGAGCCCGAAATCACGGTACACCTGCTTCATCAGCTCCAGCAGGCGCGCGACTTCGTCCGCAATCTGCGACTCCATCACGAAGCAGTGCGCGTCGTCCTGGCTGAGTTGCCGGACCCGGGTCAGCCCCGACAACACGCCCGATGCTTCGTTGCGGTGCAGCGGAGTCTGCTCGTGGAAGCGGAGCGGCAGGTCGCGATAGCTGCGGACCTCGGACGCAAAGACCAGGAAATGCCCGGGGCAGTTCATGGCCTTGATGGCCATCTGCTCTTCATCCGCGTCTTTGCTGCCCCCCTCGACCAGAAACATGTTCTTGCGGTAGTGCGACCAGTGGCCGGAGGTCTCCCACAGCGCCTTGTTGAACACGAGCGGCGTCTTGACCTCGACGTATCCAGCGGGGAACAGCACACTGCGCATGTAGTTCGCGAGCGTGTTGAACAGCGTCGTGCCGTTGCCGAGCCAGAACGCGGCCCCCGGCGCCCACTGGTGGAACATGAACAGCTTCTGGTCGCGGCCGATCTTCCGGTGATCGCGCTTCTTCGCCTCCTCGATCCGGTGCAGGTGTTCCTGCAGTTCCTTCTCGCTGAGGAACGCCGTCCCGTAGATGCGCTGCATCGGCTGGTTGCGCGCGTCGCCCTTCCAGTAGGCGTTGGACGCGTTGAGCAGCTTGAACGCTTTCAGCTTCCCCGTGGACGGCACGTGCGGTCCGACGCAGAAATCGACGAACGTCTCCCTGTCCTTGATGGTGTAGCAGGAGACCGTGTCCTGACCTTCCGTCTTCTCCTCGATCAGCTGCACCTTGAGCGGCTCGCCGCGACTGCCGAAGAAACGCTTCGCTTCCTCGCGCGGCCACATCTGCCGTTCGTACGGCAGATCCTGCTGCGCCAGCTCGCGCATCTTCTTCTCGATCAGCTCGAGGTCCTCGGGCACGAACGGCCGGCTGACGACGAAGTCGTAGAAGAACCCTTCGTCGGTGGCGGGGCCGATGCCGCACTGCGCGCCCGGAAAGAGGTTCGTGACGGCGGCGGCAAGCAGGTGCGCCGTGCTGTGCCGATACAGCGCGAGCGCCTCAGCGCTGTCGGCGGTGACCAGACGCACCGACGCGTCCGCGTTGAGCGGATAGGTGAGGTCCACAAGACGGCCGTCGACGACGGCGGCGAGCGAGGCTTTGGCCAGTCGCGGCGAAATGCCGGATGCGACGTCGCGCACCGGCGTGCCCGCCGGCACGCTGCGGCTGGAACCGTCTGGAAGTGTGATGTTGACGTCGCTCATGACAAGTGGAACAACTTCAAAAGTGGAAAACTGGAAAACTGGAAAAGTGGAAAAGTGGAAAAGTGGAAAAGTAAGTTGAAAGTTAAAAGTACGTGCACAAGCGACGGGTAGTACCCGTTACTTCGAACGTTCCAACTTTTCCACTTTTCCAGTTTTCCACTTCTTCCACTTCTTCCACTTCTTCCACTTCTTCCACTTCCATCTGGCTTGCCATGAGCGAGCGACGCGTGCGAGCGCGGCGCGAGTCGAATGGTAGGCGCGGGTGGACTCGAACCACTGACCTCCTCCGTGTCAGGGAGGCGCTCTAACCAACTGAGCTACGCGCCTATATCTACTGCAAAATCAGGTGTTAACCCGAACGGCCAGTATAGCAGAGGGCTCAGGGCTCAGGGCTCAGGGCCCAGGCATCAGGTCTCAGGCCCCAGCCAAG
>JBOGIQ010000164.1:0-12491 GCA_050742535.1 Vicinamibacterales bacterium | reverse complement strand
CACCGCCTGCACCGATGCGGCGACATCCATGTGAAACGGCTCCAGCCGCTCGTCCGCCTGCCGCGGCGCGCGGCCGAACAGCCGCGCAAAGCGCTCATTGGTCATCCGCAGGCCGGTGCAGTAGTCAAAGTAGTCGAGGTCCAGCCTGAAGCTGCCGTCCGGCTTCACGTCGATCAGCGAGTCGAGAATCTGCCGGGTGAATCGCGGCGTTCCGTACGGCGCCAGCCCCATCACCTTGTACTCGCCGGAATTGACCTTGAAGCCGGTGTAGTAGGTGAACGCCGAATAGAGCAGGCCGAGCGAGTGCGGGAAATGGATTTCCCTGACCGGCTCGAGCGTCTTGCCTCGGCCGACGCTGACCGACGTCGTCGTCCACTCGCCGACGCCGTCCATCGTCAGCACCACGGCCTCGGAAAACGGCGATGGATAGAACGCACTGGCGGCGTGGCTCTGGTGATGTTCGGTGAAGAGGATTCGTTCCGCCGGACGCATGAACCCGAGTCGCGCCAGCTCCCGGGCCAGGAGATCCTTCTGAAACAGCTTCTCGCGGATCCACAACGGCATCGCCATCGCAAAGCTGCGGTAGCCGCGCGGCGCGAAGGAGAGATAGGTTTCGATCAGCCGTTCGAATTTGAGGAACGGCTTCTCGTAAAAAACGACCGCGTCGATATCATCCGGCGTGCCTCCGGAGTATTCGAGACAGAAGCGGACGGCATTGACCGGGAACCGCGCGTCGTGTTTGCGCCTGGTGAAACGCTCCTCCTGAGCGGCAGCGACGACCCGACCGTCAACAACGAGTGCTGCCGCGCTGTCGTGGTAATACGCGGAGAGACCTAGGACTTGCACTGAGGGTGTAAGTCTAACGGTTCAAGGGGTTCAAGGGGTTCAAGGGGTGCAGGAGGGTGGGTTCAGGGGGTTCGATCATTTCTCCGGCGCGGCGGTGGCGTTTCGTGCGGCGGCTTGGCAGTCCGCAGGTACTTGATCAGTTGCGTGGCGGCCTTCGACGCCCGTCTGGACAAACGTTGTAGCGGAACAACCTGATCCTGCGCGAGATATCCGCGATCGACGGCGTCTCGCAGCGCATCGAAGGTTTCTTTCAACTCACCATTCGCATTGCGGACGTATCGCGAAAACTCGCGTGGAAAGTATCGGCCGTACCCTTCGGCGATGAGGCGTGGCGCCGATGAAGCCGCACCGCGAAGCTGCTTCACTAACTCTCGATCTCCAGCGATCGGTCCGGAGCGAATCAACTCGTAAACGCCAAGCTTCAGTTCGTAGGCAAGGCGCCAGGCGACTAACTCTTCGTGCGAGCGTGCACCGCTCATGGCGACGTTCGCCTGCAGCGTCAATACCGAGCGGGCAGATCGCCCGCTGTGCGCGGAACCTATTGAACACAAAAAACCTACAGAACCACGTTGAACGAGTCCTTCTGAACCTCCTGAACCACCGTGAACCCATTGAACCCAAAGAGCGTGCTATCAAAACTGGTTGTCCATCGGTGACGAGCCGCCGGACCTGGCTATCCAGTAACTCGTTGCGTTGGGGTCGGCGCGGCGCATTGCGGCAGGTCCCTTCCCGAGGAGTCGCATGACCAGTCCGAACGGCGTGACCACCAGATAGAAGATCGCCCCCATCACGATCGGGTTGACGATCCGGTGCATCAGGAGGCCGATTCGCAGCCAGATCCGATTCGCCGGCCCCAGCGCTCGCGGCCAGATCAGCGCCAGCCCACCGAACAGCACGGCCACGCCAGCGGCCCACCACCGCGGCGGGGCGCCGCGCCACATGGGCAGCAGCGCAACGATGGTGAACACCACTGTGAACACCAGGCCGAACGAGCGGTTGGACGGACCGACGACGTCTTCGTCGCGTGGCGATCCGTGGATGCTCATGGCTTCACGGAGGATACTCTACCGGCGTGCGCAAGCGACCCGCCAACACACCCGGCCAGGTGCTCTTCGCCAGCATGGTCGGCACGACGATCGAGTTCTTCGACTTCTATATCTTTGCAACCGCCGCGGTGCTCGCGTTCCCGCGGTTGTTTTTCCCCGCGTCCGACCCTGCGGCCGCGACGCTGAACTCACTCGCCGCGTTCGGACTCGCCTTCCTGGCTCGTCCGATCGGGTCGGCGCTTTTCGGACACTTTGGCGATCGCATTGGCCGGAAGACCACGCTCGTGGCGGCGCTGCTGACGATGGGGGTTTCGACGGTGGCGATCGGGCTCCTGCCGACATACGAAAGCATCGGGGTGGCGGCGCCGGCGCTGCTGGCACTGTGCCGCTTCGGTCAGGGGCTGGGACTTGGCGGCGAATGGGGCGGCGCGGTGCTGCTGGCGGTGGAAAATGCGCCGCCCGGACGCCGTGCGTGGTACGGCATGTTCCCGCAGCTTGGCGCGCCGGTCGGTTTCTTCTTTTCCGCCGGCATCTTCCTGCTGCTGTCCGAGTACCTCACCGACGAGCAGTTCTTTTCGTTCGGCTGGCGGATCCCCTTCCTTGCGAGCGCGGCCCTCGTGCTGGTGGGGCTGTATGTCCGGCTCACGATCAGCGAGACGCCGGTCTTCCAGGCGGCGATGACACGTGAGGAGCGCGCCCGGGTGCCGATCGCCGAGGTGTTCCGGTATCACTCGCGGACGGTCGTCATCGGCATCCTGTCGTCCCTCGTCACGTTCGTCCTCTTCTATCTGATGACGGTCTTCGCGCTCTCGTGGGGGACGACCGCGCTCGGTCACAGCCGTGCAGATTTCCTTATCAGTCAGTTGATCGGGGTTGTCTTCTTTGCCGTGACGATCCCTATCAGCGCCACAGTGGCGGAACACGGCCGACGGCAGACGTTGATCTGGGTGACGGTCGCCATTGGCGCCTTCGGTTTCGCTTTCGCACCGATGCTCGAGTCCGGCTTTGCGGGGGCGACGGCGGCAATGATCGTCGGCCTGTCGCTGATGGGGCTGACGTATGGACCGCTGGGCACGGTTCTGTCCGAGCTCTTCCCGACCCGTATCCGCTATACGGGCAGCTCGATGACGTTCAATCTGACCGGGATCTTCGGGGCGTCCCTGGCCCCGTACATAGCGACCTGGCTGGCCCAGACCTACGGCCTGCAATACGTCGGCTATTACCTGGTCGGGGCTTCGGCCTTAACCCTGGCAGGCCTGCTCTCGATTCACGAAACGCGCGACACGGCCCTTTAACCGGTTTTTTACCAAGCTTTTACAAATCTCCGGTATTCACCCGCGCGAGCCGCAACGTAAAAATAGCAAAGGCTAAACGTGTCGCAGGTCGAGGTGCGCGCGGGCGGCAGGCGGCTGCGGTATCCTATTAAGTCCATTGGCCTTCCGGCCATAGACGGTAGAGTTGAGGGCCGCGTTTCAACCGCGCCGAACGGCCGTTACATGAACTCACACCACCGGAGCGGATTCATGAAAGTCAGGTCCCTGGTTATTGGCTCGCTGGCGGTGCTCACCTGGGTGCTCGCCGTGAGCGCGCAATCGTCGCGGCCCCAGACGGCGGCGACCCCTGCGCAGCCCCAGGCGGCTCGTCCTCAAGCGCCCGCGACGACTCCCGCCCAGATTCGGCCGGTGGCCACCGTGGCAGCCACGCCGGCGGTAACGGCGGACGCCCAGCGGGCGTTCTTCAAGCAATGGTGTGTCGCCTGCCACAACACGGGCGCCAAGGCGACCGTGGATTCGTCGCGGAAGCTGCAGATCGACGCGCTCGATCCGGCGACTGTCGACAAGGATCGGAAGACGTGGGAGCTGATCGTCCGCAAGGTCCGCGCGGGGCAGATGCCGCCGTCGGGCATGAAGCGGCCGGAGGCGTCGCTCTTCGACTCCCACATGACGGCGCTGGAGAACGAGCTCGACCGCACGGCTCCTCCGTTCGCGCCGCCCCCGGGACTCCATCGCCTGAACCGCACTGAGTACGCGAACGTGGTTCGCGACCTGCTCGCGCTCGAGATTGACGCGGCGAAGTATCTGCCGTCGGACGACTCGACGGCGGGCTTCGACAACATCGCGGGCGCGCTGGGCGTGTCCTCGACGCTCGTCGAGGCTTACGTGAACGCGTCCCAGAAAATCGCACGCCTGGCGCTCGGTTACCCGGAAGAGGCGGGTCTCGTCGTCTACCGGACGAAGGAAGACACGTCGCAGGACTACCACATCGAAGGGCTGCCGTTCGGCACGCGCGGCGGCATGCTCGTCCCGCACGTGTTCCCCTCCGACGGGGAATACACCGTCACGGTGACGCCGATTTTCGGCGACAACATGTCGCCGACCGGCTTCGGATCCGTTCCGTGCGAGAGGCTCGAGATCCTCCTGGACGGCGAGCTGCTTCAACTGCTCAACTGGCAGGGCGGCGGCCGTAATCAGAGCACGAACTGCGGCAACCGCGGCCGCGGCGCCGGTCCTGGCGATCAGGCCCAGGCGACAGCGGGGAACGCCGGCGACGGCGCCGCCCGCGCCGGGGGCGGTGGCGGTGGCGGCGGGTTTGGCCGCAACACGCCCCCGATGCGCGTCCGCTTCAAGACGACTGCCGGCAAGCACATGATCGGCGCCACGTACCTGGCGACGAACTTCGCGCCGCTGCTCGACCTCGATCGCCACTTCATGCGCTCGACGGTGCAGACCGGTCCGACGCCCGGCTACACGTTCTTCCCGCACGTCGGGACGATCCGCATCGAAGGTCCATTCAACGCCACGCCGGCGAAGGACAGCGCCAGCCGGCGCAAGATCCTCATCTGCACGCCGAAGACCGCGGCGGAAGAAACGGCCTGTGCGCGCCGCATCATCACGAATCTGGCAACCTACGCCTACCGGCGTCCTGCCGTGCAGGCGGACGTGAATCTGCTGATGGCGTTCTACGAGCAGGGGCGCAAGGAAAAGGATTTCGAGACCGGCATCGAAATGGTGCTCGCGCGCATCCTCGCCTCGCCGCAGTTCATTTACCGCATCGAGGAAGAGGCCGTGCCGCGCACCGGCAGCGTTGCCGGCGCGACGATCATGGCCAGCCAGCGCCCGCAGGCGCCGCGGACACCGCCCGCGCAGCGGCTGAACGATCTCGACCTGGCGTCGCGCCTGTCGTTCTTCCTCTGGAGCTCGATACCAGACGCCGAACTGCTCAAGGTCGCTGCGTCCGGAAAGCTGAAGGATCCGGCCGTGCTCGAACAGCAGGTGCGCCGGATGCTCAAGGATCCGAAGGCGGAAGCGCTCGCGATCAACTTTGCCGGCCAGTGGCTGAACCTGCGTGGTCTCGACGCGTCGGCACCGCTGCCGCTCACCTATCCCGACTTCGACGATCCGCTCCGGCAGGCAATGCGGCGCGAAGTCGAGCTGCTTTTCGATGCGATCGTCCGCGAAAACCATCCCATCACCGAGCTGCTGACGGCCGATTACACCTTCGTGAACGAGCGGCTGGCAAAGCACTACGGCATCAAGAACATCTACGGCAGTCAGTTCCGTCGCGTGCCGCTCGGCGCCGGGTTCGAAGCGCGGCGCGGCCTCACCGGCAAGGGCGCCTTCCTCGTCACGACGTCGAAGCCGGACCGCACGTCGCCGGTGACACGCGGCAAATGGGTGATGACGAACCTGCTCGGCATGAGCCCGCCGAGTCCCCCTGCCGACGTGCCGCCGCTCCCGGCGCGTGCCGCCGACCCGAACGCGAAAGAGCCGAACATGCGGCTCAAAATGGAGACGCACCGCGTCCGCAACGACTGCACGCAGTGCCACCGGCTGATGGACCCGATCGGCTTCGCGCTCGAGAACTTCGACGCCATCGGTCTATGGCGCGCGCAGGACGAGGGCGAGGCGATCAACGCGAAAGACCTGTTCTTCGACAACACCACCGTCGATGGGCCTGTCGCCATGCGCGACTGGCTGATCAAGGGATACGGCAACC
Organism: Vicinamibacterales bacterium; assembly: GCA_050742535.1. Lineage (GTDB taxonomy): Bacteria > Acidobacteriota > Vicinamibacteria > Vicinamibacterales > UBA2999 > Gp6-AA40. The sequence goes on along the minus strand of JBOGIQ010000164.1, from coordinate 6,603 downwards.
AGTTCGTGCTCGTCGCCACCGAGAAGCTGCTGACCTACGCGCTCGGCCGCGGCGTCGAGGCGGGCGACATGCCGCTCGTTCGCGCGATCACGCGCGACGTGATCAAGAACAATGGCCGCTTCTCCTCGATCGTGCTCGGCATTGTCCGCAGCCAGCCGTTCCAGGTGAATATGAGAGTCGAGGCCGTTCCCGGCTCTACCATCGCCCGCTCAACCGCCGTTCATCACGGAGCGAACTGATCATGTCCTTCGTAACGAAGAAGCACATCAAGCGTCGAACGTTCCTGCAGGGTGCGGGCGCCACGCTCGCGCTGCCCGTGCTCGAGGCAATGATTCCAGCCACGACGGCCGCCGCGCAGACGGCCGCCGGACAGGCAAAGCCGCGCTTTGTCGGCGTCTTCTATCCGCACGGCATGGCGCCAGGTTTCTGGGAGCCGAAGGCCGACGGTGCGCTGGCGGATAACCTGCCGGTGATCTCGCAGGCGCTGGGCAAGGTCAAGGACGAGACGACGATCATGAGCGGCCTATGGTCGAAGTCGGCGGAACCGCCCGAGGGCACGACCGGGTCGGACCACTGGGTGGCTGCGGCTTACCTCACCGGCATCAAGCCGCGGAAGACGGCCGGCTCGGATGCGACCGTCGGCAGCGCGACGATCGACCAGCAGATCGCGCAGAAGATCGGCCGCGAGTCGCTGCTGCCGTCGCTTCAGCTCGCCGTCGAGGATCCGAACTCGAGCTCGAGCAATTGCGGCGAAGGCTACAGCTGCTCGTACACCAACTCGATTTCGTGGATCGAGCTGCCGACGCCGCCCGAGGAGCACGTGCCGCGCACGAGCCCCCTGCCCATGGAGCTCAATCCGCAGGTCGTCTTCGAGCGCCTGTTCGGCAGCGGCTCGACCCCCGAGCAGCGGGCGCAGCGCATGCGCCAGAGCAAGAGCATCCTCGACTCGCTCGTCGCCGAGCTCGCGACGCTTCGCCGTCAGCTCGGACCGGCGGACGTCCAGACGGTCAACCAGTACACGGACGAAATCCGCGAGATCGAGCGCCGCATCCAGCTCGCCGCCAAGGCGTCGGGCGATGTGCCGGAGCTGGATCTGCCGCCGGGGATTCCCGAGCAGTTCGATCAGCACATCCGGTTCCACTACAAGCTCGTGGCGCTGGCGCTGAAGGCCGACATCACTCGCGTCGTCACGCTGCTCGGCGCCCGCGACCTGACCGGCCGCACGTATCCGTTCCCCAAGGGCGAGCTCTTCCCGAACGGCGGAACGAGCGTGAGCTTCCACGGCGGATCGCATCACCAGGACGACCCGGTACAGATTCGCCGCTACGCGGACCTGAACAAGTACCACCTGTCGACGACGGCGTATCTGGCGGAGGAACTGAAGTCCATTCGCGAGGGCGACGGCACGCTGCTCGACAACACCGTCATCCTGCACGGCACGAACATGGGGAATTCCAACCAGCACCAGCACTACGATGTGCCGCACTTCCTGATCGGCGGCAAGAACCTGGGGCTGCGCGGAAACCGTCACCTGGCGTACGAGCGCAAAACGGTTACGACCGGCAATCTGCTCGTCAGCGTGCTGAACATGTTCGGCATCGATAAGGACAAGCAGGGAGACAGCACCGGGTCACTGGCAAAGCTTCTCTAACACCGGCACCCTTCGAAAGGGTGCCCTACGGCACCATCGCAGAGGGGGCGCGTAGGGCCCTTCAGCGGTGCCGAAGGAATCGACACGATGAGCCGACGACTCGCTGGCTTCACGGTTCTCCTTCTGACTTGTCTGATCACCGCGCCTGCGGCGCAGAACCGCCGCAGTCCGGTGGCGGACGCCGCCCAGGCCGGCGATCGACCGGCCATTCAGAAACTGCTCCAAGCCAAAGCCGACGTGAATGCGCCCCAGGTCGACGGCGCCACGGCGCTGCATTGGGCTGTGTACCGGGATGCGGTGGATCTCGTCGATCTGCTCGTCCGCACCGGAGCCAACGTCAAGGCGGCGAATCGTGAAGGGATGACGCCGCTCGCCATGGCATCGATCTACGGCAACGCCGCGATCATCGACCGGCTGTTGAAGGCCGGCGCCGACGCCAAATCGCTGGGGCCCAATGGCGAAACGATGATCATGCTGGCGGCGCGCAACGGCAATCCGCAGGCGCTCACAGTGCTGGTGGAAGCCGGCGCCGACGTCAACGCCCGGGAGCCGCTGCGTGGAACGACGGCGCTGATGTGGGCCGCGGAACAGAAGCATCCCGAAGCCGTGAAGGCGCTGCTGGCGGCCGGCGCCGATCCGTCGGCGAAGTCCGGGGGCGCCGGGGTGCCGCGCAACTACATGGCAGGTCGCGTCAACACGCGCGTGGTAGACGAGGCGCGCGAGCGGCGGCTGCGCGCGCAGGCGGCGGGACGCACCTATGACGAACAGTTCGAATTCGAGCGTCAGAACGGCGTTCCGATGCTCGGCCAGCGAGGCCTCGGGCAGGCCCTCGGGCCGGATGGACAGCCGCTGCCGGCCGCACCCGCTGCCGCTGCCGGGGGCAACAACCAGGGCGGCGCTGCCGCGGGAGCCGAACAGGGCGGTGGACAGGCCGGCGGCGCGGGCAGGCAAGGCGGAAGTAGACAAGGCGGCGGCAGACAAGGTGGCGGCGGCAGGCAAGGCGGCGCCGGCCGGCAGGGCGGCGCCGCGCAGCAGCAGCCGGCCGCGGCGCAGGCACCGGAGCAGGACGCGGATGACGCCGACGATACGGAAGTGGTGGTCGCCGGTCTCGTTGGCGGAGGCGGCGGCGGGCTGACGCCGCTCATCTTCGCCGCGCGCGAGGGCGACATCGAGTCGGCGCGCGCGCTTCTCGACGCCGGCGCGAACGTGAACCAGCAGTCCGAGTACGGCTGGTCGCCGCTGCTGACCGCGGTCAACAACCGTAATTATCAGCTGGCGAAGCTGCTGATCGACCGCGGCGCAAACGTCAACCTGGCGAACAAGGGGCTGTGGACGCCGCTGTATCTGGCGGCGGACAACCGCAACATCGAGGGCGGCGATTATCCGGTTCCGAAGGCGGACATGGATCACCTCGAGTTCATCCGGCTGCTGCTCGAGAAGGGCGCCAATCCGAATGCGCGCATCAAGGACAACACGCTGACGCGCACCATCTTTACGATGCAGTGGTTCCTCGAGGACGGCTCGACGCCGTTCATCCGTGCGTCGCAGTCCGGCGACACGGCGCTGATGAAGCTGCTGCTCCAATACAAGGCGGATCCGAAGATCGCCACCACCTTCGGCGACACGGCGCTGACGGCGGCCGGCGGCATCGGCTGGGTGCCGGGCGTCACCTACGAGCGTTCCGTCAAGGAGAACGTCGAGGCGATCCGGCTGCTGCTCGACCTCGGGCTCGACCCGAACGGCGCGAACAATGACGGCCGCACGGCGCTGATGGGCGCGGCGATGAAGGGACGGAACGACGCCGTGCTCCTGCTGGTCGAACGAGGCGCCGACCTCGGACAGAAAGACCGCGGCAGCCGCGACACCGACAAGGCCACGTCCTCGGCCGCCGGCCACCGCTGGCAGGCGATCGACTACGCCGACGGCCTCGTGCGCGTCGGCGTGCAGTCGGCCGTCGAATATCCGGAAACGTCCGCGCTGCTCCGCAAGTTGATGGAAGAGCGCGGCATCCCCGCGCCACCCAAGGGGCGCAACATCCTCTCGGTCTGCGTCGTCCTGCTCTGCGCGGGCAGCAACTAAATCTCACGTCGTAGTGTCCGGCTTCAGCCGGACCCGTTTGGGTGAACTAGCCGTCAGGTCTTATCGTATATCGATATTAGTTTGCTGATATCCGATACGAGGAGGCGACCATGGCGGCTCGCAGAAACCTTCCGGCGGCGCTCGTTTCGTGGATTCTGGGCGTCGCGCGCGGTCTGGTGACGCTCGGATTAGTCCTGACAGTCTTGGTCGTCACCATCGTCCCATTCACGACGGAACTACTGGAAGTGGATGCGTCGTGGCTGACGATCGGGTCGAGGATGACCATCCCGGTCAGGTTCTACGTCGACTCCGACGCTCACCGGATCGCGGCACCGTCGATCGGGGTCGAGCGTGCCGAACTGCGGGACACACACGGCTCGCTGCGGTTCCCCGCGCCCGAGGGATGGTTTCTCTTTATCAACGCGGCGTTCCTGCTGGCGCTCTTCCTTGTCGCGATCTGGGGTCTCGACCAGCTGCACAAAGTCGTCGGCACGATGCGCAAAGGCCAGCCGTTCGTCGCCGCCAATGCCAGGCGCTTGCGGCGCGTCGCCGCGGCCGTCATCGGCGGTGAGGTGTTGCGCGCCGCGCTCGTCTTCGTCGACCAGTTTTACGCCAAGACCCACTTCACGGCGGCGGGCCTGCTGTTCGATGCGAGCTTCAACGTCGATTTCTTCGCCGTCTTCCTCGCCTTCGTCATCTACGCCATCGCCGAGGTCTTCGCTGCCGGCACACGCCTCGACGAAGATCAGGCGCTGACGATCTGAAGGGCGCCATGGCCATCCGCGTCAAGCTGGATCATCTGCTGCTCGACCGTCGTCTCACGCTCACTGAACTCGCCGATCGCGTCGGGATGACCCTTGCCAACCTGTCCATCCTGAAAACGAACAAGGCGCGGGCGATCCGCTTCTCGACGCTGGAGGCGTTGTGCCGGGAACTCAACTGTCAGCCCGGCGATCTGCTCGAGTGGGTGAAAGAGAAGAATTAATCGACGCCGAAGTGGCGTGACAGGTAGGCGTGGATGACGGGCAGCTGCTCGTCGGACACCGGCGCGCCTTCGTTCAGCATCGCCAGCAGCGTCTCTTCCCACTCCTCCGGTGACCGGCGTCCGTTCTTGATGCGATTCAGGTTGTGGCACATCGTGCAGGTGTTGAGCAGGATCTGCTTACCGGCGCCCTCCGGCATGGGACCGTGCTCTCGGGTCAGCCACTGCACCATCACCGGGATCTCGCTCTCCTCGACCTCCGCGCCATCCTGAATCATCGTCTGGATGGTCTCCTGCCAGGCTTTGGCGTCCTTCGCCGCGGTGTCGATCCGGCGCATGTTGTGACAGCCCTGACAGCGCTTTTCGACAAGCAGCTGTCCTTCGGACGGCTTCTGCGCATCGGACGTTGCGGCCGAAAACAGAACTGCCGCGGCGCAACCCACCGATAGAATGAAGCCGACCGTGCGGGACATTGCTCAATGGTAGCAGACGGGTCGCGCCAGCCCGGCCGCCGCAGCCGCGTGTTCGCCGCTGCTGCCGGGACTTTGCTGGTCAGCTGGATTGCCGCGAGCGCGGCGCAATTCACAACAGGGATCTTCGAACCGGATCCCGTCGAGCTGGATCACCCCGCAATCGGCTACCGCGTCGCGCCGCGGACCGATCCCGTGGCGCAGCTGAATGCGCGTCTGCTCGCGGGAACGGCGACGCTCGCCTTCGACGGGCCGGCCGGGTATCTGCGTTCGCTGCTGAACGCGCTCGACATTCCCGTGGAATCGCAGATGGCGGTCTTCTCGAAGACGAGCCTGCAGGGAGCGCGCGTCAATCCGTCGAACCCGCGCACGATCTTCTTCAACGATGACGTCGCGGTGGCGTGGATGCGTGGAGGCTTCATCGAAATCGCCGCTCAGGATCCGCGACAGGGAATCGGCTTCTACCTCCTGCCGCAGGAAGCGGGAATGGGTCCACGCCTGTTCCCCGATGGCCAGTGTCTCGGCTGCCACTACTCCGCGACGGCTGAAGGGGTCCCTGGCCTCGTCCTGCGCAGCATTCCCACTGCGGCCGACGGCGCGACGCTGCCGTGGCTCGGCAACGCGACGATGGACCATCGCACGCCGCCAGCGGAGCGCTGGGGTGGCTGGTATGTCACCGGCCGCCACGGTTCTCAGCCGCATCTCGGAAACCTGACGCTGCCGGACAGGCGCGCACAGGAGCTTCCCGCATGGAGCCCCTCGCGAACGCTGACGACGCTGGCTGGACGATTCGATACGAGCGGCTATCTCTCCGAACACAGCGACATCGTCGCGCTGCTGGTGTTCCAGCATCAGGCGCGCGTGATGAATCTTCTGACGCGCGCCGGCTGGCTGGCGCGGCTGGCGGCGGCGGAGAACCCGCCGCCAGGCGTCGCAACGCGCCTTCCTCCCTCCGTCAACGAGCTCGTCGATTACCTGCTCTTTGTCGGCGAAGCGCCGCTCGAAGACGTCAGCGGGACATCCGGATTTGCCGCAGCGTTCGCTGCGCGTGGGCCACGCGACAGCAAAGGGCGATCGCTGCGGGACCTGGACCTGAAACAGCGGCTGATGCGGTATCCGTGCAGCTACATGGTGTATTCCGCGGCGTTCGATGGGCTGCCTGACGACGTGCGCGAGATGGTGTATCGCCGCATGAAGCAAATCCTGTCTGGCGACGAGCGCGACAAACGCTACGCGCATCTCGCATCGACGCGCAGCACCATCGTCGAGATCTTGAGAGGAACGAAAAAGAACCTTCCTGTCTGGTTCTAGGTCCGCCTAACACTACTTTGTCAGGTTCAACAGGCGTGATTTAGGCGATTTCGCTTGTACGCGCGCGCGACGTTCGGTACGCTGCACGCGTGACATCGGGTCCCGCGCGT
>JBOGIQ010000163.1:0-12609 GCA_050742535.1 Vicinamibacterales bacterium | reverse complement strand
TCCGTCCGGTGCGGAATCGAATCGGCGCGACGCAGATACTCGAGGGCATGAGTCGCTGAACCCCAGAGGTTGATGCCGGTGGTGCTCATGAGGCAGTGTTTCGTGCCTGTCGGGCTGAAGTCCATTTCATAATTGTGTTGCGACGATAACGAGGGTTTATCCGCCCACGGGACCGTTTCGCGTCACGCCGCGTCAAAGGAATTGAGGTTCAGCGATGTCCGTTCGTCCAGTGAAACAGGTGATTCAGCCGAAGCCGACGCTCGAAGGCGCAGGCGTGCGTCTCCAGCGCGGATTCGGGTTCGGCAATACGAACGAGTTCGATCCCTTTCTGCTCTTCGATGACTTCCGCAATGACAACCCGTCCGACTATCTGGCCGGCTTTCCGTGGCATCCGCACCGCGGCATTGAAACGATCACGTACGTGCTGACGGGCTCCGTTGAACATGGCGACAGCCTGGGCAATCGCGGCAGCCTCGGCGCCGGAGACATCCAGTGGATGACCGCCGGCAGCGGCATCATGCACCAGGAGATGCCGAAGGGCGACCAGCAGGGCAGGATGCACGGCTTTCAGCTCTGGGCGAATCTTCCGGCATCGCTGAAGATGACGAAACCGCGTTATCAGGACGTGCCCGGCAAGGACGTTCCCGAAGTCACCGAGGACGACGGCACGAGGGTGCGGGTGGTGTGCGGCGAGTTCTGGGGCAGGAAAGGGCCGGTTGAAGGCGTGGCGGCCGACCCACGCTACCTCGATATCTCCGTCCCGCCGCGCACGCGCCGGCGGCTGCCGGTCGAGAGCTCCCGCCACGCTTTTGCGTACGTCTTCGCCGGCAGCGGCACGTTCCGCGACGCCTCGGAACCGCGCGCCGTGCGCAACGAGCTGAAAGGCGGCGAGTACGATCTCGGCAACCGCTCGCTGGTGCTGTTCGACAGCGGCGACGAGATTGTCGTCGATTCGGGCGACGAGGGGATTCGCTTCCTGCTCGTGTCGGGGAAGCCGATCGAGGAACCCGTCGCGTGGTACGGACCGATCGTGATGAATACGCAGGCGGAACTACGTCAGGCGATGCGCGAACTGCAGCTCGGTACGTTCATCAGATGACGTGGGCAACTCACAGGGCGAGCCTGCCGATTTACGGTCTTCGACCATCACGCCGCTCACAAGTCGCTCGCATCCAGGCTCGTCCTGTGAGTTGGGTCGCTGCGGGACCGTAGGTCCGGAGCAAAACCGTAGTCTGCGTATTGGCAAAGCTTGTTGGGCGGCGGCGAAGGCTGAGGTGCGCGGATCAATCGGTTTTGTGGAGCGACCTACGGTCCTGCAGTGACCCGAGCCACCATATATAGTCAAGCCTTGGTGGTACCGCGCGTGGCGACGCCGCTCGACGTTGCCGAAGTCGTCCGCGTCACCAACGCCGCCTACGTCGTCGAATCGTTCTTCATCAAGGGGACACGAACCGACGAAGGCGAGGTGCGCCGGCTCATCGCGCAACCTCAGTCGGCGTTTCTCGTCGTCGATGAACCCGGGACGCCGGGACGGCTGCGGGCTTCCGTTCATGTGGAAATCGACGGCCGCACGGGGTACTTCGCGATGCTGGCCGTTGATCCGCCGCACCAGGGCACTGGCCTCGCGCGCCTCCTGATTCAGATCATCGAAGACCACTGTCGCCGGGCGGGCTGCACGCGCCTCGACTTCGACATCATCAACCTGCGCACGGAACTGCCGGCGTTCTACGAGCGGTTCGGCTTCGTCCAGGTGGGGACAGCGGAGATGGGGGATCAGCACAAGCTGAAGCAGCCGTGCTACCGCCTCAGCATGTCGAAGCCGCTGTGACAGCGGGCGGCCGAAGCGCCGCCCGCGATTCTCAGCTCAACAGGCTCAGCAGCAGGTAAATCACCAGGAATCCGAGGATGCCGAATCCCAGCAGCCTCGCCAGCGCGATCGATCCAAGAAGCTTCAACATGCCCGTTCCGAAGGCAACTGCAATGCCATTCCGGCCGGCTCGAGCGTAGCGTCAATTCTCCGTCGGCGTTCGCTCCATGCTGTCTACGACGATGTAATCCAGCGGAGCGCGACGCTCTTCGAGGGACAGTCCCAGCGACCGCAGGCCGTTCTCGACGGAACCCAGCGACGGCGCGTCAAGCATCTGGAGCGCCTGCGGCGGCAGCGTAATGCCTGCGTTCACCGCGGACCGGATCATCAGCGGCATGTAATCTTCCGGAGCGATGTTGAAGCCGATGTCGAAGCGGCCATCCAGCTTGGTGAGGTTGATCACGGGGTGTCTCATGAAGCGTCCGAGCGTATCGGCAACCCACTGCATCGTCACTTTCTTGAACTCGAAACGTGTATTCGTCAGCGTGAACGACGAGCCGCCGCCCAGATCGGCCGAGACGCCTTGCGCACTGCCACTGGAGGTGACGGACACTGGCGCGTCCTTCGGGATGTCGTCCGGCATCGCCACGAGCTTGGTGCCGTTGCGCCCGACCTCGAGCGCCAGGACGGTGGATTCACGGCTCTCTTTATGCGCTTGCAGCTTGAACCTGTCGCGAAGCAGCGCCTCCAGCATCTTCGGAAAGTCCTCGGGCGTCGCTTCGTCGGGCATCGTGGCCGCGATGTCGAAGCGGGTCGAGTTGACCCACTCGGGTCCGGAGACCTGCTGAATTGGCACGGCGAACGCGAGGCTGATGTAGTCGCGAAGCGACAGATACGCGAACCGCACCTGGTTCTTCGTGATGTGCACGCCAGCCTGGCCCTGCGCCGGTGGTCCGTCGGGTGACGGGCGCACGGACGCGACGCCAAATGTGGGCGATGACTGCGCGAGCGCCGTCGAACCGTGAGCGCATATCGCCAGCCCCAGCGCAGCAGCACATGACAGGTGACGCATTCGTAAGGACACGGAGAGGCTCCTTTTGTGTGGCCTAGGTTGCAAGGTGGCCTAGGTTGCCTAGGTTAAAAACCCAGGCGACCCAGGCGACTCAGGCGACCCAGGCAACCCAGGCGCCCCAGGCGACCTACTCGCGCGATTAGACAGGGGCGCGGCAGAGTTCGTTCCGGGCAATCGGTGAATGACCGGCGGTTCCCGGCGAACGGGCGGTGTGGATCGATTCTTCGATGAGAACCACCGAGGTGTTCTCATGCGTACATCGGAGCTAATCCGTTCGTCGTTCGTCGAGGTGCTTCACGCGGATGGTCCAGATGAGGCCTTGACCGCGGAGCTGCAGCTCTACGCGTGGCTTGTCGGTCGCTGGGAGTTTGACGCGGCGACGTTCCCCGAGGACGGGACGACGCATCGCGGCCAGGGCGAGATTCATGCGGGGTGGGTGCTCCAAGGCCGCGCGATTCAGGACGTCTGGATGATTCCCCGGCTGCGGGACCGCCGCCCGGGAATCGAGCAACTGCCAGGCGCGGGAAACTGGTACGGGACGACGCTGCGGATCTACGACCCGGCGATCAAGGCCTGGCGAATTCTGTGGAACGACCCCGCGACCGGATTCTTCACGCAGCAATTGGGGCGCGCCGAAGGCGGGGCCATCGTGCAGACCGGCGCCGATCCGCGCGGCGGCTCATCGCGATGGACGTTCAGTGAGATTGAGCCCGATTCGTTCCACTGGACGGCGGAGCATTCGACGGATGACCGGAACTGGCGGCGCGAAGTGGACATCCGCGCGCGCCGCGCCTAGATGACCGCGATCGCCTCGATCTCGATCATCCAGTCAGGGTGCGCCAGTGACGAGATCTCGACGAGTGTCGATGCAGGCCCCTAAATCGCCGCGGAACGCCGCCGTGCCGTCCGGCAGGTAGGCAACCTGCCCGGACAGAAACGGATCGTCTCAGCTTGTGTGACTTTGATTCCCTGACTGTAGGTCGGTGGGTCGAACAGGCCTGCTGGGGTGGTCGGCCGACGATCGTGGCGCGGATGTTGTTACGTCCGCGTAGGCCGATCAGCGGTAGTACTGCTCCGTGCGAATCGGGCACAATCCTTTGCCGCGCAGCATGTCGCGGACGTCACGGATCATGCTGCCGTTGCCACAGAGGAAGACCTCGAGGTTGGCCACGCCCGTGACGTGGGCATCGACGAGGGGAGTGACGTATCCCGTTGCCCCCCGCCAGACGTTCGAGGGCTGCGACAGCGTCGTTACGAACGTGAAATGCGGTAGTCGCTCGCGCAGACCGTTCAACTCATCCTGGTAGTACAGATCCCTCTCGCTGCGCAGACCCCAGAACAGGTCAATGGTGCGTGAAGAGGAGGCGTCAGCAAGAACGCGGAGCATCGACAGGATCGGCGCAATGCCGGTTCCTGTCGCCACAAAGAGAAGGTCGCGCGGCGAGTCGCGCAGAACAAAGGCGCCGGCAGGTCCTCTGAACGACGTGCAGTCGCCCTGCTGCAAGCCGAACAGGTACTCCGATCCTGGACCGCCGGAGACCCGATTCAGTACCAACTGGATGGCATCGGGCTGATTCGGGGACGACGCAATGGAGTACGGTCTGGTCGCCGGCAGGGACGAGTTGCAACGCGGAACCTCGAAGGAGACGAATTGCCCAGGCATGAACGCAATGCCGGACGGCTCGATCATGCTCAGTGTGATTTCGCGCACGTCATGCGTCAGGGAGCGGATCCCCGCAACCGACGCCGTAAACGTCTCCACGTCCCGTAAGACGCGCGATCATCGAGACACGTCCCGGGTCGGCTGCCGCAAAGCCTTTTACTTTGGAGGGACGCGAAAGATCGATTCGTTCTGCAGCAGCTTCTCGATCCGCTGCAGGTCCTGATTGTTCTCGATGCACTCGTACTCGCGAATCCGCTCTCCGGGCCGCAGATGCAGGATTTCCTGCTGCCGCCATGGCTTGGTGAATACGACGGGATCCTCGATCGTCACGTCGTAGACGATCGACTCGGGCGTGTCGCGGGTGTAGCGCTCGACGACGTGCAGCTGCTCGCTGTGAATGGTGCCGGTGCCGGCGAGCCAGGTCTTCTCGTTGAATCCGACGACGTCGACGACGAGCGTGTCGCCGTCCCAGCGCCCGATCGAGTCGCCCAGGTACGACGGTTCGAGATCGTCGGGATGCGGACGACCGTCGGTTGGAATGATGCGGAAGGCGTGATGCGCCTCGTAGAGGATGACGACGAGATCCTTCGTCTGCACGATTTGCAAGGGCAGTGGCCGGGTGGTCACGCGAGGCACGCCAGACAGCAGGCAGCGCGCCATCGGATCGTCCACGCCGCGCCGGGCGACGAATTCGAGGCGTGTGGCTTCGAACTCGGGCTTGTACGGCGGCGGCTCGCGACGGAAGGCCGGTCGTCCGGCGGCGGCATCGGCGGCGCGCAGCCTGGCCGACTCCTGCTCGCCGAGGAGCAGCGGCTGTGTGCCCGCAACCCAGACGCCGGACAGGTCGGGCTTGCCGTCAGCCGTGCGTGGAATCGGTGTGGACCGCTGCTGCGCGCTGACTGCGCAGGAGAAGAACGCCAGGGCGATAACGAGTGAGCGTGCTGGCTGTGTCACAACGCCTCCGTTACTGTCCGCCAATGGTTGCCGGCGGGCCCGAGGCGAGTTTGCGGCCATCGGGCCAGCTCACTTCGCGTGCGGCGGCCGTATTCGCTTCCGCTCTGGCCTGCCAGCCTGAGACGGTCACGGTGTCGCCGACCTTCATGCTCACGTCGCGCTTCCACCCCTGGCGCACGAGCATGTTTGGCGGATATCCCTCGAACGTCCACTGCGTCACGCGGCCCTTGTCGTCCTTGACATCCACGTAGAAGTGCATGTGCGGGTTCGTCCAGTCGACTTTGGCCACGGTCCCGGTCAGGGTGATGGGCTTGGTCGAATCGTACTGGGCGGCAAAGGAATGGTGGGCGAGCGCGCCGGGGCCGAAGGCAACCACGGCGACGGCGGCGATCAGCGTCTTCATGCGACGGATGGTAGCAAAGGTGCGAACCTGAAGATCAGATGGCGGAAGCTGCGGCCTGGCTGGTCGTTCTGATAGCAGTGGTGGCGCTGTTGGCAAGTATCGTCCGCCGTTCACGGGGCCCGGGCTCGGCTGCGGCCGGCGCGGTGTACGACATGCTCAACGAAGACAAGCGCCACGCGCTCGAAATCATTGTCGAGCAGCGCGCCGAGGCCCGTGATCCCGAGGATGCGGACGGCAACCTGCCGGACCTGGAGAATCCTGCGCGGCGTCCGTAGCAGTCACCGGGCGCGCTCGGGCCGGTCGCTGCCGTCGACGCGAGTTGACGCAACTCACCGGGCAACCCTGCGCGCGGCTCCGGTATCAGCACCTTCCCGATCAGCTCGAACGCCGGGAGCCTGAGCCGCGGCCGGGGCAGCCACGCTACGGCGGCACCGGCGCGATCGGCGTGCCCCCGGAGCGCGCCTTATAGCGGCGACTGGGAAGCCGCTCAGGGTTGCCGGGAAGCGGTCCGCTCACGGTCCGTACCGAAGACGCCCACGGCCGCACGGCGAAAGAGATGACGGCTCTTGCCAGTAACGAACGTCCACATCAGCAGCCGGACTGCCGCCGGCACCGCCGGCGACGCATTGCCGCTGGGATCCGTAAACCATGACGCGATTGCACGTTGCGGATCGAGCCGAAGCTCGTCGACTTGCGCCACGCGATGGACGCATCCCACAGTGCAGAACGGCGCGCACGACTTAACCGCGTGGAACTGTTCGCGCAGATTCTGTTCGCTGTACTTTTCGATCGGAATACCGGGGTGGCCGCGCTGCTGCGAGCACCAGTGGACGAGGCCATCTTCGCAGACGTAAAGGTACCGCGAGCCGGCACGGCAGTCCCAGGCGTTGGGTCTGCCGCGTGCCAGGTTGCGCTGAAAGCGGTTGTAATTCGCGTAATCGAACGTCGACCTTCCGGCACTGACCGCCTGCTCGAGGATCTCCTGCTGCCGTTCGTCGAGCGGAACCAACCGCCCCGTGCCGTCGTGAATGATTCCAACCGTCGTGGAGAAGCCCAGCTCGCGCGCCCGCAAGGTGATTGTCAGCGCGTCTGTCGGATCGCGGATCCCGGAACCGACAACCGAATTGACGGTGACGTCGAATTCACGCAGCTCCGAGAGCCAGCGCAGCTTCTGGTCCAGCACCTTGAGGCTCTTCTTCGAGACGTCATCGGGCAGCACGTTGTCGATACTGATCTGGAGGTGATCGAGACCGGCCCGGTTCAGCGCGCGGATCCGTTCGGGCGTGAGCAGATACCCGTTCGTGATGATCGTCGCAATCGCTCCGCGCCGCCGGATGTGGCGGATGATGGTCTCGACATCGGGATGGAGGAGCGGTTCGCCGCCGCTGAGCGTGATGATGCCGGTACCCAGTTCCGAAAGGCGATCGATCCGGCGCAGAAGAACCGGCGTCATGACCGGCGGAGAATGACTGTCGTACTCGTTGCAGTAAGTGCAGGACAGATTGCAGCGGCGGATCGGAATGAGGTGCCCAGCAACCGGTTGATACTGGTGGCGCAGCGCCTTCACGAACATCCGCGCTTCACGGACGCGCCGAAGCCCACCTCGAAGACGACGTTTGGCACGGACCACAAGCATGACCCGGCGCGGTTGCCGCACCCGCGCGTACCTCAAGGGAAAAGCCGCGAAGACGGCATCTTCGCGCCTTCGCGGTCTTCCTGGTGAATCCGAGCTATTCCTCGGTCGACCGGAAGCGAACCTCGTGCCCATCCGCGTAGGTGATCGCGACGAGCAGTCCAATCGGGCTCTTGCCGTCCGCGGCCGGTACCATCGTGACGATGATTTCGTCGCCGGGTTTCAGCGCGTTGGGTCCACTCTTGAGCCCGAGCCTAGCGATCGCCTGGACGCTGCCGCCGAGGACGTTCCACTCGGTAACCACGCCGTCCTTGCCCTTCACATCGAACTTCATCGACGAGTGGGGATTGACCAGCCTGAACGCCTTGAACGCCCCGGCGACCTTCGCTTCCTTGCCCAGCGCGTACATGCCGGCCAGGGAATGATGCGCGTACACCGACGCAGTCGCCAGGAGGAACGCGCCGAGGACGCCGAGTCGCAATATCCATCTAGTCATGTGTGCATCTCCAGCTGGTCCGCCGCAAGGCGGACACTCCGACGATCCGGCTGAAGCCGGACTCCACCTAATGACGAATCTGTGTCGCCGCCGCATTCGTTTCGAAATCGGTCTCGCAGTTGCCCCGCTCCCGGAGCAGACCGGCGCCCGCGTTCGCGTTGCGCCGCATGATTCGCGTCGGGATCACCAGCGGCTCCACTAACACCTCCGGGTCCTCGACCGTCACGTCGTAGAAGATGGCATCGCCTTCACGCCGGAACTTCTCCGTGACTCTCATCTCGGAGGAATGGAAGTACCCGCCGCGTCCAATCCATGTCGTGTCGATGAACCCGACCGATTCGACGACCAGCGTGTCGCCCTCCCAGCGTCCGACCGCCACGCCCATATAGGTTAGATCGAGGTTCGCGTCCGGCGCGTGCTTCCGGCCGTCGGTCGGGATGATTCGATACTCGCCGTAGCCGCCGCCAGCGTCGCCACCCTGATAGAGGAACGTGATGTCGTTCTCGGTCTGCCAGATGCGCCGCGGCGCGCCCTGCCGCGGAACCCCGAGCGGCTGGCAGGTCATCACAGGATCGTACTTGTTCGTCCACATGTCGAGCTCAATCACCTTGCCCCAATGCTCCGGCTTGTAGAGCGGGCGGCCGAACTGGCCGAACCGGGACGGTGAATAGAGCGCGAAATCCTCGGTCTGGTTCGTGGCTCTGTTGCATGGTGGCACCTGCGTTGGACCGCAGCGCCGCCCGCCGTTCCCCATGTAGTTGCCGATCCAGCCATTCTGCGCAACGGCCCAGACGCCTGTGAGATCGGGAACCTTGCCGATCCGCGGTGTGGGCGCCGTCGTATTCGTCGGCGGCTCGGTCTTGGCGAAGACAATGGTGGGCGCCTTCGTCGTAACGTTCATCGCCTTCTGCACGCGCGGCGGCACCGGTGCAACCACATACACGTTGCCCGTCTCCGTCTCACGCGTCGTCACGTCGCGAACGACCGCACCGTTCTTCCGCTCGATCATCCGGCCGGCGTAGAACACTTCGATCTTGTGCAGCGGATTGTTCCAGTCCTGGTAGTTGCTGTAGGTGAACTCGGTGGTGTTCGCGCCCTGCGTGACAACGACCTTTTCAGTCATGAACTTCGCATCGAGGGTCGCGGTCCCGGTTGCCCCCTCCACCCCGGGGATCGGGAAGGTGACAACCGCTTTGCCCGCGGCATCCCATGTCACGGACGTGTTGCCGACCTTCGCCGCACCGTCGGCGACGACGACGCCCGGATTGGCGCCGAGCGTCCACGTGTCCATCGTCCCTGCGAGCGCGGCCTTTGGTGCGCCCTGCGGGCTGGCCCAGATACGAATCAGCCGCTCCTGCACGGCGGCCGGCATCGCCGCGACTTTGCCTTTCGTCGGGCCGATCTCGGCGCCCGGCGTGTCCTCGTTCCACGCATACTGCCAGCTCACGACCTCGATGTTCGAGTACGTCTGCGTATTCGGGCGAGTACAGGTGTAGTTAATCCGCTGGCTGAAGGTCTGGTAGTTGGTGCTCGCGCGATACTTCGAGAGCGTGCACGGCTGACCGTCAACCTGAATGGTGCCGCCCTTGGCCTGATACTCGAGCATCGCGACCATGTCGCGCTCGTCGGTGCCCTTCAGCATCCCCTGGTGCCACATCCAGTTGAAGATCACGGACCGCAGGTCTTTGGCCCCCGGCGCCGGCGTATACGGTGCACCCGCGTTGGGGTCAGCGCCGCGACCCCGGCCTTGTCCGGCGCCTCGACCCTGCGGTCCCGCGGGCGCCTGCGCGAAGGCTGCCGATGCCGTGCCGATCGCGAGAGCCGCCACGAACGCGACCATCGTGAAAGTAGTTCTCCGACGAGAATCCATCTGGTCCTCCGTCTGACGTTCTGATCTCGGGGGTGAGCATGCCCCTCCGGGAAGAGCAGGTCAAGGGCTAGATGAGGCCTAAGGCCGAAGGCCCAAGGCCTAAGTAAAGGACGAAGCGAAGGCCGCAGGCCAAAGACGCAGGCCAAGACGCAGGGGAAAAACGAAGATTGGACCTGGCTTCGTTCTTCCCTTAGGCCTTAGGTTAGGCCTTGGCCCTTACTCCTCAGTAGAGCGGAAGCGGACCTCATGGCCGTCCGCGTAGGTAATCGCGACCAGCAGTCCGATCGGGCTCTTGCCGTCCGCCGCCGGCACCATGGTGACGATGATTTCGTCGCCGGGTTTCAGCGCGTTTGGTCCGCTCTTGAGGCCGAGCCTGGCGATCGCCTGGACGCTGCCGCCGAGGACGTTCCACTCGGTAATCGCGCCATCTTTGCCCTTCACGTCGAACTTCATCGACGAGTGGGGATTGACCAGCCTGAACGCCTTGAACGCGCCGGCCACTTTGGCTTCTTTCCCCAGCGCGTACATGCCAGCGAGGGAGTGGTGTGCCTGCAACGACGTGCCGACAAGGAGGCACCCGCACAGGACGATGCTGACGAGGGTCCATTTCTTCATAGGCGATTCCTCCTAATGTCGAATCTGTGTGGCCGCCCCTCTGGTTTCGAACTCCGTCTCGCAGTGGCCTCGTTCAGTGACCGGGCCCCCCGCGTTGGCGGCCGTGTTGCGCCTGAGGATTCGCGTCGGCATCACCAGCGGCTCCGCCAGCACTTCAGGATCCTCGAGCGTCAGGTCGTAGAAGATGGCGTCACCTTCACGCCGGAACTTCTCCACGATGTGCATCTGCTCGGTGTGGAAGTACCCGCCGCGCCCGATCCATGTCGTGTCGATGAAGCCGATGGAGTCGAGCACGAGCGTGTCGCCATCCCAGTGTCCCACCGTGTCGCCGAAGTACTTCGCCGAGAACTCCGCGTTCTCGCCGTGCTTGCGGCCGTCGGTGGGAATAATGCGGAACTCCGGCATTCCCCCGCCCGCGTCCGGAAACTGTCCGTAGAGGAACGTGATGTCGTGGCCCGTCTGGAAAATGCGCCGCGGCGGACCCTGGCGGGGGAGACCCAGCGGCTGGCACGTCATCACCGGATCTTCCTTGTTGGTCCACATGTCGAGCTGCTGGACCTTGTCCCAGTGCTCAGGCTTGTAGAGCAGACGACCCTGCATGCCGAAACGGGACGGTGAGTAGAGTGCGAAGTCTTCCGTCTGATTGGTCTGTCGCAGGCAAGCGACCTGTGAGGGGCCGCATCGCCGGTTGCCGTAGTTGCCGATCCAGCCGATGTTGAATTCGGCCCACACGCCGGTCATGTCGGGCTTGCCGTTGATCCGCGGGGTGGGTGCCGTCGTATTCGTCGCCGGCTCGGTCCGCGCCCACACGATCATCGGTGCCTTCGTCGCGACGTTCATCGCTTTCTGCACGCTCGCCGGCACGGGCGCGACGACGTAGACATTCCCGGTCTCCGTTTCGCGCGTCGTCAGATCGCGCACAACCGCGCCGTTTTTCCGCTCGATCAGCCGGCCGGCGTAGAAGACTTCGATCTTGTGCAGCGGGTTGTTCCAGTCCTGATAGTTGCTGTAGGTGAACTCCGTCGTGTCCTTTCCGTTGGTGACCACGACCTTCTCGACCATGTACTTCGCGTCGAGCGTCGCCGTGCCGGTCGCTCCCTCTATGCCGGGGATCGGGAAGGTCAGCACCGCCTTGCCGGTGGCATCCCACGACAGCGTCGTGTTGCCGGCCTTCATGACGCCGTCAGGGATGACCGTGCCCGGATTGGCGCCGAGCCTCCACTCGGTCATCGTTCCCGCGAGCGCCGACTTCGCCGCGCCCTGCGGATTCGCCCAGATGCGAATCAGCCGCTCCTGCACCGTGGCCGGCATCGCCGCGACCTTGCCCTTCGTGCCGCCGATCTCGGCGCCGACGGCGTCCTCGTTCCAGGCATAGTGCCAGCTGACGACCTCGATGTTCGACACCGTCTGCTTGTTCGGGCGCGTGCAGGCGTACTGAATGCGCTGGCTGAAGGTCTGGTAGTTCGTGCTCTCACGGAAGCGCGAGAGCGTGCACGGCTGCCCGTCCACCTGAATGGTGCCGCCCTTGGCCTGGTATTCGAGCGTGGCGACCATGTCGCGCTCGTCAGCGCCCTTCAACATGCCCTGGTGCCACATCCAGTTGAAGAGCACGGCTCGCAGGTCCTTGGCGCCCGCCGCAGGCGTATAGGGCGCACCACCACGCCCCCCGCCCTGTCCGCCGCCTTGAGCCGGCGCACCGGCCGCCCCGGCGCCTCGACCCTGCGCCGGAGGCTGTGCCGGCGCCTGCGCGTAGCTTGCCGCAGCCACACTGAACGCGAAGATGAGGACGAGCGCGACCGTTATCCAACGAGACGAATTCATTGCGGCCCTCCCTGTAGAGGCTCCATGCCCTTTCTTCCGCCTGAAGGCGGAAGCCACAACCGGCCGGGCAGGGTGAGCATGCGCGCGCCAAAGGACGAGGTCAAGACCGAAAGTGCGCAGTGGGTAGCCTGGGTTGCCTAGGTTGCCTAGGTTGCGTTGCCTGCGTGATTACCCAGGCCACTCAGGCGACCCATGCCACTCAGGCAACCCGGTCGGCACGGCAGGTGCATCCCGGAGATCGATCCACTGCCATTCAGCCCGGCGGTAAGGGAGGA
>JBOGIQ010000162.1:0-12624 GCA_050742535.1 Vicinamibacterales bacterium | reverse complement strand
GCCTTCCGGCCGGCACGACGCCGCCACCGATCAAGCCCGGCGCCGAGAAATACCGCATCGTCCGCGCCGCGGACGATATCCGCGGCCGGACGACGCTGACCACGGGAAACGACTGCAAGCCGCTCGGCATCCCGCAGACCTACATCACCCCGTATCCGTTCCAGATCGTCCAGACGCCAAAACTGGTCGTGATCATCTACGAGTATCCGAACGCGATTCGGTGGATTCCTGTGGACGGCCGGAAACACCAGGTTGATCCGGATCCGACCTTCATGGGGAGCTCCATCGGGCGATTCGAGGGAGACACGTTCATCGTGGATGCGATCGGTTTCAACGACAAGACGGAGGTGCACGGTTTCATGCACACCGACGCGTTGCACGTCGTCGAACGGTTCAAGCTGCTTCCGGACGGCAACCTGCAGTACGACGTGACGGTCGAGGATCCAAACGTGTGGCAGACGCCGTGGACGATTCCGCCGCGCACGTTTCAGCGCCGTCCCGAGGAGAACGTGGCGGAGTTCGTCTGCGAAAGCACCGTGGATTACCAGCGGCTGTACAAGAAATAGGTGGCCATGAGCGGTACGACAGTGACGGCAGCGGTCGACTTACCGGCGCGAGCGGCAGCCGTTGCGGCGATTGCCGACACGCACGCGGACGAGGGAGACGCTCGCGGACAGCTCTCCCAACCCGTCGTCGATGCCCTTCACCGCGAGCGGATCCTCGCGATGTGGGTTCCACACGCGCTCGGCGGCAGCGAACTCGACGTGGTCTCGTCGGTGCGGGTGATCGAAAACCTGTCCTACGGTGATCCGTCTACGGGCTGGGTGGCGATGGCCGCATCGCTCGCCATCGGCACGGGCGCTGCGTACTTGAAGGACGAAGCCGTTGACGAACTGTTCGGCGGCGGCCGGTTCCCGGTCATCGCCGGGCAGGGCACGAAGCCTGGCACCGCGGTCCCGCATGACGGCGGCTTTCGTCTGAGCGGCTCCTGGAGCTTCGCGTCGGGAATCAGACACTCCACGCACATTCACACGCTTGGCATCATCGACGGGACCGGCGAGCCGCGGATCTTCGTGCTGCCGGTCGAGCAGGCGACGCTCATCGACAACTGGGACGTGCTCGGGCTTCGCGGCACGGGCAGCATCGACTATCGCATCGACGACGTCTTCGTGCGCGACGCCTACACGCACTTCGCGGTCACCGAGGAGCCGAGGCGCGGCGGCGGCTTGTATCGGCTCGGCATCATCGGGTTCGCGATCATCTGCCATTCGGGCTGGGCCTGCGGCATCGGCCGCCGGCTCCTCGACGAACTGATGAACAAGGTCAAGGCAGGGATCGGCCGCTCGGGGACGCAGGCCGCAAGCGAGTCGTTTCACGAGCAGTACGCGAAAGCGGAAGCGACCTATCGCTCGGCGCGGGCTCTTGTCTTCGAGGCATGGGCCGACGTCAAGGAGACGCTCGAGCGAGGTGAGCCGCTCACCGTCCGTCAGCAGACGCTGATTCGGCTGGCGATGGCGAACATCACCTGGGCGTGCCACGACGTCTGCGAGTTCGTGTACAAGTCCGCCGGGACGCTCGCGCTGCGGTCCGGCACGATACAGCGGCTCTTTCGCGATATGCACGCAGGCACGCAGCACATCACGTCGGCGCCGCCGGTGTTCCGGGCCGCGGGCCGCGAGCTGGCCGGCCTTGCGGAAGGCAACACGTGGGTGTTTCTCGATCTGGTGGACCCGATCAAGTAACAACTGACAATTGGCAACTGACCACTGACAACTGAAGACTGAAACCTGATGACTCAGACGCTCATCGACTCCGCAAGCGGTGCGTTTCTCGAGGCGATGCGCGCCGGCGGTGGGAAGCCGCTGTACGAGCTGCCGGTAGACGAAGTGCGCGCCAACATTCGCGGCGCGTCACAGCAGCTGGCGGTTCCGCCGGCGGCGGTGGACCGCGTGGAGGATCGCCGCATTCCGGTGCCGGGCGGCGCCATCGGCCTGCGGATCTACACGCCGCGCCGCCTCGATGCCGCCACCAGGCTTCCGATCGTGCTGCATTTCCATGGCGGCGGTTGGGTCGCCGGAGATCTGGACACTCACGACGCGATCGCGCGGTTCTATTCCGCGAATGCCGACGCGATCGTGGTCTCCGTGGACTACCGGCAGCCTCCCGAACACAAGTCTCCGACGGCTGCAGAGGATTCGTACGCGGCGCTCGAATGGGCGGCGGCGCACGCGTCTGACATCAACGGCGATCGGGACCGGCTTGCGGTGGTTGGTGACAGCGCCGGCGGCAATCTTGCCACTGTCGTGTGCCGGCTTGCCAAGGAGCGCGGCGGCCCGGCGATCTCCTATCAGGCGCTGATCTATCCGGCCGTCGATCTGCGCGATCCGGTCGATGATCCGGCGTATCCATCGCGCAGGCAGTTCGGACAGGGCGATTACTTCATCTCGATGCGCGACATGGCGTGGTTCCGCGGGCACTATCTCGGCGACGTCACGCGTGAGCCGCATGATCCGCGGGTGTCGCCGATTGCCGCCGCGGACCTGCGCGGGTTACCGCCGGCACTGGTCGTGACGGCGGGATGCGACGTGTTCCGTGATGAAGGACGGGCGTACGCGGACCGTCTGGCCGCCGACGGTGTTCCCGTCGAGTACCGCTGCTTCGAGGGAGCGATTCACGCGTTCATGTCGTTTGCGGGCGTGATTCCGATGGGGGTCGAGGCGTTGTCTTTTGTCGCGTCGCGACTGCGCGCGGCGCTTTCGTAAGTGGAGTCCGCCTTCAGGCGGATTTGTACGCAGTGTCCGCCTCCAGGCGGACCTTGTTACAGTAGAGCCCGTAGGGCGCTCCTTCAGGAGTGCCTGGTGCAGAGGAGACTACCGATGAACGGACGACTGATGGCAGTGCTGGTGACGTGCGGCTGGCTGGTGATGGCGGGGTCGCCAAGCGCCCATCATTCCACCGCGATGTACGACTCGCAGAATCCCGTGACGATCACCGGCGTGGTGAAGAAATTCGAATGGACCAACCCGCACGCGTTCGTCTACCTCGAGGTCAAGGACGAAAAGACCGGAAAGATCGTCGAGTGGGAAGTCGAGATGATGAGCCTCAATCATTTGCGCGGGTACGGCTGGACGAGCAAGACGGTGAAGCCGGGCGATCAGCTCTCCGCCACCGGCGCACCGGCAAAGAGTGGGGCTCCGTCGATGATCGCGAACCGCATGAAGCTCGCCGACGGAAGGGAAATACGGTCGTAAACGTTCGAGTCGTTCTGGGAGGTTGACGTGCGGAGATCGGGAGCACTTCTTGTCGCCGTGTTCGCGGCGGTTGTGGCCGTTGCTGCGCAGGCGCCGCAGCAGCCCGCCGCAGGCGCTCCTGCCGCGCAGGCGCCGGCGGCGCCGCCGGCAGGGCGAGGCCGCGGAGGTCCACCGACGCGAATCACGCAGTTCGAAGCGAAGCCCGCATCGATCAAGCCTGGTGAGTCGGCCGTCCTGGTCTGGCTGGTCGAGAACCCTGGCGCTCCGGCCATCGAGCCGGGCCTCGGACGCGTGGTCCCGCGTGGCACCCAGCGTGTGACGCCGAAAGCGACGACAACCTACACACTGACGGCGGGAGATCAAATGCGCTCCGTGACAGTGACGGTCGCGGGAACGCAGCCGGTCGCGGCAGCGGCGGCGACGGTCAATACGCGCGCCGGCATTCCGCGCACGCCCGACGGCAAGCCGGACTTCTCCGGCGTGTACGGCTTCGGCGGCGGTGGTGGACGAGGCCGTGGTGGCGCGCCCGCTGCCGCCGGACCGCAGTTGAAGCCCGGGGCGGAGAAGTACCGCGTGCAACGAGGGCCGCAGGACACGGGCCGTACCGCGGACTGCATGCCGCTGATTCCGCCCGACGCCTTCGGGGTTCCCTACGAGTTCCAAATCATTCAGAACAAAGACCACCTCGTCATCATTCACGAGTACCCCGGCACGTTCCGGATCGTGCCGCTCGACGGCGAACCGCATCAAGTCGATCCGGATCCGGCGTGGCTCGGCGACTCGGTCGGACGGTGGGACGGCGACACCCTCGTCATCGATACCATCGGCTTCAACGAGAAGACCGAGATTGCCGGCTATCGACACTCGGACGCGCTGCACACCGTCGAGCGCCTGCGCCGCGTAGACGGCGGCGTCGACTACGAGATCACGATCGACGATCCGAACGTGTTCGTCGCGCCGTTCACGCAGACGCGGCAGTTCCGGCTGACTGCGGCGCCGATGAAGCGCATCATGGAATTCATCTGCGAGAACAACCGCGACTACCGGCCATTGTTCGGTACTGCTCCAGCTAAGTGATGGGAGGAGACGAATCGAACTCCTGTGAAACCGTTTCCTCTGAAGACCTCCGTTACCTCTCGCCGAAGTGATACGCCGATAACCGCGTTCCACCGAACGTGCCGCTGAACGCCAGCCTCGCCGGATCGTCGCCGGCGGCTCCGGTCGCGACCATCAGCGGAATCAGATGTTCCTCCCTCGGATGCGCGTAGCGGGCAGATGGCGCCTCGGCCCACTGCGTCAAGCCTCGGGCGCGGTCTGCGGGTGCTCCCTGCATCACCCCATGCAGCCATTCATCGAACGCTTCCGAATATGCCACCGCGCGCGGATCACCAAACGCGCGCAGATTGTGAAACGTCATGCCGCTGGCGACGATGAACACCCCTTCATCGCGCAGCGGAGCGAGCGCCCGGCCGATCGCCAGGTGCTGCGCGGGATCGAGGCCGCGGACGAGCGAGAGCTGGACGGCCGGAAGCTCGGCCGCCGGATAGGCCACCTTGAACGGAACAAACGTGCCGTGGTCGAAACCACGCGCAGGGTCGGTGCCCGTGCGAAAGCCGGCCCGTTCGAGCAGAGCGGACACCTCGCGCGCCAGCACCGGGTCTCCGGGCGCAGGCCACGTCAATCGGTACGATTCAGGTGGAAAACCGTAGTAGTCGTAGAGCATCGGTGGATGCTCGGCGGTCATCAGCGTCGGCACCGCCTCTTCCCAATGGGCCGACACAACCAGGAGCGCCCGCGGCTCGCGCGCAGGCAGATCCCGCACCGATTGCAGGTATTCCTTCAGCGCCGCGACTTCCTCCGGCGGCAGCCCCATCTCGACGAACGGCCATGGACCTCCGCCGTGCGGTACGAACGCCACCGGCATCCGTATTGAGTCGCTCACACGATTCACCTTATCATCCGCCCCGTGACCAGCAGAACAGCGCCCAGCAGAACAGCGACTTGCAGGACAGCGCTAACAGGTTCCCGGGTCCTGGCCGTAATGCTCCTCACCGCGGCCGCGGCTCTCCTCAACGTCCGCACGTCGGCGCAGGGTGGCGGTGCCCGTCCTCCCGACATCGCCGGCGAGTGGCGGCTCGACCAGGGCGAGGACCCTGGCCAGCCGTCGCTGTCGGACTACCTTGGCCTCGCCTTCAACGAGGCGGGCCGCCTCCGCGCCGACACGACGCCGGAGTCGATCTGGGGCACGCCCGAATATCAATGCCGCCCGCATTCGGCGCCCCATCAGTGGCGCGGGGTTGGTGGCACGCGGATTCTCAAGGAGCTGGATCCGATCTCGCGGGAGATCCTCGGCTTCCGCCTGCAGTTCATGCGCTCGCTGGATCGGCCGATCTACGTCGACAACCGACCGCATCCACCGGCCTTCGCCCCGCACAGCTGGAGCGGGTTCTCGACGGCGCAGTGGGAAGGCCACACGCTGAAGGTCACGACGACGCACCTGAAGGACGGCTTCCTCAAGCGCGGCGGCCCGCAGACGAGCGACATGTTGACGATGACGGAATACATCACCCGCCGCGACGACATCATGACGATCGTCCAGGTCGTTGATGACCCGATTTACCTCGACGAGCCCTACGTGCTGTCGATCACCTATTCGTACGACGCCAACGCCGGCCCGGCGACGGAGAACTGCAGCGGATCGTCCTTCGCCGAAAACGGCGGCACCGACAGGCACCACGTCCCGCACTTCCTGCCGGGCGAGAACAGCGGCATCGGCGAGTTCCTGGCGACCGAGAACTGGATCCCGGCCGAGGCCGCCCGCGGCGGCGTCAAGACCATCTATCCGGAATATCGCGGCGTGCTGGCCGGCACGACGACGCTCGCCGCGCTGACCGTGCCCGTCTCGCGCTCGGCGAACGATGTGGCCAAACGCATCGCCGACCAGAGTCCGCGCGACGGCCAGGTCCATATCCTGCCGGTGCAGGGCAACATCTACATGCTCGTCGCCGACGGTACGAACATCACGGCGTCGATCGGCAAAGACGGGATTGCTGTCGTGAACACGGGATCGGCGCAGATGTCGGATAAGGTGCTGGCCGCGCTCAACGAACTGGCGCGAACGGCGGTGAACCCGGCGGCACCGAACACCTGTTTTGGAGCCAATTGCCCGAGCGCCTTCGGCTCACCAGCGTGGTCGAGCCCGTACTTCAACGCGCTCGTGACCGCGCCGCGTGTTCCGCAGGGCCTGCGCTACGTGATCAACACCAGCGCCGCGTCCGAACACGTCGGCGGCAACGAGCGGCTGGCGTCGGCCGCCCAGTTCCGGCGCGCCGGCGGCCAGAGTGGATTCGGCGGCGCGGTTCGTGACCTCGGGGCGTCGGCAACGATCGTGGCGCACGAAGGCGTGCTCGCCGCGATGAGCACCCCGCCCGGCAAGGCCACGCCCGCCCCCTCCGGAGCGTGGCCGACCGAGACGTTCTTCGACGAGTTCCACAAGCTCTCCGAGTACGTGAACGGCGAACCGGTCATCCTCTATCGCGCCAGCAAGGCCAACACCGACGGCGACAGCTTCGCCTTCTTCCGGCATTCGGAAGTGATTGCCGCCGGCAATCTGCTCTCGACGGTCAGCTATCCCCTCATCGACGTCGAGAAGGGCGGCACGATTCAGGGCGTGATCAGCGGGCTGAATCACATTCTCGACCTCGCGGTGGCCGAATATCGCGCGCAGGGGGGAACCTGGATCATTCCCGGGCGCGGCCGGCTGTGCGACACGGCCGATGTCGCGTCGTACCGGAACATGTTGGTGATGATTCGCGACCGCGTCGCCGCCCTGAAGAAGAAGGGCATGACGCTCGAGCAGGTGAGAGTCGCTCGCCCGACGCTCGATTTCGACGGCCGCTACGGGTCGACGACAGGGCCGTGGACGACGGATATGTTCGTGTCGGCCGTATACAGGACACTGTGATGCCCAAAGCCGCCTGTCTCGTCCTCCTCTGTTTCCTCGCGTCGACCGCCACGTTGGACGCACAGCGCGGCCGGGGAGGCGGAGCTGCCGCACCGGCCGCCAGTCCGCAGAAGGCCGCTCCGATCGATCTGACCGGCTACTGGGTCTCGCCGATCATCGAGGACTGGAAGTTCCGGATGGTCATCCCCAACAAGGGCGTGTTCGGCGGAGTCCCGTTGAATGCCCAGGGGCAGAAGGTCGGGAATGCCTGGGATCCGGTCGCCGACGAAAAAGCCGGTGAACAGTGCCGCGCGTTTGGCGCGGCCGGGATCATGCGCCTGCCGTCCCGCCTCAACATCACGTGGCAGGACGAGGCGACGCTGCGTGTCGACATCGATACGGGCACGCAGACGCGGATCTTTTCGTTCCGCGGGGCGCCGGCGCCGGCCGAGCCCTCCTGGCAGGGCCAGTCTGCGGCCCAGTGGAACGTGCCCGGACGCAGCCTCAAGGTCGTGACCACGAACCTCAAACCGGGGTATGTCCGGCGGAATGGCGCCCCATACAGCAACCGGGCCGTCGTAACCGAGTATTGGGAATTGCACACCCTCCCGAACAAGGACCAGTGGCTGACCGTGACGACGAAGGTCGACGATCCCGTGTATTTCTCCCGTCCCTACTTGACCAGTTCGGACTTCAAGAAGCTGCCGGGGGCGGCAGGCTGGAATCCCACACCCTGCGCGGCGAAATAACAGGAAAAGGCCCGCAACGCTGGGCTTGCCCCTCCTGCTTTTTAACGACTTCTTAACGCCCCGACAGTGGGGTTTGGGTGTTACTCTTGACCCGTTCTGGCGTGTCATAACAGGCCACGTGGGCCGAAGGTGTAGGTGTGATCACGAGATTCCTTACTGGCGGCTTTTTAGCGTTCCTGGCGGTTGCGTTCCTCTCGGCGCAATCCCAACCCGCACGACCGACTCCGTCTCGCACGTCGGCTCCAGCGAGCCGTCAGGCTGCCCCGCCGGCCCCCGCGCCAGCGGCAACCCCCGTGGCCGCCAAACCAGCGGATTCGTCGGCGGCGCGCAAGGTGATGGATCAGTACTGCGTCACCTGCCACAACGAGAAGACAAAGGCCGGAGAGCTGCTCCTCGATCGACTCGACCTCTCGAATCTCGACGAGCACACCGAGATTGGCGAGAAGGTCATTCGCAAGCTGCGCGCGGGCCTGATGCCGCCGACCGGCATGCCGCGTCCCGACGCGGCAACGATGGAAACGTTCATCCGCTGGATGGAGGACGAGCTCGATCGCCACGCCTCGACGCATCTGCCGGCGCCCGGGCTGCACCGGATGAACCGCGCGGAATACACCAACGCCATCCGCGATCTGCTGGCGATCGAGGTCGACGCGACGAAGTTCCTGCCGGTTGACGACTCGACGCGCGGCTTCGACAACCAGGTCGCCGCCCTCACGATGTCGCCGGCGCTGATGGAAGCGTACCTCTCCGCCGCCGGAAAGATCAGCCGGCTGGCGGTTGGCAATTTCATGGCCCCGACGCAGTGGACGTGGGATGTCGCGGCGGACACCGCGCAGAACCACCACATCGAAGGCCTGCCCTTCGGCACGCGCGGCGGCATTCTGTTCAAGCATCAGTTCCCGGCCGACGGCGATTACACGTTCAACGTCAAGGGCGTGACCGGCTACTTCCAGGCCGTGCTTGGCGGCATCAATGGCGAGCGCCTCCAAATCACTGTCGACGGCGAGCGCGTCCACCTGTTCGACTGGGACAAGGAAATCTCCAACACGACCGGCCGTGGACGCTGGACCCCGAAGATCCCGATCAAGGCTGGCCTCCACACTGTCGGCGTCACGTTCCTCCAGACGAACGACATCCCCGGGACGGAATTGAACCGGCCGTTCCAGCGGACGATGAACACGCCGGGATCGATTCCGGGATTCATCTTCTATCCGCACGTGGGTCAGGTCACGATCGAAGGTCCGCACGACTCGAAGGGGGCGACCGAGACCGCCAGCCGGCAGAAGATCTTCACGTGCCGGCCCGTTGTCGCACCAGGGGCGTCGGCGCCGACCTCCGTCAGCGAAGACACCTGCGCGCGCCGCATCATCACGACGCTCGCCAAGAATGCGTTCCGGCGTTCGGCAACCGCGGCGGAGATGAAGGAGCTGACGCAGTTCTATCAGTCAGGGCGCAGCGAGGGCGGCTTCGAGGGAGGCATCGAGGCGGCGCTGCAGCGCATCCTGGCGGATCCACAGTTCATCTACCGCGGCGAGCGCGAGCCGGCGTCCGTCGTGGCCGGCAAGCCGTACCGGGTCACCGATCTCGAGCTGGCATCGCGTCTCTCGTTCTTCTTCTGGAGCAGCATTCCCGACAACGAGCTGATCGACGTCGCGGCGTCCGGCAAGCTTCGCGAGCCCGCCGTTCTCGAACAGCAGGTCAAGCGGATGCTTGCCGATCCGAAGTCGAACGCGCTCATTTCGAACTTCACCGGACAGTGGCTGAGCGTCAGATCGCTGCGGACCTACGAGCCGGTCGTCAATCTGTTCCCGGACTACGACGACAACCTGCGCGCGGCCTATCAGCGTGAAGTCGAACTGTTCTTCAGCACCATCGTCCAGGAGGACCGGAGCGTCCTCGATCTGCTCGACGGGAACTACACGTTCGTCAACGAGCGTCTCGCCAAGCAATACGGCATCCCGAACGTCTACGGGCCGCAGTTCCGCCGGATTACGCTGCCGCCGGAGTTCGACATGCGCCGTGGGCTGATCGGCAAGGGCGCGCTGCTGGCGATTACCTCGAATCCTGCCCGCACATCGCCGGTGACGAGGGGCAAGTATTTCCAGGCCACGTTCCTCGGCGTGGAGCCGCCGCAGCCGCCGCCGGGGGTGGAGACGGATCTCAAAGTCGGCTCGGCCGATGCGGCCGGCAACAGCAAGACGCCAACGATGCGTCAGATTCTCGAAGTGCATCGGCGCAATCCCACGTGCGCCGCGTGCCATCGCATCTTCGAGCCGGTTGGCATCGCGCTCGAGAACTTCGATGCCGTCGGCACGTGGCGGACGCTTGAAGAAGGCGTGCCCATCGATGCCAGCGGACAGCTCGCCGACGGAACGAAAGTCGGCGGCGTGGTCGATCTGCGGAATTCGCTGGTGCGCTATCAGGATCAGTTCCTTCG
Organism: Vicinamibacterales bacterium; assembly: GCA_050742535.1. Classification (GTDB taxonomy): domain Bacteria; phylum Acidobacteriota; class Vicinamibacteria; order Vicinamibacterales; family UBA2999; genus Gp6-AA40. The sequence continues at coordinate 2,244 of JBOGIQ010000162.1, read as the reverse complement.
CGTCGTTGCGGAGAAGCTGCTCACCTACGCGCTCGGCCGCGGTGTGGAAGCGGAAGACATGCCGCTCGTTCGCTCGATCGTCCGGCAGTCGGCCGCGAGCAAGTATCGTTTTTCATCTCTGGCGTTGGGAATCGTGAAGAGTCCTGTGTTCCAGATGAACATGAAGCCCGTGCCGCACGCCGATCAGCGCGCGTCGCGGTAACGGATAAACGGATAAGGGACGCAATCATGTTTATATCGAAGAAACATATTCCACGGCGGACGGTGCTTCGCGGCGCTGGCGCGGCGCTGGCGTTGCCGTTCCTCGAGGCGATGGTGCCGGCGCGAACGATACTCGCCCAGTCGAAGGCAGCGCCGCCCTCACGGTTCGTCGGCCTGTTCGTTCCACACGGTGGGGCACCCGGCTACTGGGTGCCGGAGAAGGTCGGAGCGCTTCCAGAGCAGCTGCCGTTCATCTGGAAGGGGCTCGAACCGTTCCGCAGCAGCACCGTGATCTTCAGCGGGCTGCACTCGCGATCGGCCGAGCCGCCCCCGGGCGTGACCGGCGCGGATCACTGGGTCGCCGCCGCCTTCATGTGCGCCGAGAAGCCAAAGAAGACCGCCGGCGCCGACGTGCGCGCGGGGACGACGATCGATCAGCTCATCGCGCAGAAGATCGGCGGCAACAGCCTGATTCCGTCGCTGCAGATGGCGGTCGAGGATCCGGGCGCCAACTCGAGCAACTGCGGCGAAGGCTACAGCTGCGTCTATACGAACACCATCTCGTGGGCGACGCCGACGTCGCCGCTGCCGATGGAGCTGAATCCGCAGGTCGTGTTCGAGCGGATGTTCGGCGACGGCACGACGACCGAGCAGCGCGCGTCCCGCCGCAAGCGCGATCAGAGCATTCTCGATTCGCTCCGTGGCAGCGTGTCGCGCCTGCGCAGCGACCTCGGCGCGAGCGACCGCCAGCGCCTCGACGAATACGCGGAGAACGTGCGCGAGATCGAACGGCGGCTGCAGATTGCCATCAAGGCGTCAGCCGTCGCGCCGGAGAACATCGAGGTGCCGGTTGGCGTGCCGCAGACGTTCGACGAGCACATCAAGCTGCAGTTCGATCTGCTGGCGCTGGCGTTCGAGGCGGACATCACCCGCGTCGGCACGCTGCTGTTCGCCCGTGACCTGACCGGCCGCACCTATCCGGCGAGCGATGCGCCGACGCGTGGCTTCCACGGGGTGTCGCACCACGGCGAGGCGCCGGCGGCGATCCTCGACCTCGCGCGGATTAACCAGTACCACGTGAAGATGGTGGCCCACCTGGCTGATCGGCTGGCCAAGAAGCAGGAAGGCGACGGCACGCTGCTGGATCACTCGCTGATCCTCTTCGGCAGCAATATGGGCAACTCGAACCAGCACGTGCACCACGACGTGCCGCACGTCCTCGTTGGCGGCGCGAACGGCAAGCTGAAGGGCGGGCGCCACCTGGCCTATCCGTCGAAGACGGTACCGACGGGCAACCTGCTGCTCAGCGTCCTCGATCGGTTCGACATTCATCAGGACAGCATCGGCGACAGCACCGGACGGCTGGAGGAACTATGAGACGGGGATTCGGGTTCTTTGCGGCCTTCGCGATCTTTGCGTCCTTCGGGGTTCACTCCGGCGCCGCGGCGCCGAGCCCGGTCGCCGATGCGGCCATGCGTGGCGACAAGGCGGCCGTGCGCACGTTGATCGCGAAGAAGGTCAACGTCAACACGCCGCAGAACGACGGCGCCACTTCGCTGCACTGGGCGGCGTTCCGCGGCGACCTCGAGCTGGCGGAAATCCTCCTCCGTGCCGGCGCCAACCCCAAGGCGGCGAACCGTGAGGGTTCGACGCCGCTGTGGCTCGCCTGTATCAATGGCGACGCGGCGATGATCAACGCGCTGCTCAAGGCCGGTGCCGACGCCAACGAGCCGCTGCCGCTCGGACGAAGCCCGCTGATGATTGCGTCGAAGACCGGCAACGTCGCGGCGATACGCGTGCTGCTCGAAGCCGGCGCCAACCCGAACGCGAAAGAGACGCTGCGCGGGACCACGCCGCTGATGTGGGCGGCCGACGAAGGCCAGGCGGTGGCAATCAAGGTGCTGATCGACGCCGGCGCGGACATCAAGGCGCGCTCGAACCCGGCGCCGCGCGGCCGCGGCCCGGCGCTCGGCAAAGCCAACGATCCGCGGAAACAGGTCGCGGCGCAGGGCGCGGCTCTCGCCCGCGGCGCCGCTCCGCCGC
>JBOGIQ010000161.1:0-12645 GCA_050742535.1 Vicinamibacterales bacterium | reverse complement strand
GCTGGCCCTCTTCGATCTGCGCCGACACTGTCTCGCCGGTCACCAGATCCCAGGCTCGGTTCGGGGCGTACTCGAAGTATCGATCGCGCAGCAATCCAGGCATGCGGTCTCGAGATGCAAGCCGCCGGGCGGGCCCGATCCTTCGGAAAGTCGCCGGAGCGCGCCGGAAGTACGCAGATCCTTCATATAGAATTGAGCGCAGATGTTGAGGTTTTTGACCGCAGGCGAGTCGCACGGCCAGGCGTTGGTGATGACGCTGGACGGCATGCCCGCCGGTCTCCAGATCGACATCGATGCGCTCAATGCGCAGCTGCACCGCCGTCAGGGCGGGTACGGCCGCGGCCGGCGGATGGAGATCGAAAGCGACCGCGCCGAGATTCTCGCCGGCGTCCGCCACGGCGTCACGACCGGCGCCCCCATCGCCCTCCTTATTCGCAACCGCGACTGGGTCAACTGGCAGCAGACGATGTACGTCGAACGCGAAATGCCGGAGGGCGCCAGCGGGACGAAGCGGGCGGACGTGACGCGACCGAGGCCCGGTCACGCCGATCTGGCCGGTGCGCTCAAGTACGGCCACAGCGACGTTCGCGACGTCCTCGAACGCGCCAGCGCCCGCGAGACAGCCGCGCGCGTGGCCGCCGGAAGCCTCGCCCGTCAGCTGCTCGCCGCATTCGATATTCGGGTCGCCAGCCACGTCTCCGCTATCGGCGATGTGGTCGTCGCCGCCGACCGGGTGGTCTCGTTCGAAGAAGCGAGCGGGCTCGACGACAACTCGCCGCTGCGATGCGTCGACCAGGAATTGCAGCAGCGGATGATTGCCTACATCGACGCGGCGCGCGAAGCCGGCGACACGGTCGGCGGCGCGTTCGAAATCATCGCCGCCGGTGTGCCGCCCGGCCTGGGTTCGTACGTGCAGTGGGATCGCAAGCTCGACGGTCGTCTTGGCCAGGCGCTGATGTGCATTCACGCCATCAAGGCGGTCGGTATCGGCATCGGGCCGGAGGTGGCCGTTCGCCGGGGATCGCGCGTGCACGACGAAATCCTGCCGCCGCGAAGCGAGGCGAGCGTGGCCCTTCGGCCCACGAACAACGCCGGCGGCCTCGAAGGCGGCGTGACCAATGGCGAGCACGTGCGCGTGACGGGCTTCATGAAGCCGATCGCCACGCTCATGAAGCCGCTTCGATCGGTCGATCTGAATACCCTGGCCGATGCACCAGCCGCCATCGAACGCAGCGACGTCTGCGCCGTCCCGGCGGCGGCAGTCGTCGGCGAAGCGATGGTGGCCTTCGTGCTGGCCGACGCCTTTCTTGAAAAATTCGGCGGTGACTCGATCGACGAGATCCGCCGGCATTACGCGGCAACTGCCGACCTCCTGCGCTCGCGTTTCGCCGCTGCCCGAAGCCAGACCGCGGCTGGCTGATGATTCGCCCGATCCTCCGGTACGGCGCGGACGTCCTGCACGCGCCGGCTGAACCTGTCGGCGAGATCACGCCCGACGTCCAGCAGCTCATCGACGACATGATCCAGACGATGTACGCGGCGCCGGGGATTGGCCTGGCCGCGACACAGGTTGGCGTCGGCCTGCGGATCTTCGTGTGCGACGTCTCGTCCGGCCGGAATCCAGCCGATCTGCTCACGTTCATCAATCCGGAATTCGTCGAACGCGACGGCATGCAGCTCGAGGAAGAGGGCTGTTTGAGTGTTCCGGGATTCAACGCCACCGTCGCGCGCCCGTCGCGGGCCGTGGTGACCGGGTTGGACCGGAACGGCGAGCCGCAGACCGTCGAGGGCAGCGAGCTGCTCGCGCGCTGCTTCCAGCACGAGATCGATCATCTCGAGGGAACGCTGTTTGTCGATCGCCTGCGTGGTCTGCAGAAGGATCTGATCCTGCGGAAGGTGCGCAAGCTGTCCCGTTCCGGCAAATGGTAATCGTGTTTTTCGGCACGCCCCAGTTTGCCGTGCCGACGCTGGAAGCCTTGCTGGCCTCCCGGCATCAGGTCCCGCTCGTCGTGACGCAGCCTGACAAGCGCCGGGACCGCGGGCAGAAGGTCACGGACGTGCCGGTGAAGGCCGCCGCCCGCGCTCATGGCGTGCCGGTGTTTCAGCCCGAACGGTTGCGCGATCCGGATGTTGCCGGCGCCTTGCGACGCCATGCTCCCGACCTTGCGGTCGTCGCGGCGTACGGCAAGCTGATTCCCGCCGATCTCCTTACCCTGCCGCGGCTCGGCATGCTGAACGTGCACGCCTCGCTCCTGCCGAAATACCGCGGTGCGGCGCCCGTGCACCGCGCGATCATGAACGGCGAGGTTGAGACCGGCGTGACGATCATGCGAATCGTCGAGGCGCTCGACGCCGGCGACATGCTGGCGAAATCCGTTCGCGCCATCGGCTCTGATGAGACGAGCGAACAACTGGAACAGGCGCTCGCGCACGACGGCGCCAGCCTGCTGATCGACGTCCTCGATCAACTCGAAGCCGGGACGCTGCGCGCCGAGCCGCAGGACGAATCCGCGTCCACCTACGCACCGCGGCTGAGGAAGGAAGAGGGCCTGATCGACTGGACGCAGCCGGCGCGGCGCATTCACGACCAGGTTCGCGGGTTGTATCCGTGGCCCCACGCCTACTCGTACCTCGAGGGGGCGAGGCTGATCGTGTGGAAGACCGCGGTTATCCGGCTGAAGCCGGACTCTACGCAAGTCATACCTGGGACAATTGTGGACGTCACGAGGGACACCATCGAGGTGGCGGCCGGCGACGGGCTGATCGCTCTCACGGAAGTCCAGGCCGAGGGGCGGCGGCCGATGAGCACGCGTGATTTCCTTGCCGGCCGGCCGGTCCGGCCGGGGACGAAGTTTGGATCGTGATCGCGCCGGCACGCTCGGCCGCGCTCCACGGGCTTCGTGCCGTCGCGGCCCGTCGCGTTGATCTCCCTGCCGCGCTCGTTCAGGCGCGGGCACGCCTCACCGACGACCGCGATCGCGCGCTCGCGGCGGACATCATGACCGGCACGCTGCGCTGGCAGCGGAGCCTCGATCACCTCATCGAGCATTTCGCCGGCCGGCCGATTGCCCGGCTCGACGCCGACGTCCTGCTGATCGTCCGCCTCAGTCTCTATCAGCTGCTTCATCTCGACCGCGTGCCGGCGTCGGCGGTCGTGGACGATGCCGTCGACCTGACGCGCGGCGCCCGAAAGCAGAGCGCCACCGGGTTCGTCAACGCGGTCCTGCGATCGACGCTTCGCAATCGCCATCGATTACCGCTGCCGTCCAGGCCGGCCGAAGCGAGCGACCCCGGATCCGCCGCGGCGTATCTCGGCATCACCCACTCGCATCCCGACTGGCTCGTGCAGCGCTGGCTGCGCCGCTACGGCTTTCACGACGCCGAACGCTGGGTCCGGTTCAACAACGATCCGGCGCCGCTCACGATCCGCGCAAACACGCTGCACGTGACCCGTGACCAGCTCGCGGCGGCGCTCGCTCAGGACGGGATCGAAACCGACCCGACGCGATATGCACCCGATGGACTTGTAGTCCGCGCGGGCAATCCCTTGCGCGCCGTCGGCAATCCGGCTGAAGCCGGACTCCACAGAAGAGATTTTCTTGTTCAGGACGAAGCGTCCCAGCTCGTGCCGCTGGCCGTTGACGAGCGGCCGGGCATGCGGATTCTCGATCTCTGCGCGTCACCAGGCGGAAAATCGACCGCGCTTGCCGAGGCAGCCGGCGGCGAGGGCCTGATTGTCGCGTCGGATGTTCGCCCACGCCGCATTCGCACGCTCGTCGAAACCGTTGCGGCGGCGGATGCGCGAAACGTTCGCGTCGTGCACGTTCCAGCGGACGGCAGGCTTCCCTTCGCGCCGGTCTTCGATCGAATCCTGGTTGATGCACCGTGCTCGGGCCTCGGCACCGTTCGGCGCGATCCCGACATCCGCTGGCGCCGTGCGGAGGACGATCTGGCCGCGTTGAGCGGACGGCAGCTCGAGCTCCTCCGCCGGGCGGCCAGCGTGCTCAAACCGGGAGGGCGTCTCGTGTACGCGACGTGCTCGAGCGAGCCCGAGGAGAACGAATCAGTGGTCGAGCGGTTTCTGGCCGATGAGCCGAGTTTTGCCGTCGCCGATTTGCGTGCCGCCTCGCCGCTGCTCGAGCCATTCGTCGACTCGAGCGGCATGCTCCACACGCTGCCGTTCGCACACGGCCTCGAGGCGTTCTTTGCCGCGGCCCTCGTGCGGCGCTGATCGGAATGTCGTGGAGTGCGCCTTCAGGCGGATACGGACGTGGAGTCCGCCTTCAGGCGGATACGGACGTGGAGTCCGCCTTCAGGCGGATAAGAATGGTACGATAATCACATCAATGCGCCTCGGCACTCGCGTCTGGGGTATCGGCAAGTTCCTCGTCCTCGTCGGCGCACTCGGCCTGACATTTCTCGTTTTTTTCGGCCTCGCGATGCGCATGGCGTTGCGTGCGCGTGAGGTCGAGGTGCCGTCGCTGGCCGGAAAGTCCGTCAACGATGCCACACGCCTGGTGGCGGCGCTCGGGCTCGGACTCCGCGTCGACGACAACCAGCGTTCCGACGAAAAGATTCCCGCCGGCCAGATCATGCAGCAGGACCCGCCTGCTGGTTCCCGCGCCCGCCGGCAGCGCACCGTCCGCGTGTGGGTCAGCGCGGGTGCGCGCGCGATCGTCGTGCCGCCGCTCATCGGTCAAACGGATCGGACCGCCCGCATCCGGCTGGACCAGGACGGCATCGAGGTCGCCTCAACCACCGAAGTCCGCTCGCCCGACTACCCCGCCGATGCAGTAGTTGCCCAGGACCCACCGGGGCAGTCACGCGCCAGCCGTGTGTCGCTCCTAATCAACCGCGGCGAGGAAGCGACGACCTATGTGATGCCGGACGTCATCGGCACTGAGGGCGAGCGCGCGGCCGCCGCGCTTCGCAGGGGCGGCTTCCGGGTCACCATTACAGGATCGCAGCCCTACCCCGGCGTCCCTCCGGGAACGGTCGTCAAACAAACGCCCGCCGGCGGGTTCCGCGTGGCCGCCGGCGATCCGATTTCCCTGGAGGTCAGCCGGTGACGACTCACCCGCCGGCGGTGTGGATCGCTCCGTCCATCCTGTCGGCCGACTTTGCCGCGCTCGGACGCGACATCGCGGCTGTCGAGCGCGGCGGCGCCGACCTGATTCACGTGGACGTGATGGACGGACACTTCGTCCCCAACATCACGATCGGTCCGCCGGTCGTGCGCGCGATCAAGCGCATTGCCACGCGCCCGCTCGACGTGCACCTGATGATCGACGAACCGGATCGCTACATCCGCGACTTCGCCGAGGCCGGCGCCAGCATGATCTCGGTGCACGTCGAGGTCCTGCCGCACCTGCACCGCACCATCGGTTACATCAAAAGCTTCGGCGTCAAAGCCGGCGCCGTGATCAATCCCTCGACGCCCGTCAGCTCGCTCGAAGACGTCGCCAGGGATCTCGATTTCGTGCTCGTGATGTCGGTCAATCCCGGATTCGGCGGGCAGTCCTTCATCCCCCACAGCCTGGACAAGGTGCGCCGGCTCAAGGCGCTGCTCTCCGCAACAGGTTCATCCGCCCATATCGAGATCGACGGCGGTGTGGACAGCTCCAACATTCACGACATCGTTGCCGCCGGCGCAACGATCCTCGTGGCGGGCAACGCCATCTTCGCGACCGCGGATGCCGAAGCGGCCACCCGCACCCTGCGCGCCGCCGCCAACAGCGCGGCCGATCCCGGCGCGCGGGTGTGAGGCCTTCGGCAATTCAAAATGCAAAGTGCAAAATGCAAAATGGACATGCCGACGATGCCGGGCTTTAGTTTGCATTTTGGATTTTGCATTTTGCATGTCCGGGCGGCGTGACAGGACTCACCCGCAGTTCTCGCGTCCGCGTGCGCTATGCGGAAACCGACCAGATGGGTGTCGTCTACTACGCCAATTACTTCGTCTGGTTTGAGGTCGGCCGGACCGACTGGCTGCGCGACGCGGGCTGGACCTATCGGCAGATGGAGAAGGACGGGGTGGCGCTGCCGGTGATCGAAGCACATGCCGAGTACCGCCGGGCCGCGCGGTACGACGACGAGCTGGAGATCCGGTCGAAGGCAACGCTGTTGACCCCGGTCAGGCTGCGGTTCGATTACGAGATTTGGCTGGTCGGCGGCGAGGAACCGCTCGCGACCGGTCATACGGTTCACGCCGCGATGGACCCGAACGGCCGCCCCTGCCGTCTCCCACAGACCGTGCGGGAGCTCTTGGCGTCTATGTCAGAATAGTGGTTTCAGCGGGCCAGAACTTTCATATCTGAATGATTCGACACGTTTTTCCCCTGACCGCCCTCGTCAGCGTCCTCCTCATCGCGGCCGCGTGCGGAAACAAAGACGCCGTCCCGCAGAACGTCGCTAATCCCGACAGGTTTCTGTTCGACCGGGGCGAAGCCGCGCTCAAAGAGAAGAAGTGGCTCGAGGCGCGCGAATTCTACCGGCAGGTCTTCGACAACTATCCGCAAAGCCCGTTCCGCCCCGACGCGAAACTCGGGATCGCCGACACCTATCTCGGCGAGAAGTCAGCCGAGTCGCTCGTTCTGGCCGACAGCGAGTACCGCGAGTTCCTCACCTACTACCCGCGCCATACGCGCGCGGATTACGCGCAGTACAGGCTGGCGATGACGTACTTCCAGCAGATGCGCGGCCCCGACCGCGACCAGACCGCGACGCGCGAGGCGCTCACCGAGTTTCAGGTCTTCTTCGATCGCTTTCCGGACAGCAAGCTGTTGCCGGAAGCGAAGAAGAACTGGCGCATCGCCCGCGACCGGCTGAGCGACAGCGAACTGGCGGTGAGCGAAACATACGTCCGCATGGGCGCGTTCGCCTGGCGCGGCGCGGTCACGCGCCTGCTGGCCCTGCTCAAAGAGGACCCGGAATACACCCACCGTGACGCCGTCTACTACCATCTGGCGGAGATTTACCTCAAATCCGATAACAAGGCACAGGCCCTCCCGTACTACCAGCGGCTCGTGGACGAATTCGTCCAGAGCGAGTATCTGGAACGGGTCCAGAAGCGCCTGAAAGAACTGAACGCCAAATAGTTATCGCGGAGAGGTTATGACCAGGGCAGTATTCGTCGCGGCGGGTGTGCTCGCCGCTGCTCTTCCTGCAACTGCACAGCGTGGCCCTGCGCCGACGCCCACGACGCTTCCGGCTGAGGTCGTCGCCCTCGCCTGCGCGCCGACGCTCGCATACGAGGTCCCCGGCGTGCCGCTCCGTATCAGCGGCAGCCAGGACTCCATCGTGCGCAACAGCCACGCTCCCGGCGAACTGGTGACCATCAATGCCGGAACCCGCAACGGCATTGCCGTCGGGCAGGAGTACTACACCCGGCGCGTCCTGGCGAGCCGCGACGGCCGCGTCGGCCCGGGCAACCCGGCGACGATCCGGACCACCGGCTGGGTGCGCGTGTGGGCTGTGGACGAGGAGATGTCGCTGGCCACCATCAGCCATGCCTGCGAAACGGTGGACGTCAACGACTACCTCGAGCCGTTTGCGGCGCCGACGATCCCCGTGACGTCGGCCTCGACCACCGATCCCGAGCGCGGCAACTACGGGCTCGTCCTCTCGGGCCAGGATCGACGGACGCAATTCGGCCGCGGCGACTTCCTGCTGATCGATCGCGGCAGTAATCAGGGCGTGACCCCGGGCGCGCGCTTCGTCGTCTATCACGACAAGAAAGCCGCCGGAGACTTCCTCTATCAGATTGGCGAAGCCGTTGCCGTCGACGTCAAGGGCGATACGTCGACGCTGCACGTGCTGACCGCCATCGACGCGATTTCCGCCGGCGATTATGTCGGTATGCGGAGGTAGCGGCCGACCTTCAAGGTCGGCCTTTCAGAAATAATCAGCGTTCGCGCTGGGCGGCGCGCCGGTCGCTTTCGCGCCGCTCGCGGACGATATTGACGTCGGTCACGCGGGCGTTCACCAGGCGCTGGAAGCGGCGGTAGTAGTCCACTGCCGAGACGATCGCCGCGCCCATCACGACCCACAGCGCGGCACGGCCAAGCGGCGCCAGCGCCGGAATCGGCCCCCATCCCACGATCAGCAGCAGGATCGCCGTCACCTGCGATGCCATCTTGATCTTGCCGAGCGGCGACGCCGGGATGGTCACGCCACGCGAATACGCCAGGCTGCGCAGCGCCGTGATCGCGAACTCACGGCCGATGATGATCGCCACCATCCACGCTGGCGCGAGATTCAGCTGCACGAGCGAAATGAACGCCGCCGACGTCAGCAGTTTGTCCGCGATCGGATCGAGGATCTGGCCGAGCCACGTGACCTGACGCCGGCGGCGGGCCAGGTAGCCGTCGAGCCAGTCGGTGAGCGAGGCAATGCCGAAGATCGCCGCGGCGACGAATTCCTTCGCCACGCCGACGATGCGGCTGCCGTCGAACTCGGTGAGCAGCACCACGACCAGCAGCGGGACGAGCACCATCCGCGCGATGGTCAGACTATTGGGTAAGTTCATGAACCTGGGGACGTCCGCATTCTACTGTAAGATCGGGGTTTGTCATGAAGGCGATCCTTCTCGCCGGAGGGAAGGGGACGCGGCTGCGGCCTCTCACCATCCACACGCCCAAGCCGATTGTCCCGATCTTCAACCGGCCCTTTCTCCACTATCAGCTCGATCTGCTGAAGCAGGTGCCGGAGATCGACGAGGTCATCCTCAGCCTCAACTATCAGCCCCGCCGCATCGAGGAGATCTTCGGCGACGGGTCGGAGCTGGGCATCAAGATCCGGTATGTCGTCGAGCCGGCGCCACTCGGCACCGCCGGCGCCGTCAGGTATGCCGGCGACAACCTCACGGAATCCGTGGTGGTGTTCAACGGCGACGTGCTGACCCAAATCGACCTCGGCACGGTCATCAGCCTGCACCGCGAGCGTCGGGCGAAGGCCACCATCGTGTTGACCCCGGTCGAGAACCCGACCGCGTTCGGATTGGTCGAAACCGATTCGGCCGGCAACGTCACCAGGTTCCTCGAGAAGCCGAACCCCGACGAGATCACCACGAACAACATCAACGCGGGTATCTACGTCCTCGAGCCGGATACGTTCGACCGGATTCCCAGGGACGTGTCGTGGTCCATCGAGCGCAGTTTCTTCCCGTCCCTGATCGAACGTCGTGAGACCTTCGTGGCCTACGTCTACGACGGCTACTGGATCGACATCGGCACGCCGGAGAAGTACACGCAGGTGCACCGGGACATCATGGACGGCCGTTTTTCCGCCGACCCCTTCCGTGGCCTCGCCGGGGCACGCACGGCGGTCGCCGCCGATGCGCGCATCGAGGACGGGGCGGCCGTCGAGGGGCCCTGCTTCATCGACGAGGGCGTATCCGTCAAGGCGGGCGCACGCGTAGGCCCCTACTCCGTCATCGGACGGCAAACCCAGGTCGAGGAAAACGCCGTCGTCGAAGGCGCGATCATCTGGCCGAACTGCCGGATCAGCAAGGACGCCGAAATCCGCAACGCCATCGTCGGCCGGAACTGCCATCTCGGCCGCAACGTGACGCTCGACCACGGCGCCGTTCTCGGAGACAAAACCACCTTGACCGACTTCACACGGGCATGAACATCAACCCAGGGATCTTCAAGGCGTACGACATCCGCGCCCTCTATCCATCCGAGCTGAACGAAGAGATCGCGCGGCAGATTGGCCGTGGCTTAGCCGCCTATCTCCAGCCGAAGACGGTTGGCGTGTCGCGCGATATGCGCGTCTCCTCGCCGTCGATTTCCGCGGCGTTCATCGAGGGCATCCTGATGCAGGGCGTGGACGTCGTGGATTACGGCATGCTCGGGACCGATCAGCTGTACTTCGCGGTCGTCGAGGATGCGCTCGACGGTGGCGCGCAGATCACCGCCTCGCATAACCCCGGCGAGTACAACGGCATCAAGATGGTGCGCAGCGGCGCGCTTCCGCTGAGCGGCGACGCGGGCATCGGCGATATCCGCGACATGATTGCCGCAGACCGCCTCCCGCCGGCTGCCGCGGCGCCGGGAACGTTGACGCGGCGAGACATCCTCCCCCGCTACGTCGACAAGGTGCTCTCCTTCATCGATATTCAGGTCATCAAGCCGTTCACCGTGGTGCTCGACGCCGGCAGCGGAATGGCCGGTCTGGTCGCACCGCGGCTCTTCGATCGCCTGCCGTGCACGGTGACGAAGCTCTGCTTCGAGATCGACGGGACCTTTCCGAACCACGAGGCCAATCCGCTGCTCGAGGAGAACCGGCGGGATATCACGGCGGAAGTGATCCGCCAGAAGGCCGATATCGGCATCGCCTGGGATGGCGACGCCGACCGCTGCTTCTTCATCGACGGCAGCGGCGAGTTCATTTCCGGCGATTTCGTGACGGCGCTGCTGGCTGAAGCGTTCCTGCTCAAGAATCCCGGGGCGACGGTGATCTACGACCTGCGGGCCAGCCATGCCGTCCGGGACACGGCCGCGCGCTACGGCGGCAAGGCGCTGATGAACCGCGTCGGCCACGCCTTCATCAAGCAGCGGATGCGGCAGGAGGACGGCATCTTCGCCGGCGAGGTAACGGGCCACTATTACTTCCGCGAGTTTTACTACGCGGACAACGGCTTCATTCCCGCGCTGCTGATCCTCGAGCTGATGTCGAAGAAGAACCAGTCGCTGCGGGATCTGCTGGCACCGTACCGGGAGCGGTATTTCATCTCCGGCGAGATCAACACGAAGCTTGGCAGCATGAACGAGGTGCCGGCGACGCTGGCGGCGATCGAAGCGCGCTATAAGGACGCCGACATCGCGCGCATGGACGGCGTGTCGGTCGACTACCCCGACTGGCACTTCAACGTGCGGGCGTCGAACACCGAGCCGCTGCTGCGGCTGAACCTCGAGGCGGCGACCCCCGAGCTGATGGAGAAACGCCGCGACGAGGTGTTACAGCTGATTCGCGGGTGATTGGCATCCCTAAAGGGACGCCCTACGAACGTAGGGCACCCTTTCAAGGGTGCCTGAACACGATAGAATGAAACCTCTCTACCGGATGCGGGAGTAGTTCAGCGGTAGAACGCGAGCTTCCCAAGCTCGATGTCGCGGGTTCGATCCCCGTCTCCCGCTCCAACCTCTAACAGCGTTTCAGTTCAACAGGTTCGGACGATTTGCCGCGTCCGATTCTGGCGTCGTCGCCGGTGCCTCTGGCGCCTCCGTGTGCGAATGGTGTGCGAATCCTCCGGCTTCCATCCGTGCGAGCGCCTTTTCGAGCCGTAGCGGCGTGCTCTGCAGATACCGGCTCGTCGTCGTGATGGCCGCGTGCCCAAGGAAGTCCCGCACGTCGTGCAGGTCCGCCCCGGATTCAAGCAGCGTGCAGGCAAACTGCCGCCGGAGGTCGTGAAAGTGCAGGTCGATCGCCTTCAGCGTCTCCCGGCTTTCCGGTGAGAGCTTACCCTTCCCGATCCAGAGCGGCGTGTGGCCGTGCGCGTAGAGCACCGCCGTCTCCCAGGCTCGCCGAATCGAGCCGATCTGCTCGCCTGTATCGTTGCCGAAGATGTAGGCCGTTGCCTTGTGCTCCTTCCCGTCAGGTGCATGTCGGCGCATCTCCAGTTCCGCCCGCAGCCGCGGCCCGATCGGGATCGCCCGCGTCTCGGACGTCTTCGTCTTCGCCGCCTCCAGCACGAGCCATCGCGCCTCGCCACGCTCGTCGCGCCGGATCTGACTCCACTGCAACGACAGCAGTTCCCCGAGCCGGCATCCGGTCGTCAGCGCCGCCACTATCAGCGCCCGAAGATGTGGCGTTGCATGCTGTAGCAGCCGCGCCTCTTCGCCCGGCTCGAGCCGCCGTGTGCGGGCGTTCTCGACACCGCGGACCAACTTCACAACAGTCACGCTGCCCCGCCGGAATGGGGTGTCTGTCAGGTAGCCCTCGGCTACGGACCACGACAGTAGATGCCGCAGCCGTGACAGAAGGCGGTTAATACCGGCCTCCCCGCCCTTGGCGTGCGGCCGGCTCTGCCCGACGCGTGCGACCTGTTGTTGTCGCCGCCATGTACGGACCGCTTCGATATCCGCCTTGGTGACGGCCGTGATTGGTTTGGCCCCTAGAGTCACCGTCTCGCCATGTGCCGCCGGGATCTCGGCCCGCCGCAGCAGCGCTACATGCCCTTCCATCGCCGCGGTACCCGCCGGCTTGCGCGTCGGGATGCGCACGTGCCGCTTCAGATACTCGTCACAGACGTCACCAAACGTCGGCAGCGCCGCCGGCGTCTCGACAATCGGCACGATGACATCCGGGTCCACAAAGGTACCGCCGCGAATCTCGGCGCGTAGCCGATCGCGCCAGACAATCGCGTCGTCCTTCGACCGCGGCGGCGGTTCCTGACGAGCCGCCGCCAGCTTCGTCAGGGAGTAGCGATATTCGCGGCCACTGCAGTGAAAGCCGAACCACCACGCACAGGCGCAATCGCTCCAGGTTTTGCGCTTATGTGCGCATCGCTTTTTCAGGCCGTCGTTTGTCCGCTTCGGCATCACGCACCGCCTGACTTTTCGGGAAAATACTGATCGAGAAACTCTCGAAAGTTGCGCACTATTGCTTCGATGTGTTCCGACTGCAACTGCAACTCGAATT
>JBOGIQ010000160.1:0-12744 GCA_050742535.1 Vicinamibacterales bacterium | reverse complement strand
CTACCACTGAGCTAGGGGCCCGCTCCTCGATCATAAGGCGTATTCCCGCAGATACAGCCACGCCAACCGGACGCCCGAGAGAACGTGCAGCGCGAGCACCGCGCCCGAGACGCGGGCGCGCATGAGCGGCCATCTCCCGTCAGACAACGCCGCCTGCCGCTGCCAGAAGATCGTCGTCGCCACGAACAAGGTAAACAGCGTGATGTACCCGGACCAGACGAAATTCCCGGCAGCCCAGTGGTCGGTTTCGACGACGGCGTAGCTGTACAACGTGCCGAAGCCAAAACACAGCCACGCAAGCTGCAGCAGGGTGTCGCGCCGCGCGATCGGCCAGTACAACGCCGCCACGGTCAGCGGAAACAGCGTGCTCGCGGCGAACTTCACCGGCAGGCCCGTCGCCCAGTGACTCATGAACTTCAACGGCGCCCACGACACCGAGTCCTGATACATCTCGTCGCCGCCGGCTCCTGAAAAGGCGGCGAGGAACTGCCACGCCAGGACAGCACCCGCAGGTGCATACAACCCACCGATGAGCGCCCACGTCGAGAGTGGCAGCCGCTGCCAGAAGCGCCAGGCCATCATCAGCGCGGCCGACGGAAGTACGCAGATCGCGAAGCTCGGCTTGGTCAGTGCGCCGGCAAGCGTGATCAGGGCGAAGAGCACTCCGCGGCCGGCGCCGGCCGCCTCACGATGCGAGAGAAACCAGGCTGTTGCGGCGAAGCCGGCAAGCGTGAACGGCTTGAGCATCGTGAATGTCGGGCTGTGATACGGCTCGGGCCACAGGTAGCCGATCGTGTACGCCTGCGTCGTCGTGATCGGCTGGGCCATCAGCGTGGCGACGCTGACGACGGCGATCATCCAGGGTGCCGCGAGTCGCGAATGGCGAAACGCCCGCCAATAGACGCCATACGTCACACCCCCCATGAGGCAATACGCCGCGACGATGACCAGCGCGCCGGCAACGAAAATGGACGGACCCGGCAAGGCGGCGTAGACGACCGCTGTTATCCCGTGGAACAGGAAGTGCGGCGCTATCGGACGGGCCGTCTCGTACAGGTGCAGCGCCACGGTCAGGTGTGACCGGAAATCATCAGACCGTGCGAACAGGCCCGTGGCGATCGAGCCGTAGACGGCAGCGACGACTGTCGCGACGAGCGCGGCGGCGGTCAGGTGTCGGACAGGCAATGCGGACGATCGCGTCCAAGCTTGCCACACCTGCGGGCGTGATAGGCGCGACCGATGCGCTATTCCAATCGCGGCCCCGCACGCGGCAGTGAACGGAACGTCTCCTTGCGGTAGATGGACATGGTGATCGAGCTGCGGTTGGAGCTGCCGTCGACGACCATCAGCGTGATCTCGTTCCTGCCCGGCCGCAGCGGCACAGCCGCCAGCCAGTGGTCGGTGCCGGTCGCGCGCCCGGAACCACCCCGATCGTTCTTCCAATGAACGGCAACGACGCCCTGATCGTCCATGGCGATGCCGGCGAGCACCACGGAGGGCTTCGACGTCGTGAAGCTCGATGTGGACATCGGAACGGTGATGATCACCGCCGGCGTTTCGGACTGATGTCGGCTGACCGTCCAGACGAACGATTCCGACGCCGCGTTGAGGCTGCTCGTGACGGTGGCGGTCACGCGATATGACCCTTCGGTTATCGGCTTCCCGCTGATCAGACCGGTGGCGGCGTCGATCGCGACGCCAGGAGGCAGCCCGGTGGCGTCATACGTCAGTGCGCCCGCCGCCGACGCGCTCGCCGTCAGCTGCACCGTCGCCGGTACGCCGACGATGCTCGTGACATCGCCCGGATTCGAGAGCTGCAGCGATGCGTCAACCCGCCCCGATACCTCCGCCGACAGCGGCCCGACGATGTTGGTGGACGTGTAGGCGGCGACCGCAAAGTAATACTGCCGGCCGGGTTGTGCGTCCGGGAAGACGAACCGGAGCTGGTTGCCGACGTTGAACGTCGTCGAGTACTGACCTGGCTCGGTCCCCACGTAGACGTTGTAGCCCGCAACCGAATTGTCAGGGCTTGGGTCCCATTGCAGGGTCAGGATGCCAGCGGTGGCATCAGAGGCTCCTGCGATACACAGGAGGAGGGCGTACAGGATCGGTTTCCAGCAGCGACTGAAGAGCATCCCGCTCCGTTTGGGTTCGTACGCACACTCCTCCTGCTTGCCGTCCGCGCCGCGCGCGGACGTCGCACAGTCGTGAGCATGCGTTACCTGGTTTAAGTGAGAACTGCCGGGCCGTCATACAAACAACGTTCCCCTCTGAGTCCACGTTGTTTTTTGACGATTCGTGCGCCGCTCGGAAGGCGTTACCGTGTAATCGTGTAAAAGCGACTGTGACACTCCTTCATGACAGGCCGATCGCCAGGCCTGTCAGGATCGCCGCGGCCCCGAGCGCGGTCAGCATCAGCCACGCGGGCCACGCGAACCTGATCCACTCGTCGTAGCGCACGTTCGCCGCCGCGATCACCGCCATCAGCGCCCCATTGGTCGGCGTCAGGATCTCGCAGAGCCCGGCGCCGTACTGGTACGCGAGGATCGTCACCTGCCGGCTGACCATCAACAGGTCCGACAGCGGCACCAGAATCGGCATCGTCAACGCCGCCTGCCCGCTGACGCTCGGAACCGGAACATGGATGACGTTGTGCGCGAGCATCATCGCGATTGCCGCGCCCGCGGCTGGCAATCCGTCGAGCGGCGTGAACAGTCCGTGGACGACGCTGTCGATGATCCGGCCTTCGGTCAGCACCACAGAGATCGCACGCGCGAACCCAACGAGCACCGCGGCAAAGGCCATGTCGCGGAAGCCCTGCACGTAAGCCTCGGCGGTCCCGTTCATGCCAAGGCGCCCGATCAGACCGGCCAGCACGCCGGCAATGAAGAGGACGGCCGTCAGGTGATCGAACCCCCAGCCCCACTGAATCAATCCGGCGACGAATATGGCGAAGGCGATGAGGACAACCGCGAGAATCAGCGCTGTGCATCCACTGCTCAGCTCGTCCGCCTGTACCGTGACGGTGGAATCCTCGCGAACAGGGACCGCCGACCGGGCCGCGTACCGCATCGTGTACGCCACCCAGATCGCAAACGCGATCGCGAGCACGATCGATCGGAATAGGCCACCGGAGAACAGCGGCACCTGCGCGAGCTGCTGCGCGATGCCGACCTGAAACGGATTCATCGGACTGAATGCCGAGCCGACGGCGGCGGCACCGACGCTCACCGCGACGGCCGTCACATTGTTGTAGCCAAGCCGGCCCATGAAGACGAGCAGCAGCGGGACGAGCGCTATGATCTCCTCCTGCATGTTCTCGAGCGCTCCGCCCGTGGCGAAGACGAAGGCCGTGATCGGGAGCGCGAGGCTGCGGCGCGTTCCGAGCCTGCGAACGAGACCGGCCAGCGCCACGCGAAAGGCGCCCGTCCGATCGACGACCACGAACGCTCCCCCGCCGATGAGGATGACCGCCAGGACCGACGCCGCTTCGATCAATCCCTTTGGAAACGCCAGACCCGTCTCGAGAACCCCGAGTGGATTCGATTCCACCGCGTGATAGGACCCCGGCACGACCACCATCCGGCCGGTCGCCGGGTCCTCACGCCGGTCGTATTCGCCGGCCGGGATGATGTGTGTGAGAACGGCTGCGAGAATCACGCAGCCCACGAGAAGCGTCAGCGGGTGTGGGAATCGCACGCCGCGTATGGTGACATGCGGAGGGAGGTAGGAGGTAGGAGGCTCCTTCCTCCTATCTCCTTCCTCCGGGTTGGTCTTACTTACACGCTCCGCCCATCGGCTTCACCGTCATCACGGTGTAATGGCCGGCAGCGCCGCGCTCGATTTCGACCTCGGTCTTCGTCCGCCTGGTGCTGCTGTCGGCATGCTCCGGATCGACGCGGACCTTGTCCTCGATCTTCACCTCGGCGTCCTTCTCGTCGGGATCGATCATGATCGCGGAGAGCTGGACCTGCTGCCCGACGTACTGGGTCAGCGCCACACCCTCACGCGGCGTCAGCATGAACGTCGTCAGCGTCCCGGCGGTCCCCACGCGGCCGTCTTCCGCTCTGGTGCGCGTGGTCGTCGTGACTTTCTGCTCGTCCCTGTCGGTCTCCGTCTGCACCTTCGTTTCCGTCGTGATGCCTTCCCGGCTCCTCACGGCGGTGCCGTGGAGGGTGAAGTTGCCAGCGGCATCGCGCTGCAGACAGCCAGTCATGCTGAAGATCTTGGCGTCGTCCGTCTTGATGTCGGTCCGGGTTCGAGTCGTGCTGTCCTGCGCGGAAGCGGCAACGCTTATCGCCGTCGCAACGGCACAGGCCGAAAGAATTCGCCTCATGCGTTTCCTCCCCTCCTTACGTAGTGTCCGCCTTCAGGCGGACCTCACCCGGAGAAGTGCACGACACGTTCCGGCCTGAGCCCTGCCGTAACAGTCGTCGGCGCATCTCATCGTTTCTTCGCCGAGGCATTTTTCGTTCGTCCCGTAGATTTCGATTTCTTCCGTGCTGTTGACGTCGACCGTTTGACGCGCTCGGGCAGCCGCTTGCCGCCCGTTTCGCGGTTCCATTCTTCGTAGGTCTCTGGTGAAATCTTCCCCTCGACCAGCAGCTCCGCGAACTTGCGCCGTTGCGCTCGAGACTTGAATGGCATTCCTTGAGTGTAGCCATGGAAAAACACCCAGGACTCGATCAGGAAGTCAAAAGTCTTCTCGAGGCGGGAAGCAAAATCGAAGCGATCAAGATCGTCCGGGAGCGCACGGGGCTCGATCTGGCGCAAGCCAAGAAATACGTCGAGCGATTGCAGCCGCCCGGCGCTCCGGCATCCCCGAAATACAATTCTGCAATCGGGTGCATGGTGGTCCTGATCGCCATTGGCGTTCTGGTTTACATCTGGACACGGGCGCAGTAACTCTTAGAGCGGTGACCCTTACATCGGCGCGCGGCGGCGACGTAAGATCGGCTTTTCCATGGTCGGCACCACGATTGCGCATTACCGGATCATCGAGAAGCTCGGTGCCGGCGGGATGGGCGAGGTCTTCAAGGCCGAGGATCTCACGCTCGGCCGCCTGGTCGCGCTGAAGTTCCTGCCGCCGTCACTCGCCGGCGATCGTCACGCGATCGAACGCCTGCGGCGCGAAGCACGCGCGGCCTCGGTTCTCAACCATCCGGGCATCTGCACGATCCACGCAATCGAGGAGCGCGACGGCCAGCAGTTCATCGCGATGGAGTTTGTCGACGGCCAGCCGCTGTCGAGCCTCATCGCGGCGGGCGCCGTTCCGCTCGGCACGCTGCTGCCGCTCGCGCTGCAGATCGCCGACGCGCTCGAGGCCGCGCACAGCCAGGGCATCGTCCACCGCGACATCAAGCCGGGAAATATCTTCATCACCAAACGGCAGCAGGCCAAGATTCTCGATTTCGGGCTGGTGAAGGCCTCGAGCGATTTTTCCGACAGCCTGACGCTCGGCACGGAAGCGTTGACAACGACGCCCGGAATGACGGTCGGGACGATCGCGTACATGTCTCCGGAGCAGGCGCGCGGCGAGGCGCTCGATGCGCGGACGGACCTGTTCTCGTTCGGGCTCGTCCTCTACGAGATGGCGACGGGGCGGCGCGCGTTTGGCGGGACGACCACGGCGGTTGTCTTCGACGGGATTCTCAACCGGATGCCGCCGCCGGCTCTGCAGGTGAACCCGGACCTGCCGCCGGAGCTCGATCGGATCATCGGCAAGGCGGTCGAAAAGGAACGCGAGCTTCGCTATCAGACCGCGGTCGATCTTGCTGCCGATCTGCAGCGCCTGCGGCGCGATTCATCGTCCACGCGGGTCCCGGTGGCACAGTCCTCATCTACGATCACACCCGTCTACGCGCCTGCCTCGTCCACAGGGATCGCGGCTGCGCAAATGCCCAGCGGCATGTCACCGGCCGCGGCAGCGTCGCAGGAGGTCTCGTCGGCAACCGTCCCGGCTGCGACGACCAGCAGGTTGTCAAAGGGCCTGATCATCGCTGCCACGTTCGTCATCGTCGTGCTCGTCGCGATGGTGGCGTACATGAGTGGACGAATGCAGCAGCTCGGCATACCGGTTCCCGCTCAGGCAGACGCTCCCCCGGCAGCGCCAGCACCGGCGGCGCCGTCAGCCGCGCCCGAGACGCCCGCTGCCGCAAGCGCCGCGGCGCCCACTTCGGCGCCAGGATCGACGTCGCCGCCGCCATCGACGACCACTGCACCTGCTCCCGGACGTCCGCCTGCGCCGCCGCCAGTCGCGGCCGCAGCCGCAGACGGCCGCGCGAAGGTGGCAAAGGAGGAGGCTGCGGCCGCCGCGGAAATCGAGGACGTGCGCGGTCAGCTCGCCGCGGGTCAGTACGGGCAGGCGATCGTCGCGCTGAACTCATTCATCGAACGTAATCCCGCACATCGCCTGACGCCGGACGCCTACATGCTGCTGGGGCAGGCGTACGAATCGTCGAAACGAGACGACGAGGCCGTTCGCGCCTACGCGTCTCTGGTCGAACGGTTCACCACGAGCCCGCGTGCGGCGGAGGCACTCTTCCGGCAGGCGCAGCGGGTGATGGCGTCGCGCCAGCCGCAGCGCGAGCAGGCGGCGCGTCGGATGTACGCGCAGGTCGCAGACCAGTACCCGACATCGGACTGGGCGCCGCGCGCACTGGTTGCCCGCGCCGAGATCGAGGAACGCATGCGCGAGCGCGTCATGGATCAGGCGGTGGGTGCCTACGTGCCGTTCGTGTTCCCCACGTATCGCGCGCTTGCCGAGCGGTACCCGGCGTTTTCGGAGAATGCGCTGTGGAAGATGAGCGAGATTCTCGAGGACCTGAACCGCTATCCGCTCCAGGCCCAGGCGCTCGCCGACCTGACCACACGGTTTCCCGAGACGAAGCACGACGCCGCGTGGAAGCTCGGTGAAATCCGCGAGCGCCGGTTGAAGGATCGGGCGGGGGCAGTCGAGGCGTATTCCAGAGTGCCGTCCACGTCACCGAAGTACCGGGATGCGCAGCGCAAGGTCCAGGAGCTGTCGCGCTAGCTTCTGCTCAGGAACTTGTCGAGCACGCGCTCGATGATCGCGGACTCGGTGAGCTCTTTCGACAGCGGCACGGGCCATTTCACGGTCAGCGTCGTCGCCTCGTCTCCCGCCTTGGAGTGCAGCATCAGACGAACGCGGTCCCGTTCGATCTGTACCTTCCTCACGAACAACACCACGCCGGGCTCATAGCGGACGAGCACGACCGGTTCGACGTCCTTGACGTTGCCGATCTCGACGTGCGTCGAGCGGCGGTACTGCGCGCGCAGCGCCGTGACGATCGCGTTTGGATCGCGCCCGACGATGTCGTCTTCGGTGTCGCGCCGCGCTTCGAACTGATAGTAGATGTCGCTCGGCGTCGCCACCGTCAGGCCCGCAATTTTTCCCTGCTGCTTCGTCACCGGCAGAAAACGCCGGCGCTCGTCGTAGACGACGCTGTACAGCGTCCGCTTGAGGGCAACGCCGCGATCCTCCCAGGCGTCGAGAAAGGCCTTCCTGTTCGATTGTTCGGCGCCGGCCGAGGTGACGACGGCGGCGCAGACGACCAGGAGGAGCGAGGCGACGCGCAATAAAGATCGCATTCGGCTGAGCGGGAGCAAACGATGTGCCCCTCGTCTTGGGTTGCCTGGGTGGCCTGGGTGGCCTGGGTGGCCTGGGTTGCCTGGGTGGACGGACGCGACGGCACTTCCACATCTGTAAGAGGGCGCCCAATTTCGTTTCATTCAGGGTGCGCGATGGTGGTATTCATAACGGGCGCGAAAGTGGCGCGGGAGGAATTCGATGAACCGCCTGGCTGTCACGGTGATCCTGCTTGCGGGCGCGGTGCTCGCGCCCACGGAGAGCTCCGCCCAGATTTCCTGCTCGCGCGAAGGGCTGCAGCGCGCGGTTGACCTGTATATCGCTGCCCAGAGCAAGGGCGACACCTCCGCCCTGCCGCTGCCGCCCGGCGTCGGATACGTGGAGAACATGGCGCCCGTGAACATCAACAACGGAGTGATCAAGACGGCGATGACGATCGATCACCATCGCAGCCTGCTCGATCCCTCGTCGTGTCAGACGTTCACCGAAGTGATCGTCACGAACAAGGAGAAGCCGTACGTGCTCGGCACGCGGCTGCGGGTGAATCGCGACAAGATCGCCGAGATCGAAATCCTGTGGACGACGACCGGTTACTGGCTGTTCAACGCCGACAACTACCTGAAGTATTCGTCATCAGAGAATTGGGGTCCGATTCCCGCCGACAAGCGCGACACGCGAAACACACTGGTGGCGGCGGCCAACGCCTACCTCGACGCGTTTCTCGAAGGGCAAAAGGATCTGGTGCCGTGGGGCTACCCGTGCGTCCGCACCGAAGGCGGGATGTACACGGGCAAGGGATCGCCAACCGACAGCTGCGATGTTGGTGTTCCGAGCGGAGTGAACATCTCCAACCGCCGATTCATCGTCGACGAGACGATCGGGTCGGTCGTGGTGTACTGCACGTTCGGCGCTGGCAGCGCCGGCGGCGGCAGCGGCGCGCCGGACACGCATCTGTTCCGCGTCGAGGGTGGCAAGCTGCGGTACGTGCACACGCTGACGCATCTGCTGCAGTCGAATTTCCGCGGCGGCGGCGCGGGTGGACGGGCGGGCGGCGCGGGCGGCCGCGGCGCACAGGGCGCGCCACCAGCCAAGTAGCTTCCGCCTGCGTGGGGCGCGCCACGATCGACGTCTCGCTACCGTGCCAGCACGATCTCGGTGCCCGTGCCGATGAGACGTGGCAGCTCGAGCCGCTCGAGCACGCCTTCGGCCCGCGCGGCCCTGTCGTCGAAGAGAAAGGCGATTTCGTACTGCGTCTGCGGGCTTGCCATCATCGGCACGCACCGGATGACGCGGCCGAGCGCGTGGACCTGATGGACGGATCCCACCTCCAGCGTCAGACGGGCCTGCTGGGCGACGTGCGGGTCGGCGCGTTTCAGGAAACGGTGCTCCGGCCGCGAGTTCATTCGCAGCAGTGCGCCTCCGGCAGAGAGATTGACGAGCGCGGCCTGTTCGCCTCCCATTCGCACGTACGAAATCCACGGCAACTCGTCGTATCCGAACCGCTGCTCGACGCGACGGTTCCTGCCGCTCAGCACATCGGGGCTGAGCAACTCGAAGTCGCGGCGGACCGCATCCGCGGCGGCGAGATACGCGACGACGTCCTTGCTGAATACTCCGGGATCGCAGACCGGCCTGATGGCCTCTCGCGGCTGACGGCCGCGCAGCCAGCGAAACAGCCGCCAGTCGCGCCGCTGCCACGGGAACCGGCGCCGCTCGTCGCGCTGGACGGCGACCTCCGCGCGCTCGAGGCGCGGCACCCCGAGGATCTGCACATGGCCTGCGCCGGGGATCGTGGCGAGGTACGCCACGAGGTAGTCCTCGACCAGCGCCGGCATCAGCGTCGGCAGGAGGATGACGTCGGGCAGGCAGTGGTCGATCCACGCCAGCGCCTCTTCCAACGACTGGGCGACCGCAACGTCGGCTTGAATGTATGCGCGGACCGACTCGCGCAGGGCCTCGGCCTGGGCCGGATCTGGTTGAACGACAAGTAACCTGGACACGGTAACCCGGCAGTATCACGTTCCGTGCCTGCTGAATGGCTGCGGGTGTCGTGGCGCTAAAGCGCTGGAAAGCAAGCGGTTCGCTGCGCCGGCCGCCCCGGTCGCGCGCGCCGGCCGATCAAGCCTGTGTCCCAGCGTGGAATGCTGCGTTCAGATTTGGCGCACCGTGCACACGCTGACACACGCGCATCAGCCCGGTTTCGGCGCGGCCTCGGCGCCGGGCGGCGCTTTGAAGGCGTCAATCGGAATCCGCTCGTAACACACGTCAAGGATCTCCAAGTGGTCAGTGCCGCCAGGCGCGCGCAGGACCACTCGATCGCCGGGGCCCGACTTCATCAGCGCGCGCGCCAGCGGCGACACCCAGCTGATGTAGTGCCGATTCAGATCGACCTCGTCCACGCCAACGATCCTGATCGTTTTCTCCGCTCCAGCGGCATTGACGTACCGCACGGTCGCTCCGAAGAAGATGTGTGTCGCCGCACGCCCTGTTCTGCGCGCTTCCGGATCCACCACTTCCGCGGCGTCGATCCGCTTCGTCAGGAAGCGAATGCGGCGATCGATCTCCCGCAGACGGCGTTTGCCGTACTGATAGTCCGCGTTTTCGCTGCGGTCGCCGTTGCCCGCGGCCCACGCGACGACCTGCGTCACCGCCGGCCGTTCCCTGGTCAGCAGGAAACGCCGCTCGTCGATGAGCCGCTGCAGCCCGCTCGGCGTGATGTAGTTCTTGACGCGGGGGACGGGCTCCTGCGGGAGGGGCTTGCGCATCGAACGGATCGTAACAGGCGCGTCTCAGAGATCGTGCTTCTGCAACCGCTCTTATTTAGGAACCCACGGCGGCCAGCGCTGCACGCAACGCCGGCTCGATGCGATCCGCGATGATCGCGTGACCGGCATTGTTCGGGTGAATCAAGTCCGCCATCAAGCTCGGCACGCCGAAGATCCCGTCGAGGACGGCTGGAACCAGCGTCGATGACGTCTGACTGGCAATGCCCGGCAGCGCGCCTTCGAACGCATCGAGCGCTCCGCTTCCCACGCCGATGAGGATGACCGCGGCGCCGTCGCTGCGGATCTGTTGGACGATGGCGGTGATGTTGGCGATGCGCTGCTGCACCGGCACGCCCTGCAGCAGATCGTTGCCGCCCAGGAACACCATCACGATGTCCGCGTCACGCGAGAGCACGGCGCTGTCGATGCGGGCGAGCGCCGAGGCCGTCGTGTCCCCGGGCCGGCCGGCATTGATAATCGACACTCCGGTCCGATTCGACAGCACCGACACGTAGTCGTTGTTGCCGCTGGTGCCGACTCCCGCCGTGATGCTGTCGCCGAAGGCGACGACGGTGACGGAGGATGGCGCTGTGGGACTGTCGTCGCAGCCCGGCGCAGCGGCCAGCGCGACGCTCGCCGCCAGCAGGATCGTGAAGAGGCGTCGGGAAATCATTCCGCAGTGTAACCTGCGGTCCTAATCTGCGGTCGCGCTCTACTCGTGCGAGTCGGTCAACAGGCGCCAGCCTGCCGCCCAGTTCTGCGCCTGCAGCTGCTCGCTCCAGCGCAGCGCGTCGCTCCAGTCGTTGAAGTCGCGATGCCCCAACGGGCGGTTGTTGAGAAACCAGACGAGGAGCGCGCCGTCGGATCGCGGCGAGATCACCGCGTGGCACGACGCATCCGCCCGC
Source organism: Vicinamibacterales bacterium (assembly GCA_050742535.1). Taxonomy (GTDB): domain Bacteria; phylum Acidobacteriota; class Vicinamibacteria; order Vicinamibacterales; family UBA2999; genus Gp6-AA40. Next base: position 1,465 of record JBOGIQ010000160.1, on the reverse strand, counting down.
TGCATTCTCCACATGACTGTGGGCAGGTTGTACACAAGTCGCATCGGGATTTCGGTCAGGTGTAAACACGAGGCAAATGGAATACCAGCCGCGACGCGTGGCGTTGCCGTTCATGTCGCGGGATACGGCGCGCGAATGTCCGCGTTCGGAAGACAAACGTGGCGGGAAGAGCAGCCTCCGCGATCTTCGTACCTCCTCGCTGAAGCCGGCAGTAGAATGGCGGGCCACAGGAGGCCATGATGCTCGAACGGCAGCGGCGGACACTGCTCCGCCACGGTTTCGTGTTCTTGTTCGTTGCGCCGTGCCTGGGCCTCGCCATCATGCTTCTGCCCAACCCGCGCGGATGGCTCGCCGCCCACGTCACCGCGTTTCTGACGGCGTTCATCCTCGCGACCGTCGGACTCGTCTGGCGCGAGCTGCGGCTGACCGGTGGACAACGAAAGACGTTGATGATCAGCGGCCTCACCGCGGCCTACGTTGGCCTCGCCGGCAACATCTTCGGCGCCGTCGCCGATCTCCCGGGTCCCGCGTCGTCTCCGGGGGTGACGGCACCCATGCCGCAGGCCGCCATTCTGCTGGCGCTGCTCGCGATCATCATTCCGGCGACGTTTACGTCGTTCGGGCTGGTGTTGTTCGGGCTGCGCGGTGAGGCGGCGCCGGCAACGTCAGTCGCGGCGTCATAGAACAAGGAGCTGTATGCGCAAGCTGACGTACTACGCAGCGCTTTTCTCGGTTCTCCTCGTCTGTCGCGCGGACGCCGCGCAGATGACGGTGTGGTCCTCGAACGGAGTGCGCGAGGCCTTCGTCGAATTGATCCCGCAATTCGAAAAAGCGACGGGCCACCGTGTAATGGTGTCGTGGGACGGCACGCTGAACATCAGGAAGCGTATCGACTCGGGCGAGGTTGCGGATCTCGTCTTCATGCCGGCGGCGGACGTGGACGCGCTGATCGCGTCGGGCGCGCTCATGCCCGGCAGCCGTATTGATCTGGCGAAATCGATCGTCGGCGTGGCCGTGCGCGCGGGCGTCGCCAAGCCCGATATTTCCACCAGCGACAATCTCCGGCGCGCGATGCTCGGTGCCGCCTCGATCGTCATTTCGAGCGGGCCGAGCGGCGTCCACCTGCTCGAAGTGCTCGAGACACAGGGCCTCCTCGGAGCCCTTCGCCCGAAGATCAAGCAGCTTCCGTCCGGTCAGTCTGTCGGTGAAGCGCTGGCGCGCGGCGAAGGCGACCTCGGCTTTCAGCAGGTCAGCGAGCTGCTGCACGTGAAGGGCATCACCTATCTCGGGCCGCTGCCGGCTGATATTCAGAAAGTAACCATCTTCTCCGGCGGCATTGTGAAGACGGCAAAGGACGCCGCGGTGGTGCGTGAGCTCCTGACGTTCCTCCGCAGTCCACGAAACGCGGCCGTCCTGAAGAAGGCCGGGCTCGAACTACCCTGATCCGCGTGCGCCTGGCGCGGTC
>JBOGIQ010000159.1:0-12781 GCA_050742535.1 Vicinamibacterales bacterium | reverse complement strand
GCTTGCTATCGTCCGATCGGTGTCCCCCGTATGCGACTAGCTGCAGCCGGCCCCGGCGACCGAGTCGGCCGGCTCCGCGAGACACCTGCCGCCGCGTCTGGCCCTGGCGACGGCCGACCGGGGCGGCGGCGGTGTTAATGTGGCGCCGGGGCAGGTGTTCTAGGACCTGAGACCCCGATGCCAGCCGCAGCAGTCCGACAGGACGAGGCGTTGCCCGAGGAGCTGGAGCAGCTGTTCCAGGAGCACTCCCGCCTCGTCTACCGGACGGCTTTCGTCATCACCGGCAGACGTCAGGACGCGGAAGACGTCCTGCAATCGCTCTTCGTCAAGCTGCTGCAGCGCGGCCTGCCGCCCGACGCCAGGCCGCAACCCGCGCGATACCTCCACCGCGCGGCCGTGAACCTCTCGCTGAACGTGCTGCGGAACCGGAGGCGGCGGCGCCTGGTGGACGACGCCGAGCTGCTCGAGATTCCAGCCACACAGGGTGAAGAGAACGAGGTTGCCCGGCTGCGCGACGAGTACGAGCAGTTGACGAAGGCGATGACACGCCTGACACCCCGGGCGCTCGAGATCCTGCTGCTGTACTACAAGCACGGCGACAGCACCGCGCAGATTGCAGAGCGGCTCGGCACGTCGCGAAGCACGATCGCGGTGACGCTGTTCCGCATTCGTGCGCGTCTCCGGGGGTTGCTGCGTCCCACCGCCGGCCGGAAGGGAGAGAGGCCATGAACACCACCGACCGCGGGTTGAAGGACCTGATCGACCGACACCTGAAGTGGCCGTCGGACCTGGCGTTCATCGCGGCGCGCGACCGCGTGCGTGACGAGCTGCTCTCGACGCCGGCGCATCTGCAGACGGCGCGCATTGCCGGCGCGCCCCGCGCGACCGCCGCGTGGCGCATCGCGGTGGCAGCGGCGGCCCTGGTCGCCATGGCCGTTGGCGGCGCGATCGTCTGGCCGCGCGGGCCTGAGCTCCACACGGCCGGCGCGGCGGGCGCGCAGGTCACGCTGGCGGACGGATCGCAGATCGAGATGCGCGCGCAGGCGGAGCTGACCGTCGAACGCGAGAATGACGGGCTCGGCATTCGCCTGCGCCGGGGCGACATCATCGTCAGCGCGGCGAAGCAGCGCGCCGGGCACCTCCACGTGCACACGGCAGACATGACGATCTCCGTCGTCGGGACCGTGTTCCTGGTGAACGCTGGCAGCGACGGCTCGCGCGTGGCGGTGATCGAAGGCGAGGTTCGTGTACGCGATAAGAATGTGGACACGCGGCTGCGCCCGGGCGAGCAGCTCGCGACGAGCCCGACGATCGCGCCAAGCCGTGTCGAGGAGGCGATCACCTGGAGCCGTCACGCGGATGTCCACCTCTCGCTCCTCGAGTCGTTCAGAAAGGGGATGGCGCAGACGGCCGGCGTGCTCGCGCCGCTGGCAGTTCCCGGCCAGACTCCACGTGCCTCAGCGCAGGCGGAATTCGAGGAGGCGTCGATCCGCGAGTGCGATCCCGACAATGTGCCGCAGCCGCCGGCGGGTGCGCGCGGCGGCGGGGCGAACAGCTTCCAGATGACACCTGGCCGTTTGTTCGGACTCTGCCTGACGCCGGCGACGTTGATCAGGACCGCGTATGGCTATACGCCAGCGGCCATTGATTTCAACCCGGCGCGAGGCGGCCGTGTGGGCCGCGGGATGATCCTGAACACCGTGTACGGGCTGGGTATCGAGGACGGGTTACGGGTCCGTGGAGGTCCGGACTGGGTGCGAAGCACCCACTACACGATCGAGGCGGTAGCCGGAAATCCCGCCGATGCCGAGACGATGCGCGGGCCAATGCTGCGAGCGCTGCTCGAGCGGCGGTTCGGCCTGAAGATGCACATCGAGACCGAGCAGATCCCGGCGTTCGCCCTGACGATCGCGCCGGGTGGGTTCAAGCTGAAGGAAGGGACGTGCGTACCGCCAGACCCGCCGCCCACCCCCCGTGTGGGTGGGTCAACGGCGGACAACGTGCGGAGGAACTTGAACGCCGCACGGCGCGGCGAGACCACCATCGGGCCCTGCGGCTTCGCGGGCGCCGTGAACGGTCCGAACCTGATCTTCGTCGCCGCCGGAATAGGCGTGCCTCCGCTGGGAGGCTTCGTCGGCGCGCCGGTCATCGATCGAACCGGTATTCCCGCGACCGCCCGCTTCAACTACGTGCTCGAATTCACGCCGAACGAGACCACGACCGGTCCGCTCGGCCGCGTCCCCAACCCCCCGCCAGGGTTGCAGATTGCGCCGGATCCCTCGGCGGTGCCTCCGGCGCCGGATCTCTTCACCGTCCTCGAGCAGCAGCTCGGGCTCCGGCTCGAACCGGCGCAGGCGCCGCGGGAGTTCATCGTCATCGACGCGATCGAGCGGCCGGGGCCAAACTAGTCCTTGGTCCTTTGTGCTTGGTCCCTGGTCCGTGCTTGGTCCTTGGTCCGTGCTTGGTCCCTGGTCCTTGGTCCCTGCCGTAAGTTGCGGACCAAACTCTCGTCTATAGGTCCATGAGGCCGATGACGAGTGGTGCCGCGCGCATGGCTGTGAGCGTGGAGAACCGCACCTCTGAGCTCGAGGACGTCGAAGCGCTCGTCGAACGGTACCGGGCGCGCATTCTTCGATTCATTTTTGCGTCGGTCCGCGACATGGACGTGGCCGAGACCCTGACCCAGGACTGTTTCTGGAAGGCCCACAGGGCCCGTCAGGCGTTTCGCGGCGACTGCACCGTCCAGACGTGGCTCATGCGGATCGCGGTCAACCTGATCCGCGATCACGCGCGGCGCCGCCGCTTCCGGTTCTGGGAGGCGCTCCGCTCCGCCGGCGGAGACGACATCCACGAATGGCCTGACCGCGCACTGTCACCGGAAGACAGGCTGTCGCTCGGCCAGCAGGTGCAGGCGATCTGGCAGGCGACGGCGTCTTTGCCGGAAAAACAGCGGACCGTGTTCCTCCTCCGATTCGTCGAGGAGCTGGAGATCGGCGAGATCGCGCAGTCCACCGGCATGACGGCGAACGCCGTGAACGGCAGCCTGTTTCGCGCGGTCCGCAACGTTCGGAAACGCCTGGGGAAATCGTGATGACACCTCACTTCTCTGAAGACAAACCCGACGAGTTTGCCGCCGCGGTGGCACAGTTCCGGCGCGCTCTCGATCGACGTGTCGACGCGCATCTGAAAGCACACCCGCGCGCAGATCTTCCGCGTGCGGCGAGCCCTGCCGCTCCTCGCTTCTCGACGCGACCGTGGGCCCTCGCTGCGGCAGCCGCGCTGGTGATCGCCGTGATTGGCGGGGCGATGGTCTGGCCGCGCGGCGTGCGGGTGTATGCCGCGGGCGCTGACGGCCTGCAGGTCACGCTCGCGGACGACTCGCGTGTGGAGATGCGTGCGTATTCCGAGCTCACGGTTGGCCCTGCCTCTGACGGCATTCAGATCGACCTGAAGAAGGGCGACATCATCGTCAGCGCTGCCAGGCAGCGTGACGTGCCCTTGTATGTGCGGACGAAGGACATGACCGTCGCTGTCGAAGGCACTGTGCTTCTCGTGAACGGCGGTCAGGACGGCTCTCGCGTGGCGGTCATCGAGGGCGAGGCGCGTGTTCGCGAGCGCATAGGGGAAACACGCCTCCGTCCCGGCGAGGAGGTTGCCACGAGCACGGCGATCGCAGGCAGGCCGGTGATGGAAGAGATTGCGTGGAGCCGAAATGCGGCGGCACATCGCTCGATCCTCGAATCGTTCAGACACGGGATCGCGCAGACGGCTGGTCCGCTCAGCCCGGTGGGGCCTCCGGCGCAGCGTCAGCGAGGTGCCGGCGCTGCCAGTCCCGCGGCTGTGGAGTTCGAAGAAGCGTCGATACGGGAGTGCGATCCGGACAACCTGCCGGCGCTGCCGGCCGGCGCGCGCGGCGGCGGGGCGAACAGCTTCTACATGACGCCCGGGCGGACCTACGCGCTCTGCATGACCGTGGCGACATTGATCCGCACCGCCTACAACTACGGCCCCATGGCCTTCGATTTCTCGCGCCCGATCGGCAGCAAAGGGATTGGACCCGTAGGGCGAGGCCTGGTTCTGAATGCGGTGTTCGGTCTTGGCATCGAGGACGGCCTGCGTGTCAGGGGCGGACCGGACTGGGTTCGCAGCGAGCCGTACACGATTGAAGCCGTGGCCGGAGGCACCCCGGATGCCGAGACGATGCGGGGACCCATGCTCCTGGCGCTGCTCGAGAGCCGGTTCAAGCTGAAAGCGCACATCGAGACCGAGCAGGTGCCGGCGTTTGCGCTGACTGTCGCGCCGGGTGGGCCGAAGATGAAGGCAGTCCAGGCGTCGGGTATCTCTCCAGAGGGCTTCATTGAGAAAACGGTTTTCACCGACGACTGCGAGCCCGGCCCACCGCCGGACGTACCGGCGATCCGGATTCCGCGCAGCCCCGCCGAGGTACGCGGTGGCGCGAAGCCGTCGTGCGGGCTCACGTCGTCACTCAACGGCCCGAACTTCGTGATGGTTGGCGGTGCGGCCGGGATACCCAATCTGGCGCGGCAGCTTGGCGGACGTCTTGGCAACGTTCGCGTCATCGACAGGACGGGCATCGGTGGCCTGTTCAACTTCATCCTGGAGTTTGTCATCGACGAGAACACGCCGGGCCAGGTGTTCGCCACTCAGCGTGCCGAGGACCCGGCTGCGGTTCCGAGGGGACAGACTATCTTCGCGGCTCTCGAGCAGCAGCTGGGGTTGCGGCTTGAGCCCGCCCGCGCGCCGCGCGAGTTCATCGTCATCGATCAGATCGAGAGGCCGGGACCGAACTAGGGATCGGGGGTCGGGGAGTTCTGCCTACCATCGGTTTTGTTAACAACTCGCCGGGGCTCGTGTCCTAGCTTCAGAACCCGATGCCAATCGCAGCGGTCCGAAGAGGCGAGACCCTGTCACAGGAATTCGAAGAGCTGTACCTGGAGCACTGCCAGCTCGTGTATCGCACGGCGTACGCCATCACCGGCAATCGTCAGGATGCGGAGGACGTGCTGCAGCGGATCTTCGTCAAGCTGCTGGAGCGCGGTGTCACGGCGGACGTCCTGCAGCATCCTGCGCGGTACCTGCACCGCGCGGCCGTCAACCTGTCGCTGAACCTCGTCCGGGAGCGGAAGCGGCGGACGCTCGTGGACGATCTCGACACCCTCGAGATTCCGGCCCCCGGCGACGGGCGCGCGGAGGCGCGTGAACGGGAAAACCGCCACCAGCGGTTGATGGCAGCGATGGCGGGCCTCAAACCGCGGGCGCTGGAGATGCTGGTGCTGCACTACAAGCTTGGCTACAGCGATGCCCAAATCGCGTCCCTGCTCGGCACCTCCAGAGGTGTGATCGCGGTGACGTTGTACCGCATCCGCGCGCGCCTCCGGACGCTGCTGCGTTCGGCGGGCTTGGAGGGAGAGAAGCTATGAATTCCGACGAACGCGCGCTCGCCGAACTCGTGGACCGCGATTTACCGTGGCCGACACAGATGGAATTCGTGGCGTCCCGCGATCGGGTCTTCGACCAGCTGCGTGCTACTCCCATCCACCGGCGCGCGGTGGCGCCGTCTGCCGCGGCAGTGCGCACTCCGATGCGATCCTGGGCCCTCGCGACGGCCGTCGCGCTGGTGATCGCCGCGATTGGCGGGGCGATGGTCTGGCCGCGCGGCGTGCGGGCGTATGCCGCGGGCGATGACGGCCTGCAGGTCACGCTGGCGGACGACTCGCGCGTGGAAATGCGTGCGCATTCGGAGTTGACCGTTGGTCGTGCCTCCGACGGGCTGCAGATCGACCTGAAGAAGGGCGACATCATCGTCACCGCGGCACGGCAGCCTGGCGCGCCTTTGTATGTGCGGACGAAGGACATGACCGTGGTCGTCTCGGGCACCGCGTTCCTGGGGAATGCCGGCGAGGATGGCTCGCGTGTCGGGGTTATCGAGGGCGAGGTGCGGATTCGGGACGGCAGGGTGGAAAAACGGCTGCGCGCCGGCGAGGAGGTGACCACGGGTGCGGCGATCGCGCAGCGACCGCTGGCCGAGGACATCACGTGGAGCCGCAACGCGAACGCACATCTCGCAATTCTCGAATCGTTCAGACGCGGGATGGCGCAGACGTCCGGTCCGGTCAGCCCGGTGGTGCCTGCGGGTGAGCGTCAACGGGGCGCGGGTCCCGCAGGTCCCGCGAGTCCCGCGGCTGTGGAGTTCGAGGAAGCGTCGATACGGGAGTGCGATCCGGACAACCTGCCACCGGCACCTCCCGGCGCGCGCGGCGGCGGCGCGAACAGCTTCCAGATGACGCCCGGGCGCCTATACGCGCTGTGCATGACGCCGGCCGTCATGGTTCGCATAGCGCATGGCTTCGCGGCGATGCCAGAGGGGTCGTTGAGTGCCGACACCCGCCGGGGACGCGGCTGGAGGCTGAACCAGGTGTCCGGACAAGGCGCCAACTCAGGGATTGCCGTGCGCGGAGGCCCGGACTGGGCGCGTAACGAGCGCTATTCCATCGAGGCCGTGGCCGGCACCGAGGCCAACGCCGACACGATGTCCGGTCCGATGTTTCGCGCATTGCTCGAGCGCCGCTTCAAGTTGCGGACGCACATCGAGACCGAGGAGGTCCCGGTGTGGACGGTGACCGTCGCCCCGGGGGGGTTGAAGGTCAAACCGATGGCGCCGGACGGATGTTACGAGAACCCAGTGCAGCCGGGAGTCAGGACTCCATCGCCGCGCACGCTCGAGGAAGTACGGGGCGGCGCAAAGCCGACGTGCGGAGTCTGGGCTTTGGCGCCCAGCGGCGAGAATGCAGTCTTGATGGTGGGCGGTAGCACGCTGGAGGACTTCGCGGGGAGACTTCGTTCTCTGCTGGGCGAGGCGCGAGTCTCCGACAAGACCGGCCTGACCGACCGGTTCAATTTCGTTTTCGAGTTCGTTCGCGGCGATCAGGGATCGATCGCGTCGGCTCTGGAACATCTTGGGCTCCGGCTCGAGCAAACGCGCGCCTCACGTGAGTTTCTCGTAATCGATTCGATCGAGAGGCCGGGACCGAATTAAGCAATAGTCCTTGGTCCTTGGTGCTTAGTTCGTGGTCCGTCCTTAGTCAGTGGTCCGTGCTTGGTCCTTTGTCCATGGTCCGAATGGACGAAGGACCAGGAACCAAGGACGGACCCAGGACCAAGTACGGACCAGGAACCAAGATCCAAGCACTAAGGACCCCCGTAAGAATCAACCCCGCCGCACGTCTAGACACCGGAGCCCCGAATGCCGATGAACGCGGTGGCCGACGTGAGCCGGGAACCCGACGCCGAGGATTTCGAGACGCTCTTCCGCCAGCTCTCGCCGATGGTGTATCGCACGGCTCGAGCGCTGACAGGGCGTCCGGAAGAAGCCGAAGACATCGTCCAGGCCATTTTTCTCAAGTTGATCGAGCGGGAGCTGCCGGTCGTTTTCCGCAAAGATCCGCGGGCTTACCTGTACCGCGCGGCGGTCAACATGTCGCTCGACGTGCTCAGGTCGCGCCGCCGCTTCACATTCACACATGAAGTTGACGGGCTGGAATCGCCGTCAGCCAGCAACCCGATTTTTGATCAGGATCACCACCGCGTCTTTCGTGCAGCGCTCGCACAGCTCAATCCCGAGGCGGTTCAGATCCTGGTCCTGCGCTACGTGCATGGGTACTCGGATGCCGACATCGCCCGGCGCCTGCGGACGTCCCGCGGCGCGATCGCCCTTCGGTTCTTCCGGGTGCGCGCGCGACTGAAGAAACTCGTTCGTGGGCCCAGGGAAGTGCACAGGGGAGCGCACAGTGGAGAGAAGTCATGAAACGCGAACAGCAGACGAACAGCGCCGGAGACGTGCTCGCCAACGTGGGCGACTCGCTGCGCGAGTGGGCGCCGCCTCCTGATGAGGAACGCGGGGCGCTCGATCGCGTCTGGAACGGCCTGCGCTGGAAGGCCCGTCACGTGCCTGCCGAGGCCGTCCGCAGCGTGGAGCTGGGGCAGCCCGCTCCTCGCTTCTCGACGCGACCGTGGGCCCTCGCTGCAGCAGCCGCGCTGGTGGTCGCCGCGATTGGCGGGGCGATGGTCTGGCCGCGCGGCGTGCGGGTATATGCCGCAGGCGCTGACGGCCTGCAGTTCACGCTCGCAGACGACTCGCGTGTGGAGATGCGTGCGCATTCGGAGTTGACCGTCGGTCCGGCCGCTGACGGCATTCAGATCGACCTGACGAAGGGCGACATCATCGTCACCACGGCCGAGAAACCCGACCGGCACCTGTACGTGCGGACGAAGGACATGACGGTCGCGATCGAAGGCACGGCATTGCTGGTGAATGCTGGTCGGGATGGTTCTCGCGTCGGGGTCATCGAGGGCGAGGTGCGGGTTCGGGACGGCAGTGTGGAAAAACGTCTGCGCCCCGGCGAACAGGTAACCACCAGTTCAGCGATCGTCTCGCGCCCGCTGACGGAAGACATCACCTGGAGCCGCCGCGCGGACGCACATCGTGCGGTTCTCGCGGCGTTCCAGAAAGCCATCGCCGACACCGCCGGCCGTTTGCAGCCGCTGAACCAGGCGGCAGCGACCGCCCTGGGTGGCGCTCCTGCCGCGGCATCGCAAACGTTCGAGGAAGCGTCGGTCAGGCCGTGCGATCCCGACAACCTGCCGGCGACAGTGAGTGCGGGGCGTGGCGGCTCCGGCCCGAACGCCGTTTACATGACGCCGGGGCGTTTCTATGCCCTGTGCATGACACCTGCCACGCTGATCCGGACGGCCTATGGATATCGGTCATGGAACCAGGAAGTCGAGATGTGGTTTATGGACGATATCGTGCCTGGTGGACGCACGTTCTCAAAATTGGCAGCCGGCACGTTAAACATGCAGGGCGTCGAAGACGGCCGGCGCGTTCGCGGAGGGCCGGACTGGATGCGCACCGAGAGGTACACGATCGAGGCGGTTGCGGGGGATATGCCGGCGGACAAAGACGACGCGTGCATTTCTAAAGGTGGTCGTGGTCTCCCGAAAGAGTTTTGCTCGGCCAACGCCGCCTCGATGTCCGGTCCGATGCTGCGGGCGCTCCTCGAACGGCGGTTCGGCCTGAAGGCGCACGTCGTAACCGAGCAGACGACCGCGTACAACCTCGTCATCGCTCCGGGTGGGCTCAAGATGAAGGAAGGGGTGTGCAACGGCACACCGCGCCCGGTGGGGTTGGGTGAAACGGGTTTTGCGCGCTGGCAATTGGACCTGGTGCGCCAGAATCTCGACGCGGCCCGCCGCGGTGACGCAACGACCGGTTCGTGCGGGCTTGGCGTCGCCGACAACGGACCGAACAGGATGTTCGTCGGCGCGGGTGCAGGCAAGCCGCCGCTCCAGGGAACCCTCGAGGCGCCCGTGTTCGACCGGACGGGCATTCCGAACACGACGCGTTTCAATTACGCGTTGGAGTTTCTCGTCGAACAGACGATCCACCCGTTCCGCGCCATATCTGGCGATCCACTTCAAATTGCCGACAATCCGTCGAGCGTGCAGCCGGCGCCGAATCTGTTCACTGCGCTCGAGCAGCAGCTCGGATTGCGGCTGGAGCGGACGCAGGTGCCGCGCGAGTACATCGTCATCGATGCGATCAGGAGGCCCGATCCGAACTAGGGATCAGGGATCAGGGATCAGGGATCAGGGATCCGCGTTGGTGAACAAATCACCGTCGTCGACCCTGGTGGCCGAAAAGCCGCTCACTGCCGCTTGAGGGCGTCGCGCAGCTTGTCGGCAAGCGATCCGAGCGGTGTCTCGGGCGTGGCGTCCGATCTCGCCGCATACTCGCGCAGCTCGGCCTGCTCGCGCTGCTGTGCCACCGCTTTCCTGCTGAGGCGAATACGCCGGCCGCTGGTGTCGGCCTCGACCACCGCCACTTCCAGCTCGCTGCCGATGGGAAATGCCTTTGACATGTCCACGTCGCGGTCCAGGCCGGTTTCGGAGGACGGCATCAGCCCGGTAATACCGGGCTGCAGCTCGAGGAAGACGCCGAAGTCGGCCACCCGCGTCACGCGGCCGGTCCGCACCTGGCCTACCTGGTACGTCGTGCCCACGGTGCTCCAGGGATCGTCCTGCAGCTGCTTCAGTCCGAGCGCAATCTTGCCCGTGCCCTCGTCGACGCGCAGAACCTTGACCGTAATCTGATCGCCGGCGGCGACGACCTCGCCGGGGGTGGCGACGCGCGACCAGCTCATTTCCGACACATGAAGAAGGCCCTGGATGCCGCCACCCAGATCGACGAAGGCGCCGAAGTCGCGCACGGAAACGACCCGGCCGCTCAGCACCGCGCCGGCCACGATTGTCGCGCGTGCCGCGTCGGCGCTCGCCTGCTGTTCCTCTTCGAGCTGCTTGCGCCGCGACACGACGACCGACTTGCCGCCGTCCCTGTACTCGATGATCCGGAACGTATAAGTCTTCCCGACGTGCACCGCCGGATCCGGGGTGCGGACGATATCGATCTGAGAGAGCGGGCAGAAGGCGCGGGCGCGTGCGACGCGGACCTCATAGCCTCCCTTGTTGACGCTCTCGACCTTGCCTTCCACCGCGAGCCCGGCCTGGAATGCGTTTGCGAGCTCGCGCTGGGTTGCGGCATTGCGGACGCCCTTGCGCGACAGGATGATGCCGCCACTGGTCGAGACGACAACGGCCTGAATGCGATCGCCAATCGAGACCTCGATGTCGCCGTCGTCGTCCTTCAGCTCGGCAATGTCAATCTGCGCTTCGCTCTTCCCGCCGATGCTGACGAGGGCGACCTCAGGCCCGATCGACACAATGGTCCCCTCGACCGTCTGACCCTGCGCGACTCGACGCGCCTTGACGACGGACGCTTCGAACATCGTTGCGAAATCCTCTTCCTCTTCGCTCACTGCGACTCCATCAGAGGGTCCGGCTGAAGCCGGACACTACGGGGGGAAACCGTGGCGGTAAACTGAAATCAATCTTAGTGCTCTCTCTTTCCCGCATCAGCAAGCAATACGGCCGGCAGGTGCTCTTCGTTGAGACGTCCTTCCAGCTCAACCCGGGAGAAAAGGTTGGGCTCGTCGGCCCGAACGGCGCCGGCAAGACCACGATCTTCCGGATGATCACCGGCGAGGAGTCGCCCGACGAGGGCGACGTGTCGGTGCCGAAGAAGATGTCCATCGGCTATTTCCGCCAGGACGTCGAAGAGATGTCCGGCCGTTCCGTCCTGGACGAGGCGATCGCCGGCAGCGGGCGCCTGGGCGATCTGCATCACGAGCTCGAGGCGCTGCAGCACGCGATGAGCGACCCGGCACAGGCCGGCGACCTGGACCGCATCCTGGAGCGCTTCGGCGAGGTGCAGGAGGAATACGACCATTCAGGCGGCTACGGGCTCGAAGCGCAGGCGCGCGAGGTTCTCCACGGCCTCGGGTTCGACGACGAGCGGATCGACGGCGACGTCGGCGTGCTCTCAGGCGGCTGGAAGATGCGCGTGGCGATGGCCCGCGTGCTGCTGGGGCGGCCGGACGTCCTCCTGATGGACGAGCCGACGAATCATCTCGACATCGAGTCGATCATCTGGCTCGAAGAGTTTCTCCAGTCGCTGCCGGGCGCGCTGTTGATGACCTCGCACGACCGCGAATTCATGAACCGCATCGTCTCGAAGATCGCCGAGATCGACGGCGGCGAGATCACCGTCTATTCGGGCAACTACGATTTCTACGAGCGGGAGCGGGCGATCCGCGAGGCGAACCGGGAAGCCGCGTACGCCCGTCAGCAGGCGATGCTGGCCAAGGAGCAGCGCTTCATCGAGCGCTTCTCGACGCATGCCGCCAAGGCCGCGCAGGTCCAGAGCCGCGTCAAGGCGCTCGAGAAAATCGAAAAGATCGAGCTGCCGAAGAAGCGCCAGGCGGTGAAGTTCGATTTCCGGAAGCCGCCGCGCTCGGGCGACCAGGTCGCCGTTTTGGAGGATGTGTCGAAGTCATATCCCTCGACGTCGCTCGGGACAGGTGGCCGGCGCGTGATCTACGACGGATTCGATATGACAATCCGCCGCGGCGAGCGCTGGTGCGTCATGGGCAAGAACGGCGCCGGCAAGACGACGCTGCTGCGAATGGTCGCCGGCGTCCTGAAGCCCGACGCCGGCAGCGTCACGCCCGGCGCGAGCCTGAAGATGGGTTACTTCGCGCAGCAGGCGTTCGATCTGCTCAAGCCGGATTTCACCGTCGAAGAGCAGCTGCAGCACGATTTCCCCAACGAATCGATCGGGGTCCTCAGGAATCTCGCTGGCGCCTTTCAGTTTTCCGGCGACGACGTCGGCAAGAAGATTCGGGCCTTGTCGGGCGGTGAGAAGACGCGGCTCGTCCTCGCGCGGATGCTGCTCGATCCGCCGAACTTCCTCGTCCTCGACGAGCCGACGAACCACCTCGATCTCTTCACGAAGGAAATGCTCATCGACGCATTGAAGGACTATGACGGGACGATGCTGTTCGTGTCGCACGACCGGGCGTTCCTTCGGGCGCTGAGCAATCGCGTGCTGGAACTTGGCGGCGAAAGCGGCGTCGAGCGGGAGCCGCATCTCTATCCGGGGTCCTACACAGAGTACGTGGCGCGCACCGGCCGCGAAGCTCCCGGCGTCCACGCGTAGTCGCGGTCATGAAACTGGCGAGCCTCAGTCGTCCGCCCAACTCGGCATCGCCGTCAGCATCGACACCTGGAGACCGCGCTTGTGTCCCCCGATGCACGCGACCAGCCGGTCGCCTTTGTGGATGAGCAGCGCGCTCGGATGGGACTCGAC
>JBOGIQ010000158.1:0-12849 GCA_050742535.1 Vicinamibacterales bacterium | reverse complement strand
CCCCCACGGCAGCAATGTACGCGGGCGCAAATACAAACCGCACAGGCGCCATCAGCGGCTTGTATTTGTGCCCGCGTACATCGCTGCATGCCGCCTTCGGCGGCCTATCGAAGGGCCGCACTGCCTTCGTGTGCTTCGTGTGCTTCGTGGTTCAAGACTAAAAACTTCGCTCGTCTCCGTTCCTTCGTTCCTCCTGTGAAACCGTTCCCTCCGTCCCCTCCGTTCACTCCAGCCGGCGAAGGATGAAGCACTTCAGGTAATGCGTCTCGGGCACGCCGACGAGCACCGGATGGTCGCGTCCCTGCATGCGCTTCTCGACCATCGACACCTGCGTGTGGCTGTCGGCCGACGCTTCGTGCAGCACCGCCTCGAACATCTCCTCGTTCACGTTATAGGAACAGCTGCAGGTGATCAGGTAGCCGCCGGGCGAGAGCAGACGCATCGCCCGCAGATTGATCTCCTTGTACCCCGCGAGCGCGTTCGGCACCGACGCCTTGTTCTTGGCGAACGCCGGTGGATCGAGCACGATCGTGTCGTAGCGTTCGCCGGCGCGCTCGTGGCGGCGCAGCTCGTCGAAGACGTTCGCCTCGCGCGCCTGCAGATGCGGCAGACCATTGCGTTCCGCGTTCGCGCGAATGCGGGCGACGGCATCGCCGGAAATGTCCACGGCTTCGGCATCGGTACACCGGCGCGCCAGCCGCAGGGCGAATCCGCCGTTATAGCTGAAGCAGTCGAGCAGCCGTCCGTGCGCGTATTGCGCCGCAGCCTCCCTGTTTTCACGCTGGTCGAGAAACAGGCCTGTCTTCTGCCCGCGCCGCAGATCGACCGCATATTCAATGGGGCCTTCGCGCACGACGACGCTGTCGGGAATCGTGCCGTGCAGCACCTCCACCGACTGCGGCAGCCCTTCCAGCGCCCGCACCTTTGGATCGTTCCGCGCCAGGATTCCGGCGGGCTGCAACAGCTCCCGCAGGTGCTCCGTGATCGCCGGCAGCAGCCGATCGACGCCCTGCGAGAGTGCCTGGATCACCAGATAGTCGTCGTAGCGATCGACGACGAGCGATGGCAGCAGGTCGGCTTCGCCGTGTACGAGCCGGTACGCCGTCGCATCGAGCGTCAGCGATTCACGGAACCGGATCGACGCCTCCAGCCGGCTGCGTACCAGCGACTCGTCGATCGGCTGCTCGCCGCGCGACAGCATCCGTATGGCGATCTGCGAGCGGTCGCTGAAGAGCGCATATCCGAGCACGCGCTGACGAGGGCCGAGCACCTGCACCACATCGCCGCCGTCCGCCGCCACGGCAGCAACATCCGCACGATAGATCCATGGATGCCCGAGGCGCACGCGCTGTTCCCCGCGTGCGGAAATGGTCACGCTCGGCGCCATTCAGGGATAGTACAATCTTCGCTTCATGCCAGATGCCGTCGCTCAATCCCTGATGCAGCGCACGCTTGCCGAAACAGATCCGGAGATCGCGCGCGCGATCCATGACGAAACCATGCGCCAGGCGGAAGGCCTCGAGCTGATCGCGTCCGAGAATTTCGTCAGCAGCGCAATCCTCGAGGCTGCCGGCTCGATCCTCACCAACAAATACGCCGAAGGGTATCCGGGACGACGGTATTACGGCGGGTGCGAGGTCGTGGACGTCATCGAGTCGCTCGCGATCGAGCGCGCGAAAGCGCTGTTCAAAGCCGACCACGCCAACGTGCAGCCGCATTCCGGCGCCCAGGCGAACATGTCCGCGTACTTCGCCGCGGTGCAGCCGGGCGACACGGTCCTCGGCATGAACCTCGCCCACGGCGGACACCTGACGCACGGGCACCCGCTCAACTTCTCGGGAAAGCTGTACAAGATCGTCCCCTACGGCGTGCGCCGCGACGACGAGCGGATCGATTACGAGGAGCTGGAACGGCTCGCGCACGAGCACAGACCGCGCATGATCATGGTGGGCGCGAGCGCCTACCCACGGCAGATCGACTTTCCGCGGATTGCCAGGGTCGCCGGCGCCGTCGGCGCGCGTGTGGTGGTCGATATGGCACACATCGCCGGGCTCGTCGCCGGAGGCGTGCATCCGAGCCCGGTGCCCCACGCCGATTTCGTCACGTCGACGACCCACAAGACGCTCCGGGGACCGCGTGCCGGCCTGATCCTGTGCCGCGACCAGTACGCCAAGGATCTCGACCGCGCGATCTTTCCGGGAGTCCAGGGTGGACCGCTGATGCACGTGATCGCGGCCAAAGCCGTGTGCTTCAAGGAGGCGATGGAGCCGGCATTCGCCGGCTACCAGCGGCAGATCGTCGCGAACGGGAGCCGCCTCGCCGCCTCGCTCAGCAGCCATGGATTCCGGCTGGTCAGCGGCGGCACCGACAATCACCTGATGCTCGTCGACGTCTTCTCGAAAGGCATCACCGGACGGGACGCCGAAGCCGCCCTCGGCAAGGCGGGGATCACGGTGAACAAGAACGTCATTCCCTTCGAGCAGAACCCACCGATGGTGGCAAGCGGTATCCGCGTCGGCACGCCGGCGGTCACCACGCGCGGGATGCGCGAGCCGGAGATGGATGTGATTGGCGATCTGATTGCGCGGGCGCTGGGCGCGCCGGACGACGACCGCGCGCTGGGCACGATCAGGACCGAGGTCGAGCGGCTGTGCCGGAAGTTCCCCCTGTATCCAGACCGTCAGGCCTGATCGGCCGCGTCGCCGAGTCCTTTTCCGAATCGGGGGCGCTCGCGCGCGTCGTCGAGGGCTACGAGCCGCGCGACGGCCAGCGGCGGATGGCGGCCGCCGTCGCCGACGTCATTGAGCACGGCGGCACGCTCCTCAGCGAGGCGGGCACCGGCACCGGCAAGACGCTCGCCTATCTGATTCCGGCGATCCTCAGCCGGCAGCGCGTCCTCGTCTCGACGGGCACAAAGAATCTGCAGGAGCAGATCTTCTTCAAGGATCTCCCGGCGCTCAGCCGCGCGCTGCCAGTCCCCTTCACCGCCACCTTGATGAAAGGACGGTCGAACTACCTGTGCCTGCACAGGTGGGAGATGTATCGCGACGGCGTCGAGGGGAACACGTCGGCGGGCGGCCGTTTGATCGAATCGGGCGACGAAGTGCTGCTCCCCATCCTCAAGAAATGGGTGGCGGGCACGACGACCGGAGATCGCGCGGAGCTGAACGATCTTCCCGAAGATTTGCCGATGTGGAAAGGGATCTCGGCCGAAGCCGAGACGTGCCTCGGCGCCACCTGCCCCCGCTACGGCGACTGCTTCGTCACGCTGATGCGCCAGCGCGCGCTCGAATCCGACGTCGTCATCGTGAACCACCACCTGCTCTGCGCGGACGCCGCCATCCGGCAAAGCACGTTCGGCGAAGTCGTGCCCTCCTGTCCGACGCTGGTCGTGGACGAGGCGCATCAGCTCGAGGACGTCGCCACCCAGTACTTCGGCGTGGCGTTCAGCAACTACCGCGTGGACGACCTCGTCCGCGATGGCGAGCGCCTCCTCAGCGGCACGCCGCGCGACGTTGAGGATCTCGCCCGGGCGCTGCACCGCGTCGCCGACCGCTCGCGCGCGTTCTTCTCGGCCCTCTCGACCGAGCGGGCTCTGAAGATCAGCGAGACGCGTGCGCGATACACGGCCGAAGCGATGCAGGAGCACTTCGAGGACGGGATGATGCTGGCCGGCGCACTCGAAGGGCTCGAAGCCACGCTGGCCCTTGCCACGAAACGAACGTCGAACGGCCCGAACGATTCGAACGGCTCGAACGGCTCGAACGATTCGAACGACTCGAACGACTCGAACGAATTGGCAGCCTCCGTCCGCCGGCGTGCCGGCGAACTGCGCGCCGACCTGCGGTTTCTGATGCGCGCCGACGATCCGGACTTCGTCTACTACGCGGAAGCGCGCGGCCGCGGGCTGTTCCTGCGGGCGTCGCCCATCGACGTCTCGCGCACCGTCCGCGAAGCGTTGTTCAATCGATTCCGGTCGATCGTGCTGACCTCGGCCACGCTGGCGGTGGACGAGGGGTTTTCGTACGTCAAAGGCCGATTGGGACTGCGCGACGCCGAAGAAGTGCGGGTCCCCTCGGAATTCGACTACCGGACGCAGGCGCTGCTGTATCTGCCGCGCCGCATGCCACCACCGAAGTCGCCGACCTTCGCCGAGGCGGCAGCGCGCGAGACGATCGAGCTGCTGAAACGGTCGCGCGGCCGGGCGTTCGTGCTGTTTACCAGTTACGCCGTACTGCGCACCGTCCAGCAGTTCGTCGAGATGGCTCTCGACTTCCCGATATTCGTCCAAGGCTCGGCGCCACGGTCGATGCTCATCGATCAATTCCGCTCGACGCCGAACGCCGTGCTGCTTGCCACGTCGAGTTTCTGGCAGGGCGTGGACGTCGTCGGCGAAGCGCTGAGCTGCGTCATCATCGACAAGCTGCCGTTTGCGTCACCAGGGGATCCGGTCGTCGCCGCCCGGATCGACGCGATGACGGCCGAAGGCGGCGACGCCTTTTCCGACTATCAGGTGCCGCTGGCCATCCTGGGCCTCCAGCAGGGGCTTGGGCGGCTGATCCGGCACCGGACCGATCGCGGCGTGCTGGCGATCCTCGATCCACGCGTGAAAACGATGGGTTACGGACGGCGTTTTCTCGCGTCGCTGCCGCCGGCGCCGGTGACGCACGACCTGGACGCCGTCGCTCGTTTCTTCATGTAAACTGCACGCAGTTCGACGCGTTTTCTTAACCCGGGAGGCTTTTCATGCGGGCCCATCTGATCCGCTCCGTACTGGCAGCCGCAGTGCTCACCGCACTGGCGGCCGCGCCGGCTATCGCGCAGCCGCTCGTCCGCGGCAGAGTTGTCGACGGGACCGGCAAACCGGTCGCCGACGCTGTTGTCACATTCGTCGCGCAGTTCGTGCAGCTGTCGCGAAATGCCAAAACGGACGCCAAAGGCGAGTTCCTGATGGTCGGCCTGCCGTCCGGCCAATATGCGATCACCGCAACGAAGGAAGGCGTCGGCACTGACAAGATCACTGCGGGCGTGACGCAGGGTCAGAACGCGCCGTTGTCGCTGACGTTGCGTCCGGCCGCGCCGGCTGGCGCAACAGTGGCGCCGGCCGGAGAGTCTGGAGCCGACGCGAAGGCCGCTGCGGCCCTGCAGGCGCTGGCGAAGGCGGGCTCCGACCACCTGAACGGCGGCCGCTACGACGAGGCGATCGCGGCGTACACAGAGGTGACCAGCAAGGCGCCAACCTGCAGCGACTGCTTCCTGAATCTCGGCGTCGCTCACGCCAACAAGAAGGAATGGGCGCAGGCCGAAGCGGCGCTGAAAAAGGCGACCGAGATCAGGCCGGACAACGCTCAGGCGTATACCCAGCTCGCGGGCGTTTACAACCAGCAGCGTAAGTTCGATCTCGCGGCGGAAGCCAGCGCCAGCGCGGCGAAGTATTCAGCGGGTGCGGCGGGCGGCGGCGGCAACGCCGAAGCGCTCTACAACCAGGGCGTCGCGCTCTTCAACGGCGCCAAGTTCACCGAGGCAAAGGCCGCATTCGAGGGAGCGGTGAAAGCCGATCCGAAGCTGGCGCTCGCGCACTATCAGCTCGGCATGACGGCGCTGAACCTGGGCGACTTCAACCTCGCGGTCAGCTCGCTCGAAACGTACCTGCAGCTGGAGCCCAACGGCGCGAAGGCGGCGGAAGTGAAAGCGTCGCTGCCGGCACTGCAGAAGATGGTTAAAAAGTAACGTTCGAATCGTTCGAGACGTTCGAACCGTTCGACTGATGTCCATCGCCGTAAGGCTCTCCGAGGTTCGCGCGCGTATCGACGCGGCGGCCCGGGGAGCCGGACGGGACCCGTCCTCCGTTCGGCTCGTCGCCGTCTCCAAGACCTTTCCGCTCGACGCTGTCCGTGCCGCGTATGCCGCCGGACAGCGCGACTTTGGCGAGAACCGCGTCCAGGAAGCGCTCGAGAAGATCGGCGCGTCGGCCGATCTCGACGCGCGCTGGCATCTGCTCGGACACCTGCAGACCAACAAGGCGCGAAAGGCGGCTCCCGCCTTCGCGATGATTCAGTCGGTGGACAGCATCGATCTGCTGCGGAAGCTCGATGCCGCCGCGGCGGATTCGGGACACGCGCCGGAGCTGCTCGTACAAGTCGATCTGGCCGGCGAAGCGACGAAGCACGGTGTGCCGCCGGCCGATGTCCCGGGCATTCTCGAGGAAGCGGGGCGTTGCCGGGCGGCCCGGGTCGTCGGGCTGATGACGCTGCCGCCGCTGCCGGATACGGCAGAGGACGCCCGCCCGTGGTTCCGCCAGCTGCGCGGCCTCCGCGAGGGATGGCTCCGCGCCGGCGTACCGGCCGGAATGCTGCGGGAAATGTCGATGGGCATGAGCGCCGATTTCGAGGTGGCCATCCAGGAAGGGGCCACAATCGTCCGCGTCGGCACAGCGATTTTCGGCCGCCGTGAACCGTAATTGGTTTCCCCCTAATTGGTTTCCAGTATGGATTGCCGCCAGACGGACCCGTAGGATCACCGGCCATGCATGGAAAGTCGTTCCTCGTCGGTGCTTGTACGGCCATGCTCGTCGCGGCGTCCGCCAGCGACGCCTTTGCGCAGGGCTGCATCCTCCTCCGCCAGACCGCGCCGATCTTCGGCACCACAGGGTCGCTGGACTCGGATGTCGGCAGCTGGACGATCACCTTCAACGGTCGCAGCTCGATCGCCGACCACCATTACCGCGGAAGCGTGTACCAGGCGGAGCGTGAGCACGAGCAGACCTATGTGGTGAACCGGCAGAATGCGGTCACGGCGACGGTCGGTTATCAGCTGTCCCCACGCGTCAGTCTGATGGCCGGGATTCCGTTCATCGAGTCGTCATGGGGCATCCCATCGCCGCGTACCGGCGGGCCGGGCGCACGCGCGAACGAGAACGCCCGCGGCCTCGGTGACGTCACGACGCTGGCGCGTTTCTCACTGTTCAACCCGTCCACCTCCGCGCGCAGCTGGAACATCATCGTCGGCGGCGGCGTCAAGTTCCCGACCGGCAACAACGAAGCCACGGACATCTTCCCGGACGGCAACGGCAACAACAACGTCGAACGGTTTGTCGACATCTCCGTGCATCCCGGCGACGGCGGCTGGGGCGCCATCATGGATTTCCAGGCCTACAAGCAGTTCGGTCGTGTCACCACGTTCGGTGGCGGGACCTGGCTGGCAAACCCCAAAGACACCGGCACGGCGTCGCGCGGCAACATGGTGTCGAATGCGACGCCGACGAATATCAACACGGTGTCGGATCAGTTCGTGTTTCGCGCCGGCGGGTCGGTTCCGATTACCAACACCCTCACTGCGTCGCTCGCGTGGAGGGTGGAAGGCGTCCCCCGCTACGACCTGCTCGGCCACTCCAACGGCTTCCGCCGTCCTGGTGTCACGATGTACTGGGAGCCGGGCGTGACGGTGATGCAGGGCCGGCACGCGGTATCGTTCAATTTCCCCGTCGGCTACTACTTCAACCGGTGGTCGAACCCGAACACCGGCAGCGCCGGCGACTCGACGTTCCCGGACTACGTCTCGATCGTGACGTATTCGGTCCGCCTGGGTGGAAAGTCGAGCGCGCACACCATGCCCGCGCGGCCGGCCAGCGATCAGCCGGCAACGCCGAAGACTCCGGAAGTCATCCGCCCCGGCGAGGGAGCGTAAGCCATTGGCACACCCGCTCCGATCGTGGGGCGCGCCACGCGTCCTCTGTGTGTTTTTGGCGTTCGTTCTGGCCCTCCCGTCATTCGCGGCTGCGGAGACGCTCAAGCCGTTCAAGCTGAAGACGCTCGACGGCGTCGAGAAGACGCTGCCGGACGTGCTTGGCAAAGCCACGCTGGTCGTGTTTTTCTTTCCGACGTGCCCGTACTGCAACGCGGCGTTCCCCAAGGTGCAGAAGCTGTACGACACGTACCGCGACCAGGGACTCTCCATGGTGTGGATCAACGTGGTTCCGGACGAACGGAAGCTGATCCCCGAGTGGCGCGCGAAGCACGGGTACACGGTTCCGGTGCTGCTCGGCGGCCGCTCGACACCGAACGACTACAAGGTCCGGATGACGCCCACGCACTACCTTCTGGATGCCCGTGGTGAGATTCTGTCGAAACAGGACGGCGTCAGCCCGGGCGACGAAGTTCGCCTCGAGCAGCAGATCCAGAAGGCACTTGGAGGGTAATGTGGAGTCCGGCTTCAGCCGGATGACCGCGCTCCTTGCCGCCGCTCTGCTTGCTCTCGACGTTGTGCCACTGGACGCCGACGTCATCGTCGCGCGCAACACTCCGCACCTCAGCTTCACCGCATCGATATCGCCGGATGTCGCACGGCCGGGCGGGCGCCTCTCGCTCGTGGTGAACGTGATGCCGAAGAAGCGCATGCACGTGTACGCGCCAGGGACGACCTACCGGGCGATCACGGTGACGCTGGATCGGCATCCATCGCTGAAGCCGTCGCCGCCCGCCTACCCGAAGCCGTCGATTTACTTTTTCAAGCCGCTGAAAGAACGCGTGCTCGTCTTCAGCGATCCCTTCAAGCTGACGATGAACATCCAGGTGGGAACGGTGCCGCCGAAAGCGGCACCGCTGAAGATCACCGGCACGCTGTCGTATCAGGCGTGCGACGACCGCGTCTGCTACCTGCCGGAATCCGTCCCGCTGCAGTGGACGATTCCAGTGAAGCGATAGGAGCGGATTTCGTGGGGCGAACCCGAAGGGTTCGCGCCACGAATTTCCACACTACTCGATTCCGAAGGCGAGCAGCACGTTGCCGCCGGATGCGCCGCTGGTGATCGCGTAGCCGGACTGCACGTAGACCATCCCGTCGACGACCGCGGCGCCGGACGTCGCGATCGCGCCACCGCGCGCCGGGACCTTGTTGTTCGTGGCGAACTCCTGCGCCGTGTTGAACTCCCAGAGTTGCTTGCCCTCCGGTGACACGGCAAAGAGACGACCGTCCCCCGAGCCCTGGAAGACAACGCCCGGGATCGCCGTCGGCGCCGCGCCGAGGGCTGCAACGCCGCGACCGCCGACGCCGGGAGCCGTAAAGACGAACGCGACCTTCCCGGTGCTCGCGTCCACCGCGCCCATACCTGCCGCGGCCATGCCGTAGTACACCTGACGCGCATCCGCGGCGCCGCCCCACACGATCGCGCCTCGTCCGCGTCCGCCGCCGGCCGGCGCTCCCGCGGGGTGCAGCTTGAACAGCACCGCGCCGTTCTTGTCAGGATCGAGCGCGACGACTTCTCCGCTCTTCGTACCTGTAAAGAGCGCACGCCTGCCGTTCGGCAGCGTGACCAGAATCGGCGAGTTGCCGATGTCGAAGTCGGGACCCATCTTTTCCGGACACGCTTCGCTGCGATCGGCGCCCGCGCAGCCGCCCATGAACATGTCGTAGTCGAGGACCCGGTGCGACCAGACCACTTTGCCGGTCTTCAGATCCATCGCGACGATCGCATCGGTGAGCTTTGATTCGGGCGGCGTGACCGGATCTCCCGTGCCCACGTAGAGGACGCCGCGGACGGTATCGATGGTCGGCGAATCCCAGATACCACCGGCGGACGGGCCGTAGAGCTGAACGCCGTTCGGCTGCTTCTTCCACGGCTTCGGCTCGTCGACGTTGTAGGTCTTCCAGATCTCCTTGCCTGTGCTCGCGTCGAGCGCGACAACCGCGCCCCGGGCGGTGCAGCACGGGTAGAACGGCCGTCCGCTCTGGAACTCTTCGGAGCCGGACACCGGCACGTAGACGCGGCCATCGTGGTACTTCAGGCCGGCGGTGATTCGCGCGACGACGTGATCGTCCACGCGCACCTTCCACAGCTGGCGACCTGTCTGCGCGTCCACCGCGAACACGTTGGCGTGGCCGTCGCCGAAGAACACGGCGTAGCGCGCGTTGCCCTGGCCGGACACAGCGCCCACTGTGGGAGAGTTGCGGACGATCGAGCCGTTCTGGAACGACCAGTACACGCACCCCGTCTTCGCGTCGAGCGAATAGACGTAGCCGTTGTCGCTCGCGGCGAACACGCGGCCGGACACAATCGTCGGCTGGGCGTTGTTGCTTTCGCCGTTCGGGAAGCCAAACGACCACTTCAACTTGAGGCGCGGGAGATCGGCCGCCGTCAGCCGCGCCGCGGCTGCGGGCTGGAACCGTGTGTTGCCGAGATCGTTGCCCCAGCCATTCCACGACGGGCTGCGCGCGGGATCCGTCATCGGCGGGTTCGCCGCGCACTGGTTCGGCATCGACTTCGCCTCACCGGTGTTGATGCTCCCCATGGGCCGTCCGCTCATGAACTCGGCGATGCGGCGTTTCTGGATGTCGCTGAGCGCCTGCCCCTCGGTGTGACTCGATTTCGTCAGACCGGCGACGATGCGCTCCGGCGTCATCTGCCGGATGTCCCAGGCGGTCGGCCCTTTGCCGAGCGGCTGGATCGAGTGGCATTGAACGCACTGGCCCTGGAACGTCGCCCAGCCGCTCTCCGTGCCCGGCAGCCCGCCGCGGCCGGGACCGGGAGCTGGTGCGCCCTGAGCGGGCGGCGGAGCCTGGGCTGGCGCGGCAGCCGGCGCCTGCGCGCCGACCCAGACGGTGGAGATGAACAGCGCGGTTGCTGAGACCACGGCACACAGCGAGGTTCGAATCATCGGATGCACAGAAACGCTCCTGTTGAAAGGCCGACCTGAAGGTCGGCCTCTACCACCATACCTACGGGGCCGGTAGAGGCCGACGTTTACGTCGGCCGTACTGCCAACCGCGATTCCACATATGGCGCCTCATGAACCACCGGCGCCTTCTTCCCTGCCAGGACCATCCACCACTCCCGTACCGAGGCGAGGATCACGATCAGCACGATGGCCATGAAGAACAGCGCCAGCCCGGCGTCGAGCCGGTCGTTGAAGATCATGCGTGACGCCGCCGGCAGCGTCGAGTTCCTCAACGACTCTGCGTGCGCCAGAAATCCGAGCTTCGGATCGGGGGAGAAGACCTTCTGCCACCCGGCCGTCAACGTTGCCGCCGCAAGCCACGCCAGCGGGACGAGCGGCACCCACATGTAGCGCTGACGCCCCATCTTCACCAGCACGGTCGTCGCCACGCACAAGGCAACGGCCGCCAGCAGCTGATTGGCGATGCCGAACAGCGGCCACAACGAGTTGATGCCCCCGTACGGGTCGATGACGCCCTGATAGAGGAAGTATCCCCAGCCGGCGACGACGAGAAACGACGACACGATGATGCTCGGATACCACGAGGTGCGCCCGAGGGGCGCGTAGGCGTGAGCCAGGAGCTCCTGCAGCATGAAGCGGCCGACGCGCGTACCGGCGTCGATCGTGGTGAGGATGAACACGGCCTCGAACATGATCGCGAAGTGATACCAGAGCGCGAGGCCGGGACCGGTGAAGACGCCGCCGAGGATTCCCGCCATGCCGACGGCCAGGCTGGGCGCGCCGCCGGTTCGCGACAGCAGCGTCGATTCGCCCATCGATTTCGCCAGCGCGTCCAGTTGGTCCGGTGCGATGGTGAACCCCCACTGCGCAACCGTCTGAGCGGCCGCCGCCGACGTGGTGCCAAGCGTTGCCGGACCCACATTCATCGCGAAGTAAAGACCAGGCTCCAGCGTCGCCGCGGCAATCATCGCCATGACGCCGACCAGCGATTCCGTGAGCATGCTGCCGTAGCCGACCAAACGCGCGTCCGGTTCGCAACGGAGCATCTTCGGCGTGGTGCCGCTCGACACCAGCGCGTGGAATCCGGACACGGCGCCGCAGGCGATCGTGATGAACGCAAATGGAAACAGCTTGCCCGCGAACACGGGCCCGGTGCCGTCGATGAACTGCGTGAGCGCGGGCAGCTTCAACGGCGGCATCACGATGATGATCGCCAGGCCGAGCACGAGGATCGTCCCGACCTTCATGAAGGCCGACAGATAGTCGCGCGGCGCCAGCAGCAGCCACACCGGCAGAACCGCCGCGACGAAGCCGTACATCATCACCGCCCATGCCAGGCTCTGGCCCGACCACGTAAACGCCGGCCCCCACGTTCCGCTCTGCGACACCCATTGCCCGCCGACCAGCGCGGCAATCAGCAGGAGGATCCCGATCGCGGTGGCCTCGGCGACCTTGCCGGGCCGCAGATTGTTCATCCACAGGCCCATCAGCAAGGCGATCGGAATCGTGCACGAAATCGTGAACAGGCCCCATGGGCTGTCGCGCAGTGCGTTGACGACGACCAGGCCGAGGACGGCGAGGAGGATGATCATGATCGCGAAGATCGCGATCATCGCGGCCATTCCGGCAACCGGGTTCACTTCCTCTTTTGCGATCTGGCCGAGCGACTTGCCGTCGCGGCGCATCGACGCGCACAGGATCAACATGTCCTGAACCGCACCGCCAAGGACGACACCGGCGATCAACCAGATCGTGCCGGGCAGGAAGCCGAACTGCGCGGCCAGGGTCGGGCCGACCAGTGGGCCGGCACCGGAGATGGCGGAGAAGTGATGTCCGAAGAGAATCCAGCGTGACGTCGGGACGAAGTCGCGGCCGTTGTCGAGCCGCTCGGCCGGCGTCGCGCGGCGCGGGTCGAGGCCGAACACCTTCGCCGCGATGAAGCGCGAGTAGAAGCGATAGGCGACGAGGTAGGTGCATACCGCGGCAACAACGAGCCACGCCGCGCTGATCGTCTCCCCCCGCGCGAGCGCGAGCATGCCAAACGCACCGGCGCCCGCAATCGAGACTGCGACCCAGACGACCACAGAAAGCAATGAGCTCCGCGTCTTCGCGTCTCCGCGGCCGGTTGCCGTAATCATTTGAATGTCAGGAAAAGTAGACGGTTTGCCCCTGATGC
>JBOGIQ010000157.1:0-12865 GCA_050742535.1 Vicinamibacterales bacterium | reverse complement strand
CCGCCACTCGCCCGATGGACGAGAGCACCTATATCGATACCGACAATGGCGACTCGGCGGGATTCGTGATGGCGTTCGGCCGTTTCCGCACGGTCAATCTCGGCGACCTGACCTGGAATGGAGAACTCGACCTGATGTGCCCGACGAACCGGATCGGGACCGTGGATGTGTATCTGACGTCGCATCATGGCCTGGAGCGATCCGGCTCGCCCGCGCTCGTCCACGCGCTGCAACCCCGCGTCGCGGTGATGAATAACGGCACGCGCAAAGGCGGTGCGCCGCAGGCGTTCCGCGTGCTGTACGAGTCGCCCGGGCTCGAGGATCTGTGGCAGTTGCACTGGTCCCACAACACCGGTCTCGATAACGCTCCCGCCCTGTTCGTGGCAAACATCGATGACACTGTCACGGTCGGGAGCGTGCTGACCGCAGCGCCGGGCCAACGTCAGGGCGGGGGCCGGGGAGGCCCTCCCGGCGGCGCCGCCGCCGCACACACGCCGGCGTATTTGATCAAGATCAGCGCGGGATCCGACGGTACTTTCGTCGTCACCAACACACGAAACGGTTTCGAGAAGACTTATAAGCCTCGCGACTAACGGCCCCCTGGAAAATTCCTCTCGCAAACGCAACGGCTGTTGCGTATAGTGCAGCGCGTCCACGGCGGGTGTTTCTAGCGCTCGAAGCAGGGAGGTGGTTCCAATGGGGATGCGTTTAGCGATCGGGCTCCTGGCCGGCGTGCTGGCGGCGCTGCCAGCGGGAGCCCAGGAGACCCGGGGCAACATCAACGGGGTCGTCCAGGACCAGAACGGCGTCGTTCCCGGCGCAATGGTCAGAATTACGAACACCAACACCAGCCAGACGCAGCAGCTGGTGACCAACAACAGCGGGTATTTCGAGGCCCTCCTGCTCAACCCCGGGACCTACGCCGTTCGCGTGGAGCTGCAGGGCTTCAGGCCCCTGACCCAGACAGGCATTTCGCTCGCGGTCGGACAGACCTTGAGTCTGTCGTTGAAGCTTGAACTCGGTCAGATCAGCGAGGAGATCACGGTCTCGGCCGAGGCCCCGTTGATCGACACCACCACGGTGTCCTCCGGCCAGAACTTCGATCGCCGTCTGGTCGAGGCGCTCCCGATGTTCTCCAACATGCCGATCATGCTGTCGCGCTTCACGCCCGGCGTTGCCCCGGCGGAAGCCGAAGTGCAGAACATCTTCCAGGGGTACATGGAAGGGACGACAAGCGCCGCCGGCGGCCAGGTCGGCACGGGCAGCGGTTTCGACAACCGCAATACCGGCAACCTGTACACGATCGATGGCGCGATGAACAACGGGTTCGGCCGTCGCATTGCGAGCTCGCCCAACGCCGACCAGATTGAGGAGGTTCGCATCGAGACGTCGAACTTCGACGCCTCGCAGGGGCACGGCACCGGGCTCACGGTGTCGATGATGACCCGCAGCGGCACGAATTCGCTGCGCGGCTCCGGCAATTACACCCACTGGAACAACCAGTTGAACTCGCCCAGCCTGTCGCAGAAGGTCACCTTCGCGCAGGATCCGCGGCAGGAAGACGCGTGGCGTTCGGGCCGCTCACACATCGGCGCCTTTACGCTCGGCGGTCCTCTCAGCATTCCGAAGGTCATCGATGGCCGCGGCAAGCTGTTCTTCTTCGCCAACTACTCGAAGTCGAACGACTCGGCGCCCGGGCGCCTCGCCGGCACCTCCACCGTGCCGGCCAACCGGAAGCATCTCGAGGGCGATTTCTCCGATCTGCTCCTGTTGCCCTCAGGTGCTGGGGCCACCACACCCCCAGGACACCACCAGTACCAGATTTACGACCCGTTGACGACGCGCCCCGATCCGCTTCGTCCCGGACGCGTCATTCGTGATCCGTTCCCGGGGAACATCATCCCGAGGGATCGGTTCATGAACCCGGACGGCACGTACAAGAATCCGGCGTTCGGCCTCTACCAGGCGATGGTGCCGGCGCCGAACCAGAATTTCCTGTCGGCCACGCAGCAGCCGGTCGGCAACTACTTCCGCGCGGCGGAACCCGACCAGCCGCACAACACGCAGGGAAGCCTCCGCATCGACTACAACCGCTCGGAGGGTTCCCGGTTCTTCGTTCGCGCCAACGGCAACAGGTTCCTCGAGTCGTCGCTGGTCGACTGGACGTACGACTCACCCGATCCGCAATTCCGAGGGCTGCACGACGTGGCGCGTGCTCGTTACAGCTGGTCGGTGACCGGCACATGGACGAAGGTCATGAGCGCCTCGACGCTGCTCGACACCCAGATTTCCGGCAACCGTGCGTACCAGCGGGACACGCGCAAGAACCTGGTCAACTACACGCCGACATCGGTCGGCCTGCCCGGTTACCTGGACGAGTACTGCGAGGCCCGCCTCGAGTGCATCCTGCCCCAGAACAACATCTCCGCGTACCAGGGCATGGGCGGCACTGTCGATCGCGGCATCTGGGTCACGACCTACCAGGGGCAGTCGAACCTCACGAGCACGCGCGGGTCGCACACCTGGCGCGGCGGTGTGGATATCCAGTGGGCGCAGCGCACCGCCAAGGACGGGGCCGGCAATATGGGCACGTTCAATTACGACAACACCTACACCCGCGCCGCCGACACGACGAACGTCTTCCCGGCGCAGCAGACCGGTTTGAGCCTGGCCGCGTTCATGCTGGGCATGCCGACCTCGGTGTCGGTTGCCGAGGAGAGCGGCTTCGACGTCCGCAACAACTACGTCGGGAGCTTCGTGCAGGACACGTGGCGCGTCGGCCGCAACCTCACGCTCAACCTCGGCCTGCGGTTCGAGTACGAGAACGGCATCAAGGAGGTGAATGATCGCGCGCTGCTCTGGTTCGATCCGAACGCGGACGTGTCAATCGCGTCCATCGCCGAGGCCGCATACGCCGCCAACCCTATTGCGGGTTTGCCGGCCAGCCAATTCAACGTGCAGGGCGGCACCGTCTACGCGGGTGCGCCGGGATATGACGAACGGTCGTGGAAACCTGAAGCCCTGTGGATGCCGCGTGCTTCGTTTGGCTACCGGCTGGGCGACAAGATGGCGGTCAAGGGCGGCTACGGCATGTACTACGACACGCTCAACGCCCGGGACTGGACTCCGGATCTCCAAGGGTTCAACGTCACCACCACGAACCAGCTCAGTAACGATTTCGGCCGGAACTTCCTGCTCGGCAATCCGCGGGCCGGCGTTCTGCCGCTGGTCGATCCGTTCCCGGTACGCGCCGCCACCGGCAGCCGGTACGAGAGCTTGCTGGGGAACGCGCTCGGGTTCGACACGATGCTGGGTCGTGGATTCGGTGCCGAGAACCCGGACCGCGTGCATTCGCGCGTGCAGCGGTGGCGGCTGTCGTGGCAGCGCGAGGTCGCCAGCCGGACGGCGCTCGAGGTCTCCTACGCCGGCTCGTACGCCGATCGCCAGGGAATCACGATCCGCCAGGACTTTCTGCCCGAACAGTATTGGAGCAGTGCGAATGTCCGTGATACGTCGGCGAACGATTTCCTGACGCAGAACGTGCCGAATCCGTTCTTCATCAACAACTTCGCCGCGCTGCAGACGACCAATCCGCTGCTGTTTCAGCGCCTCCAAGGTTCCGCCATCTACACGTCACCAACCATTCAGCGGCACCGCCTGTTGCGCGCGTTTCCGCATATGGGGGGCGTCAACCAGTTCAACCAGATGATCCCGCTGAACCATATGGACCAGCCGCTCGGTGTCATCAAGGCTCACACGTTCGAGGCGGTCCTGACACAGCGGTACTCCAAGGGCCTGACCGGGCATTTCGCGTTCTCGACGAATCGGGTGACGGAGAACCGTACCGTGGAGGAATACGACCGCGAGCCGACGCTCTGGCAAACCAACAACAACGGCCGGCCGTGGCGGGTGACCGGCGTCGGCCTGTACGAACTGCCCTTCGGTCCTGGCAGGGCGTTTCTTGACGAAGGCGGGGTGGTCTCCCATATCGCCCGCGGATGGAGCGTCAGCGGCACCTACGAGTACCAGCCAGGAGCGCTGCTCAATTGGGGGAACATCTTCTTCAACGGAAATCTCGACGATATCAAGAAGGACAATCCCGAAATCGCACTGCAGCCCGACGGCACGTTCGACGCGACGAAGACGTGGTTCAACATCAATGCCGGGTTCGTGCGGGCCACCGCCGATCAGCCGGCCGCCTTCCAGAAGCGGGTGTTCCCGTTCCGCGTCGACGGCGTTCGCGGCTACAGCCTGTCGATGATCAACATGGGTATCGCGCGGACCTTCGATCTGCCCGGCCCCCGGACGTTCCAGTTCCGGGTAGACATCCAGAACCTCCTCAACCGGCAGCACTACCAGAATCCGAACCTGGACCCGACGAGCACGAACTTCGGGCAGGTCCGCCAGGTGAACAACACAGTCATGAGGTTCATCACCTTCAACTCCACCCTGCGCTTCTAGAGCACCTTCAAACGGGTGTGGCGCGAACCCGAACGGTTCGCGCCACAGAATCCATCCGCGCAGGTTGCGACGTCCTGGGAGCGACAGGTGACTGAAAGGCAGTGGTATTCTTTAGGCGCCTATCCTGACCATGCGCGGGAAACCCACACACGACACACCGCCGATCCAGAGCCTCGACCGCGGATTGGCGATCCTCGAGGCCGTGGCGGCATCTGCCGACCCGATGCCGCTCAAGGATCTCACCGATCTGATCGGGATCGATCGGAGCAGCGTGTTCCGTCTGGCGAACACGCTTCGTCAACGGCGGTTCCTGGCCAATCCGAAGGGCAGCAACGCCTACGTGCTCGGACCCACCGCCTGGCGGCTGTCGCGGCGGTACGGACGGACCGTCCTTGCCACGTTCTTTCATCAGTACCTGCGCGACCTGACAACAAAGCTCGGGGAGACGTCGCATTTCGCGGTGCGCGAGGGCGGCCAGGTGTTCTTTGTCGACCATCACATCCCGACCGGCCAGGTCATCTCCGTCGCCGGGCAGACGGGCGAGTTCGCACCGCTCCATTGCACGGCGCACGGCAAGGCGCTGCTTGCCGACTTCGACCGCAAGGCGCTCAGGAGCCTGTTCGGGCGGGCGCCGCTGCGCGCGTACACGCGCAATACGATCACCTCGCTGACGACGCTTGGCCGCGTGTGCGGCCGCGTTCGCGTCGAGGGATTCGCGCTCGACGATGCCGAGTACATCGAAGACCTGCGTTGCCTTGCGGCGCCCATTCGCGACTCGCAGGGCGAGATCGTTGCCTCCGTCGGGATCTCCTCGCCCGTGACACGTCTGCACACGAAGCGAATTCCACATGCCGCAGCCGAGGTCGTCGCTACGGCGCAGCTGATCAGCAAATCCCTCGCCGCCTGACGCGAAGCCTCGCTCGCGGACGTGACAACGTCCGCGCCACGATCTCGCGCGCGCCCGTCGCCCCAACGGTGCTCCAGTGAAAACGATTGCAGGTGCCCTGCTGGCACTTGTCCTCGTATCGCCCGTGGTGGCGCTCGACGGCGACCCGGGCATGCATGATCCGTCGACGGTCATCGTGCACGACGGCAAGTTCTACGCCTATGGCACTGGTGGTGGCCTGCCGATTTCCGTTTCCGACGACGGCTGGACATGGCGGCGCGCCGGTACGCTGATGCAGGCGCTGCCCGGCGGCCGCCCGGGCCAGGAGGTGATCGCGCGCGGCGGCAACAACACCTGGGCGCCCGACGTGATTCGATCCGGCGACAGGTACTTCGTCTATTACTCGGCTCCGGGGACGCAGCCGAAGGCCGCCATCGGACTGCTCGTCGGCAGGACCCTCGATCCGAATTCACCCGATTACAAGTGGGAGGACGGCGGCCCGGTCGTCTGGTCGGACGGCGTGGAGGATAGCAACGCCATCGATCCGGGCGTGTTTCGTGATCCGGCCAATGGCTCCCTGTGGCTCACCTACGGCTCGTACTTCGGCTACATCCGTCTCGTCGAAATCAATCCGAAGACCGGAAAACGGCTGTATCCGGAGCGGAAGCCGATCGATATCGCCATCAACGGCGAGGCGTCGATCATCATTTACCGTGATGGGTGGTACTACCTGCTGATGACGCGCGGTTCGTGCTGTGCCGGTGCGAACTCCAGCTACAACATCCGCATGGGACGCTCGCGCAAGGTCACGGGTCCGTTCCACGACAACATCGGTGTCGACATGCTGCAGGGCGGCGGCAAGCTGTTTCTCGCGTCCGGCGGCCGCTACATCGGCCCCGGCCACTTCGGCTTGCTCGATCTCGGTGACGGCGTGCAGAAGTTCTCCATGCATTACGAGGCGGATCTCGATCGCGGAGGCATCAGCGTGCTCGACATCCGCCCACTCCTCTGGCGTGACGGGTGGCCGGTCGCCAGCGACAACTTCAAGGAAGGCACGTATCAGATCGAGTCGGCGCGGACGGGGACGGCGCTGGAACTCGCCGTGCAGGGGACTCCCGTGGGCGGACTGCGCGGCCGCGGTGGCGGCCGCGGCGCCGGCGCAGGAGGTGGGCGAGGCGCTGCTGATGCACCGCGCACGCCGATACCCGCACAGGAAGCGGCGCAGGTCTCCGCGAACTGGCCGGCGGGCCCCATCGACGTCCGCCTGTCGCCGTACATGGTGCAGGCGCAGCAGAAGTGGGCAGTTACACCGGTGGCGAACGCTGGAGGCTATCCCGGATCGTCCTATTTCAAAATCACGATCGCGGGGACGGATCGTGCGCTGTCAGCGACCATCGATCGCGAGCTCGTCGTCCTTCCCGCGTTCACCGGCGGCCCGGAACAACTGTGGCGGATCGATCAGCTCTCCGACGGCACCTATCGCGTGATGCCAAAGGCCGTTGCGGGCGCGAAGGAACCATGGGCGCTGTCGGCGATTGGCAGCAGCATGCCGACACTCGCCAGGTTCGACCCAGCCAGTGACAGGCAGCGGTGGTGGTTGAAGACGCCATGAACCGCTGGCTGATGGCCATGGCCGTGGCCGCCGGTGCGGCGAGTGTCGCGGTGGCAGCAGCGCAGGATGCCCCTACTCGCGGTCCCGCGCCGTCGCTGACGCGTCCGGCCTCACCCGCGAAAGTGCCCGGCGCAGACGGATTCCTGCAGCGGTGGCTCATTCTCGAGCCGATCGCGACAAACGGCCAGCTCACGGATAGCGCGGTGCAGGCGGCGGTGAAGACCTTTGCCGTCCCGACGCAGTCGGCCACCGTCCCGCGCCATGGTGACAGGGTCACTATCGGCGATGCGCAGCTGGCGTGGCACGCCGTCGACACGATCCGCTACAACGTCAACCTCTATCATTTCGCGTACGCGCTGAAGAAGCCGACGTCGAACGTTCTGTTCTGGGTGACGACAGTGGTCCATGCGCCGCGGGAGATGACCGGCGTGCGGCTGGCGATCGGATCGAACGCGGCGTCCGTGTGGTGGCTGAACGGCAGGGAAGTGATCGGCATCTACAACGATCGCCAGAGCGTCATCGACGACGGCGTATCGAAGCGCCTCACGCTGCAGAAAGGTCCGAACGTGATTCGCGCCGCCATCCTCAACGGCGGCGGCGCGACCGACTTCTGCGCGCGGTTTCTCGACGAAGACGGCGTGCCCGTGAAGGGCCTGACCGTCAGCGTCGTGGAGTAATAGCGCCGGTCCTTTAGTTCTGTTCGAACATGTGCGCCTGGTACGGGAAGCCGTTCATTGCCAGCCGGCAGGAACGCAGCCCTTCCTTGCCGCCGTTGCTCGCCAGGTGCCATGTCTGCCGCGGGACGTAGACGACGTCGCCTTCCTGCGCCTCGAATTCCTGGAGTCCCTCGATGTTGTAGCGGATCGTGCCCAGGCAGATCAGCCAGAACTCGCCGCCCTCTTCGTGAAAGTGCCCCTTGTTGCCCGGCTGCGGCCGCTGGTAGTTGCCCATGATGATGTTCGCGAAGCTGCGATCTTCTGTGACGAACGCGCCGCCGCGCTCCTCGCCGCTCACCACTTTGCTGAAATCCAGAAACGGCCGGTTCTGGGCGTCGAGCGTCCCCTTGCCCCCGGTGACCCGCGTCTTGATGTAGTCGAAGCCTTGCACCGGCACGGGCGTTTCGTCCGTCGGATAGAGTTTGCGGGCGCGCGCCACGTTCACTTCGAAGCGCAGCGCCGGCTCGGTACCGACGTTCTCGATCTGATAGAGCGTTCGATATGGCACCTGCACCATGAAGCCCTTGGTGGCGACGAGCGGCTCGCGTCCCTCGATGGTGAAGCGCAGCGTGCCTGACTGCACGATCCACCATTCGCGCGTGTCGCCGTTCATCCGCCGTGGCGTCTTCTTGCCCGGTCCCATCGAGACCCACTGCGCGAACAAGCTCTCGTCGTCGACGATCGTCTCGGCCCAATCGGCCTGGCCCTTGTGCCGCGCCAGCACGTCAGGCAGCTTCGTGTGCGGCTTGTGCACGCCGGTCCAGCCGGCCGACTTCGCCTTCGGCGACAGGACGACCAGATCCTGATTTCCGGCGGGGCGGGGAGGCGCGCCGGCGGGCGCCTGTCCGGCGGACTGGATCCCGGCTGCCGCGACCAGCAGGGCGACTGCGATCCACCACCGCAGCTGTGATCGATTCATGACGTTCTCCTGCAAAAGTTCCACATGTTATGGCAGCGCGTAGGCCAGCAGCTCGGCGCCGTCGTTGCCGCTTACCGCCAGGACGATGAACTGCTTGCCGTCGATCTGATAGCTCATGGGCGAACCCGTCTGCCTGTTCGGCATTTCCACCGCGCCGACGTCCGCCCCCGTGGACTTGTCATAGGCGCGCAGCAGCGCGACGCGGCGGCCGGTCTCGTTGGTGTGTACGCCGCCTTCGCCCGCAATCAGCAGGTTCTTCGTCGTCAGCACGCCGATGAACGTGCGGCCCGGCTGTCCTAAACGGGGGAGGTTCAATCCCTTGAGCGCGGGATGATTCCTGATGTCGTCCGGCGTCGAGCTGTGCGTCTTCTGCCAGGCGATGTCGCCGGTGTTCATGTTGTACGCCGTGATCTGATCGTATGGAGGTTTGATGAGCGGCAGCCCCTGCACCGTCCCCGCGCGCCCGCCGCGCGCGCCCGCTCCACGCGCCGCACCATCCCCGGGACCCGCGCCGCGGGCCGCACCGCCGCCAGGACCGCCGGCGCGCGCTTGCCCGCCGACGAAACCCATGTCGGACTGCGCCGGATTCGCCGGCACCAGCGCGTTCATGAACACGTTCGCGTGCGAGTGGACATAGAGGAAATTGTTGTCCGGATCGAACGAGCCGCCGGGCCAGTTCGCGCCGCCGACCTCGGAGGGCAGCGTCATGGTCGCCAGCGGCCCGTCGACCGAGCTCACGAGCGGTGGCGTGAAGAGCGGGCCCATCTTGTAGCGTTTGGCGACCTCGATTGCTTCGGCCTTGAGCGCTGGAGTCAGGTCGAGCAGGTCCTGCTCGCTGACGCCCTGTCGGTCGAAGGGCGCGGGCTTCGTTGGAAACGGCTGGGTAGGGCTGGTTCGCTCCTTCGGCACGTCCGACTGTGGGACCGGCCGCTCCTCAATCGGCCAGATCGGCTGGCCGGTCTCCCGATTGAAGACGAAGAGGAAGGCGTGCTTCGTCGGCTGCGCGATGGCCTTGACCGTGCGGCCGTTCAGCGTCATATCGAACAGGATCGGCGCGCACGCCAGGTCCCAGTCCCAGACGTCGTGGTGCACCGTCTGAAAGTGCCACTTGCGCTTTCCGGTTTTGACGTCGAGCGCCACGAGGCTGTCGGCAAAGAGGTTGTCGCCGGGCCGGTTCCCGCCGTAATAGTCGCCCGTCGGCATTTCAACCGGCACGTAGACCAGCCCCAGTTCCGGGTCGGCGCTCATCTGCGCCCAGACGCCGGTGTTGCCGTTGTATTCGGCCGATCCCTCGAGCCAGGTGTCGTAGCCGAACTCGCCTCGCTGCGGAATGGTATGGAAGATCCAGAGCCGCTTGCCGGTGCGCGCATCGTAACCGCGGACGTACCCTTTCACGTTGCGCATGGTGCGCGGGTTCGTGCCCGGGCGGTGCGCCGCGCCGACGACAATGACGTCGCCGACGACGAGCGGCGTGGCGTTGAGACCGAGCTCGGCGGTGTCGAGATCGAGGCCGTCCTGGTCGATCTCGGTCTTCAGATCGACGGCGCCGTTCCTGCCGAACCCGGGAACGGGAATCCCGGTCTTCGCGTCGAGCGCCTTCATGCGGTATCCGGGCGTAACGTAGATGATGCGTCGATCGGCGCCATCTGCGCTGGCCCAATACGCGAGTCCGCGGCCTGCGCCGGAACGAATCGCGTTCTGGCCGCGGCGGCCCTCGTCCTCACTGTGCATCCACAGCATTTCCCCGGTTGTGGGGTTGAGGGCAATCACCGCGCGCCGCATGCCGGCCGTCGTGTACAACACGCGGTCGACGAGCAACGGCGTGGCCGAATACAGCGTGTCGGGGCGCGGGCCGAGGAAGTCAGTTTTCAGCCGCCACGCGATCTGCAGCTTGCTGAAGTTGTCCCTCGTAATCTGGTCGGCGGCCGAGTAGCGGTGACTGGCGAGGTTGCTGCCGTAGGTGGGCCATGAGAAGGTAGCCCCCGACGTCGGCGCCGCCGGCCGTTGCGCCGCCGATGCGGCCGGAGCGGCCGGAGCAGCAGCCGTGGGCCGCGGGCCGTCCTGTGTGCTCGAGACGACGGCGCCCCGCGCGCGCTCGAACGTGATCGCAGTCAGTTGCGTGCGATCGGCCGGCAGTGCCGCTGCTCCCGCTGGCATCTCCGACGTTCGAAGGAGGAACGCCAGCACCGCGACCGATTCGGCAGGCGACAGGCTCTTCGGCGCGGCCGGGGGCATCGTGTCGATGCGGTCGAGCAGCTGCCGCAGGTCCCTGCCGTGCCACGACTCGAGGAACATGCCGCCGGCGAGGGCAGGGGCTCGCTCGATGCCCGCGAGATCCGGACCGTGGCAACTCGCACATTTGTCGCCGTAGATCTTCTCGCCAGCCGCCGCCTGATCCGCCGTGTAGACGCCGGACCAGGACGATCTCGATTGCTGCGCGCCGAGGGTCGCGCACGCGATTACAACCAGCCCGGTGATTGCCCGCCGCACGTGATGCATCGACCCTCCTACTGTCCGCGTCCGCCGCGTCCCGGAGCCGGTGCGGACGTGCCGGGCTGCGCGCCGCCGGGCAGGCCGATCACCGGTTCGGCATCCGGCTCGGGCACGTTGTTGCCTCGGCCGCGCCCTTCGGGCGCGGTGTCGCCTCGACCGCCGCGCCCCGGGCCACCGCCGCGGGGCGGAGTCCATCCGTCGCGCGCGGGACCATTCTGGACCATGCGCGTGTCGGCACTCAGAACGTAGCCATTCAGATACTGGGCACCGGCGTTGCCGAAGTACTTGCCGTACTTCAACGCGGCGTCGTGCACCTTGATCAGGGCGTCCTGATAACGCGGGTCGTTCTGCGGCCACCCCGAGAAGCTCGAAAGATCGTTGTTCCCGATCAGCACGACGTCAACGCCGTGCGTCGCCGCGATTTCCTCGGCGTTCGCCACGCCCTCGAGCGTCTCGATCATGACGACGACGAGCATATTGTCGTTCACGGTGGTGCGATAGTTGACTCCCGGCCACACCTGCCCGAACGATCCGCCGCCCGAGCTGCGGCGGCCAACTGGTGGGTACCGTGAGAACCGCGCCGCGTCGCGCGCTTCGAGCGCGTCGTCCACTGTCGGGACGATGACGCCAATTGCGCCGAGGTCGGTCACCTTCTGGATTGTCGACTCGAGCGCGTCGGACGTTCGGATCATCGGCGCGGCGCCATCGGCGCCGGGACAGGTGAGCAGCATCCGCCGTATCTCGTCGTACGACATCGTGCTGTGCTGCATTTCGAACCAGATGTAATCGAAGTGCTTCCGCAGTTCGCAGTACAGCTCCGCGTTGTAGGTGGACATCGTGTAGCTGGTGATCTGCTTGTCCTGGAACAGCAGTTCTTTGGCCTTGTTATAGAACGGCCGCGGCGTCGCCGGGTTGATGGAGGCCTTCACCTGCCAGCCCCACCCACGCTCGTCGGGTTTCGCCGGCGTGAGCGTCCCGCCAATTGGTGCGCGGTTGGCCGCGCCGGCGGCGGCTCCCCCCGCTCGCCCGCCGCCCTGACGTCCACCGCCGCCCTGCCCGGGCGTCCCTGCTGGCGCTGCCGGGTTCTGGTCCGCCTGGATTGCCATAACGAAGCTGGCCGTCAGACAGGCCGCCAGAAACACGTTGTGGACTCTCATGAACACCTCGCGGCGCGAATCATCGCACGCGGCTGCGTTAGTGCGCAACGCATTGTGCACAATACGCAAAGGCAGATAGAATCGCCGCAGATCCCATGCGCATCAATCCGGATAAATGTGTCGCCTGCGGCAACTGTACCTACGTGTGCCCGATGGGTGCGATCTATATAGACCCGGTACTGAAGCGCGCGACGATCGACCGCGACGAATGCGTGGAGTGCTACACCTGCTTCAACGGCCTCAGCCAGGAGCATCTCAATCCCACCCTGGTGCGCACGGTGCGGAGGATGTTCGCCGCGATGCGCATCCGCTTCGAACCTGAGCCGGACGTCTGCCCGACCGCCGCCTTCGAGCCCGACGAGCTGACCTGGCCGCGCGTCGTCCGCCGCGCCTTCTCGGATCCTCGCGTGCCGCACGAGTCCACGGGCGTCGAGGGGCGCGGTACTGAAGAGGTGAAAACCAACGACGTGACCGGACGCGTGGGGCCGGGCGACGTCGGCTTCACGATCGAGCTCGGACGCCCCGGCGTGGGCGTGCGCTTCCGCGACATCCAGGAAATGTGTCGCGCGCTGGCGGCGGCCGGCGTGGCGTTCGAGAAGAAGAACCCGATCACGTCGCTGA
>JBOGIQ010000156.1:0-12930 GCA_050742535.1 Vicinamibacterales bacterium | reverse complement strand
CGCGATCCCGAAGGAAACATCGTGGAACTTCAATCGCGCTCGCAACGCGCGGCTGTCTGACAGACTGCCTGTCGGCGAGGCACTTTCGCTGCATCCGAATGCCGGGAAGATCACCGGCGTCGTCTGCGGCGTCCGCCTGGAGGACCTCGAGGATCCGCTGATGCGGAAGATTCGGTACTTGGACAAGCTGATCGATGAGCTGGCCACAGGCAGGCCCATGGTGAAGATCCTGCGCGCGTAGGACGCGTCTTCCGCCTGAAGGCGGAAGCTACGAATCCGACCCGCGGTGGGTTGTGAGCCCTGCTGATTCGAACGAGACCTCCGCCGGCAGCCCGACGTACTGCTCCGCGAGGCTCGTCATTGCCGCGCGTGAGCTGGTGAGGTAATCGAGGTCCGCGATCTGGCGCTGATGATCAAACGCCGTTTCGTTCGGTGTACGGTGCAGCGTCGACGTCATCCACCACGAGAACCGCTGCGCCTTCCAGACGCGGCGCACGCAGACGTCCGAGTATTGATCCAGCCATTCGGTTTGTCCGCACGCGTAGAAGTCCTTCATCGCCCGCGCGAGCACGAGCACGTCCGACGCGGCCAGGTTCAAACCCTTCGCGCCGGTCGGCGGAACGATATGCGCGGCGTCGCCGGCGAGGAAGAGGCGCCCATGGCGCATTGGCGCCGCCACGAAGCTGCGCATCGGCGTCACGCTCTTCTGCACGATGCGGCCGACGTTGGGCCGCCAGCCATCGCGCGTGGTCATTCGTTCGAGCATCTCGGCCCAGATCGCCTCGTCGGACCAGTTCTCGATCGATTCGTCCGGCGGCACCTGGAGATACAGCCGCGTCACGTGGGGCGAGCGCATGCTGAACAGCGCGAAGCCGCGCTCATGGTAGGTGTAAACCAGCTCGTCGGACGAGGGGGCCGCTTCAGCCAGAATCCCGAGCCAGCCAAACGGGTAGACCCGTTCATAGATGGTCAGCACGCCATCCGGGATCGAGGGACGGCAAATCCCATGGAAGCCGTCGCAGCCGGCGATGAAATCGCAGTGCACGTCGTGATTGGAGTCGCCGTGCCGGAAGCGGATGGTGGGAGTGGGAGAGTCCATGCCGCCGATCGAGACATGCCCGGCTTCGAAGAACAGCGGACGGCCGGTCGAAACCCGTGCGTCGATCAGATCCCTGACCACCTCGTTCTGCCCGTAGACGGTGATCGCCTTGCCGCCCGTCAGATCGGCGAAGTCGATGTGATGCCGCACTCCCTGGAAGCTGATGTACAGGCCGTCGTGGCGGAGTCCTTCCCGCTGCAGCCGTGCTCCCGCCCCTGCAGCGTGCAGCAGATCCACCGTGCCCTGCTCGAGGACGCCGGCCCGCACGCGATCGATCACGTAGTCGCGGCTGCGGTCCTCGACGATGACAGAGTCGATGCCATTGAGGTGCAGCAGCTGACCGAGCAGTAAACCTGCCGGGCCCGCTCCGACGATCCCGACCTGGGTTTTCTGTGTGGGCACGCTCTCCTAGAATCCCGCGCTGCACGTGAAATTGGACGCCTGGTCCGTGCTGGCGTTGCCCCTATATTTCGCGACAAGCGGGTAGGCGCACAACGGTCTCGATCGTGTGATGCCGGTCTGGTCACGGCGAATCGCCGCAATCATGTCTGGTGCGTTGCCCTCCTCGACCCACGCGAGCAACGCCTCGATCGGGTTTGCGGGCGCCGGACCGGCGCCGCCGCCGCAGTGCGCGACGCCCGGGGCCATGAACAGGCGGATGAATTCGCCAGTCTTCTTCGCGCCGCCCATCTCTTGCTGCACTCGCGTGTAGTAGTCGACGGTTCCGTCGGCGGTGATCAGCTGATCGGCCCAGCCGTGCCAGACGATGACCTTCCCGCCGCGGTCGCGGAACGCCGTCAGGTCGGGGCTGTCGGTGCCGAAGACGATGCCGTATTGCTCGACCGACTGATCCCAGAACCGTTCGTAGCCCGCGGGCGTGACGGCGTTGCCGTCGAACTTCGGGTCCTGGGTCAGGAAGTAGCGGAACCAGTCCATCGAGATGCCGAACGGTGCCGGGCGGAGAGGCGTGCCTCTGCTGGTCCACAGCGCGTTCAGGTCAGCGCCACGCGGCAGCCCGTACCAAAGAAACGTGCCGTCTTGCCGGCGTGGTCCTTCCCACAGCTTCCGGATCACCGTGACGTCGCCGTCGGTGAATGCGCCGCATTCTCCAGCCGATGTGCCGGCGAGCGGCTGCGGATCGTAGGTGCAGCGTTTCGGATCTTCGATGACGCCGTCCTTCACGCCGTCGATGGTGTCGCAGGCGGCGATCGCGGCAGCGGTGGCAGCCGCCAGCTTGCAGGGCGCCACCGGATTGCTGGCCGCATTCATCACGACGGGACCCCAGAGGTGCTGGATATGGAACCGGTTCCAGTTGATCGCCGGCGCGCCCGACAGGATGCCGTTGTAGTCCTGCGGATAGCGCTGGGCCTCCATGAGACCCTGACGTCCGCCCGTCGAACACCCGTTGAAGTAGGAGTACCTCGGCGCCACACCGTACAGTGCCTGTGTCAGCGCCTTGCCGGTGACGGTCATCTCGTGGATCCCGAGGTGCGCGTTGTCGCGAATCAGCTGCCAGTTGAGACGTCCGTTGGCGTCCAGTGCGAAGCTGCCGCTGCCGCCTTCGTGGCCGGTATCGGTCGCCCCGGCGGCGTAGCCCTGCGCAGCCGGTCCGTTGACGGCTCCGGCGTTCCCGCCCGAGAAGCCACCGCCTCCATTGCCCATGAAACGCCCGTTCCAGTTCGACAGCGGAATGGCCACCCAGATCCGCACCTTGTCGCCTGCGGGTGGATGCGTCGTGATGGCGACTACGCGGCAGAGCGCCGGGTTATTCGCGTCGACGGCAGCCGACTCGATCGTCGTGTTCGGGAGTGCGATTTCAGCGAGGCTCTCACAGGTTCGCACCGGCCTGGCGTCGGGAATCAGCGCCTTCGGCGGAGGCCCTGCGGGAGGCCCGCCACGGCCGGGCCCGGCGACAGGCGCCCCCGGCGGCACGCCGCCACGGCCCCGGCCGCCCTGGTCCTGGCCGCTCACACCCGTCGTCAACACGATCAGCGACATCAGCAGGAACAGCGTTCGATTTCGTCTGGTCATAGGTTAGATCTCGAGAAATGGGGCCGGACCCTCCGGCGGGGCCAGCCACTGGTGATCTTTGAAGACGGCGGCGAGCTGCTCTCGAATCCAGAGGCTCCGCGGCTCGTTGTCGAACCGTCGATGCCAGTGCAGCTTCAAGTCGTAGGGAAGATCGAACGGCGGCAGCGCAGCGGCCACCTGTGAGGTCAGCGACGCGAAGCGGGTGACCACCGCATACGGCAGCGTGGCCACGAGCTGCGATTCCATCACGATGAACGGCACGCTCAGCACGTGGGAGGTGTACACGGCAACCTTGCGGCGCATCTTTCGGCGTTCGATGAATCGCTCGAGCACTTCCTGGCTTCGTCCTTCACGGCGAACGACGATGTGCTCGGCGGCAAGGAACGCGGCCATGGTGAGCCTGTTCTTCCAGAGCGGGTGGCCGGCGCGCATCAGGCATGCGAACCCGTGCCTCGACAATCGGCGCTGCCGGAAGTTTCTCAACGCCAACGCCGGATAAAAGCCGGCGGCGAGGTCGATGTCGCCGTTTTCCAGTCCCTGCGCCAGTTGTGCATCCGTGACCGACACCGTGCTCACCGGACACTTCGGCGCGTGCGCGCGAAAGTGCTCGATGATCGACGGGAAGAACGCCATCTCGGCGATGTCGGACACGGCGAGCGTGATCGCCCGGGTGCTGAGCGCCGGATCGAAGCGTTCGCCTCTGAGCAGGTCTTCCTGCAGATGCTGCAGGTGCGGCCGCGCCGCGCGCACGATGGCGTGGGCACGCGGCGTCGGAACGATGCCGCTCGGGCGGCGGACGAACAGTGGATCGTCAAACGTTTCCCGCAGCCGCCGCAAGGCCTTGCTCACGGCCGGCTGGCTCATGCCCAGATGCCGGGCGGCGCGGCTGACGCTCAGCTCGTCATAGAGCGCGACGGCGATCGGGAGGAGATTGAGGTCCGGGGTTTTCGTTGTCACAAGTCAGGCAACGGGTGCGGGGAATTATGTCCCGGCCAGGGCTCGCTCCGGCGTGTCGGTGCTGAATATCGGTTATGCGCGGACGGAATAGCCGCGGCTTCGAACCAGGATCATCGTGCCGGCGCCGGCGGCACCAGACCCCAGGAGCGGCGCCACTCGTTCATCGCGGTGATCTCCGCACGCTGCACCACGAGAATCTC
The DNA here is from genome assembly GCA_050742535.1 of Vicinamibacterales bacterium. Lineage (GTDB taxonomy): Bacteria > Acidobacteriota > Vicinamibacteria > Vicinamibacterales > UBA2999 > Gp6-AA40. Next base: position 8,643 of record JBOGIQ010000156.1, on the reverse strand, counting down.
GTCCACCAGTACATCGATCCCGAACGGCTGACGGCCACTGTCGAACTGCCGCCGCTGCTGCGCGCGTCCCATGGTGAGCGCGCCCTCGTGGTGCTCGATCATCCCCTCCAGCCATACGCGGTCGAACAGTGCTCCTTTCGCGGCGGCGATCGCGTCCATGCGGGCTTTGGACAGCAGGCCGGGCATCGGCTCGGCTGAATGCAGCGCATGATCGGGAACCTTCAGCCCCCGATCCGCGGCGAGCGCGATCAGCGATTTCATCTGATCGATCTCGGCACGCTGCCCCCGGTCGACCTGCCGCGCAAAGCGGATCAGCTCCTCGCGCGTGGTCCGCGTCGGCACCAGCGCCGCAAGCTCGAGGGCCTGCTCGTGGTGAACGATCATGTGGCTCAGGAAGAGCAGCTCTTCGTTCGTGTAAAGCGCGGGCCCACGGCCGGGCGTCTGTGCTGAGAGGCCGGCCGCAGCGACGCCGAGCAGGAGCACGCAGGAGAGAGATCGGATCATTTCCTTCCTGCTCGCGGCGGCCCGGACGGGTGAGGGCTCGTGCGATTGGAGGAATAGATCGCGTTCTTCGGTACCTCCTCCGCATGCGGACCGGTGTACCTGAGGACGTGCAGCCCCGTGTGGTTGTCGCCGACGTAAATCAGTCCGTTGTGGATGTCGGGATAGGTCATGATGTCGCCCCACGGAACCGGCCGCGCGTGGCCCACCTCGCGCGGATTGAACGGGTTGGAGATGTCGATCGCGCGGACGCCGTGGCCCAGCCAGCCGACGAAGACGAGGTTCGGCAGCACGGTTGGGTTGTGCGCGTGCATCATCGGCCGGATCGTGGCGCCGGGCACCTTCGCCTGCGCAACGCAGTTCCCGACGACGCTGTCGGACTGCGCCAGCGCCCCGATCATCATCGGGGTGATTTCCGACTCCACGTTGACGATCCGGAGGCCCCGTTCGGGACACGGTCCGAAGGGCCATTCCTCGGTGATCACGACCCACGCGGGACGATTCTTCGCGTTCCCGCGTGTCACGGACGGACGGCCCGGCACGGGGACGGCGCTGTGCACACCCACCATCGACACCATCGGCGGCGTGAATGCAAAGCGGGACCGCGTCTCGAGTCTGGTATAGCGGGCGAGCTTGTCCGCGTCGGAGCGATCGGATTTCAACATCGCGAGCAGGCCGGGATCGGAGTTGAGCACCGGGTGCACGCAGTCGTTGGCCACCTCGGGCACTCTCCTGACGTCGACGACGCCGCCGGGCTTGCCGTCCACCCAGACGTTGGTCGACCGCTGACGGCAGACGGCACCCGATGCCAGCTGCGTGTTCGTGCTGTTGGCGATCCGCTCGGTGTTCAGGACGTAGGTCCCCGCGGTCGTCCCGGCGGCGTAGAAGCGCTCGCCATCGTCGGACATTGTCCCGGAATGCAGGCTGTTCACCTGAGTCGTCTGCGATGCACCTGGCCGGCCCCACTGATCGGTCAACTGCCGGAAGTCGGCGAACCGGCCAGCCGAGAAGAGGCCCGTCGCGTCGGGACGCTCATTCTTCACCGGACCGCCGACGTTCTCGAGCGTGAAGGACGCCAGGAACAGCGGTTTGTCGAGCACCCTGCCGGTCTTCTCGTCGGTAATCGCGGTCACGACGAGATCCTCGCTCTGCGATCCGTAGGTCTGCGAGAGCACGAGCAGACGATTGGGGTTGCGCCGGTCGTGCCAGAGATAGAATTCGTGCGCGAGCACGCCCTCGGCCTTGGCGCCGCTGTCCACCGGCAGACACGTCTGGGGATCGAGCGTGTAGGTGATCACATCGCCGCCGGTACCAGTCGCCGCGCTGCGGACCATCAGCAGGCGCTCGACGCCGTCCGAAGACGTGTAGTTGTAGGGGCGCAGCTCGCGGTCGCGCACCGCTGTCTCGCCGTTGTCGACTGTGAACTGCGGCATCCGGCCGACCTCGACCGGCGGGTTCTTGTCCGGGTTGGGTTGAATCCTGAAGACGCGCACGTCGTGAGTCACGCGCGCCCCGGTGGTGTTCGTCGAATTACTGCGTCCCCAGTAGAGACAGTCGCCGGCGATGCCGAGGCCCGTCGATCCCCAGCCGGTCGGGAAGCCGTCGAGGTCTCCGCCGCTCCATTTCTTCGTTGCCGGGTCCTGCTTCGACGCCGCCGTGGGCACCCAATGGACCCACTCGAAGTTGCGGAAGAGTCCCAGCTTCTTCGCCGCCACGAACGCTCCAGCGTGGGCATCCCGCGGAGACGAGGTCGGGTCCAGATTGCCCTGCGCATCCATGCGCCCGCCCGGCAGCTTGTCGAACGGAATGTCGAAGGTGGCGGACCCGGCAGGTGCCGCGTTCTGGCTGCTGACCCGGGATCCGAGCGCCATCGCGGCGACAACGGCGAGCAGTGCGAGCGAGAGAGATCGCGCCATCACAGGAATCTCCTCATGCGCCTAAGTGGGGCGGCCCATGATCGCGCCCCCCGCGGCCTGCTGCAAGCGGATGTTGAACGGAGCTAGAATCTGCGCTCGGGCGCCGACATCTTCATGATGACCATACGCGACCTTGTGCTCGGGACATTGCTGGCGTCATGCATCTGCGGTCCAGCGCAGGCGCAGACGGCTCCACAGGCGCCGAACCCCGACAGCTTCTACAAGCTGGGACCCGATTCGCTCGAACAGGAGGGCGTCCCCAGAGGTGAGATTCGCGGGCCGTTCACACTGCCCAGCAGCGCCTATCCGGGCACGCAGCATACCTACTGGGTCTACGTGCCGGCGCAGTACACGGCGTCGGAGCCGGCAAGCCTGATGATCTTCAACGACGGCCAGGCGTTCAAGAATCCGGCCGGCAACATCCGCGCGCACAACGTGCTCGACAACCTGATCTTCCGCCGGGAGATTCCGGTGATGATCGCGGTCTTCATCAATCCGGGCCGAACGCCGGAACAGCCCGAGCCCACGCCCCAGAACTGGGGCGACAAGGACACGAATCGTCCGACCGAATACAACACGCTCGATGACCGCTACGCCCGCGTCATCGTCGACGAGCTGATGCCGGCACTTCACAAGGACTTCAACATCGCGAAAGACCCGGAGCGCCACGGCATCGGAGGCGCGAGCTCGGGCGCCATCGCCGCATTCACCGTGGCGTGGGAACGGCCCGACCACTTCCGCAAGGTGCTCAGCATCGTCGGCAGCTTCACGAACATCCGCGGCGGACACGTCTATCCCGACATCGTGCTCAAGACGGAGCGTAAGCCGATACGGGTCTTCCTCCAGGACGGCAGGAACGACAATCGCGCGCTCGGGGCGAACGGCAACTACGATCAGACGCGCGACTGGTTCTATCAGAACGTCCGGTTGATGGACGCGCTCGTAAAGAAGGGCTACGACGTCAATTACTCATGGGGCATGAACCGCCACGGTCAGGCCATGGGTGGCGCGATTCTTCCCGAGATGATGCGCTGGCTCTGGCGCGATCACCCTGTTTCCACTGATCCACGGGACATGACGGAGCGATCAATGCGATCGGCGGGTCCGCCTGCGCCGGCATCCAGCTCCGGCGGAACCCGCCCCACAGAGCCGGCACAGAACTGATGCAGGCACCGCAGACGCAGAAGAAGCCGCCGCTGGCAGTGCTCTTCGATTCGTCCCTCGACGGCGACATCGACCAGGTGCTGGCGCTGGCGATGCTCTTCGGCCTCGCCGGACGGCAGCAGGCCCGCATCGCATCTCTGAGCACCAGCGTCTTCAACCTCCGGGCGGCCCGGTTCCTCGATCTCGTGGCTCGCTTTTACGCCGGTGATCAGCCTGGCGCGGCCGCCAGCAGGAACGCGCCGGCGATCGGGATGTCCACCGCCGGCAGCGAGACGAACACCGTGCCACCGATGCTCGAGGCGGCGCTCGTCAAGGCCACCGCGGATGGAAGGCCGGCCTATCTCGCCACCGTGGCGACGTTGAACGACACGGCCGATGCGGTCGCGCTGATGCGGAACGCGCTGAGCGCGCAGGTCGATCGCAACGCGGCGATCGTCCTCGCCGGACGTTCGGCGAATCTGCTTGGCCTCATCGCGATTCCCGACGGCCGGGCATGGGCCACCAGGAAGGCGTCAGTGCTGGCAATTGCGGCCGGGCGCTTCGACGGCGGCACGCCCGATCCCGTGATCCGCAACGACGTGACGGGCTTCAGAAAACTCCTCGCCGACTGGCCGGCGCCGATCGTCATGGCCGGCGCGGAGCTGAACGACACATTGCCATTCCCGGGCGCGAGCGTGGACACGAGCTTCACGTGGGCTCCCCATCATCCAGTTGTGGATACGTACCGCGCGTTCCGCGGCGTTCCCTATGACGCGCCGTCGCGGACGCTGGCAGCGACGCTCCATGGCGTCAGCCCGGATCAACGCTACTTCGATCTGTCGGAGCCCGGGACGATCACGATCACAGACGATGGCCGGACACGGTTTACGCCGTCGCCAACGGGCATGCATCGCTATCTGATCGCGAGACCCGATCAGAAGGAACGTGTGCTCCAGACGTACGTCCAGCTTGTCAGCGCACAGCCGCCGCCGCGGCCCGGGCGCGGCGGCAAGCCAACGGCCACTGCGGGCGCCGCGCTCACGGCGATCGGGGCTGCTCTTGCCGCGCTGATGGCCGTGGGATCGTCCGAACGGCTCGCCGGCCAGGCGGATGACTTCAACACCGACGTGCGGCCGGTTCTCACACGCACCTGCGCCCAGTGTCACAACGAGCGGATGCTCGCGGGCGGCCTGAATCTCGAGGGGATGGCATCGCCAGACTCGCTCGTTCAGCACCGCGACGTCTGGGAGAAGGTGCTGCGGCGCCTGCGAGCCGGCGACATGCCGCCGGCGGGTGCGCCGCGTCCGCCGAAGACCGAGCTCGATGCGATGACCGCGTACATCGAGCGCGCCTTCGACACCGCCGACGCGGCGATACCGCAGGACCCCGGGCGCGTGACAGCGCGCCGGCTCAATCGCAGCGAGTACGCCAACACGATCCGGGACCTTCTCGGCGTGCGCTTCCGGGCGGACCGGTACTTCCCGGCCGACGATTCAGGAGACGGCTTCGACAACATCGGCGACGTCCTCACCATCTCGCCGCTGCTGACCGAGCGGTATCTCGGCGCCGCCGAGCGGATCGCCCGATGGGCGATATCGACACAGATTCCGCCGAAACCCGTCGAGGCCGACTATCGCACCCGCGACCGGAAGATTCGGCGCATCGATCGCAGCACCGTCGAGGCTGAGCACCGCGTGGAGTTCGCTGGCGACTATACGGTGCGCATCGGCCTGCCGGGTGAGCGGCCGAAGGTCGATGGCAGGGACGCCGCCGCGGTGACGCTGGGCCTGTGGATGAATGGCGTCCTGATCGCGAGCAGGACCGTCGAGACGAAACCGTCAGGTCTCGTCTACTTCGATCCGTATTCCGAGGAAGAACTGCGCGTATATCTGCCCGAGGGTGATCACGTGTTTCGCGCCGGGTTCATCGACGACCCGTTCGTGAAGACGCTGCCGGCGGCCGATTCGTACGACCGGCGGAAAAACAAGTTTCTCGATTCAATCGTGTTCGTCGGGCCGTATGCGTCGACAACGCAGAAGGAGAGCCGGAAGAGGATTCTGTCGTGCGATCCCTCGTCTGGACGGCGCTGCGTGGAGAGCATCATCAACGGGCTCGCCAGCCGCGCGTACCGCCGGCCGGCAACGCGGCGCGAGATCGACGTGCTGATGCGATTCGTGGACCTGGGCTCGCGCGGCAGCCGTTCCGCCGAGCACGGGCTCCAGCTGGCCATCCAGGCGATGCTGATGTCGCCGAACTTTCTCTTCCGCCTCGAGCGCGATCCCAACCCGCGCGATCCGCGGGGCGTGCACGACCTGTCGCCCTTCGAGCTCGCCTCGCGCGTGAGCTACTTCCTCTGGAGCTCGATGCCGGACGAGGAGCTGATGACGCTGGCGGCATCCGGCCGTCTCGGCGACCCGCAGGTCCTCGACGCGCAGGTCACGAGAATGCTGGCTGACCCGCGCGCCTCTGCCTTTGCCGAGAACTTTGCCGGCCAGTGGCTCGAAACGCGCAACCTCGACGTCGTCAAACCGGATCCGGACACGTTCAAGGAATTCGACGCCGACTTGCGCGACGCGATGAAGCGCGAGACGACGCTGTTCTTCGAGCACGTGCTGCGCGAGAACCGGCCCGTTCGCGATTTTCTGACGGCGGACTACACGTTCCTCAATGAGCGGCTCGCGGCGCACTACGGCGTGGCCGGCGTCACGGGCCCGGAGATGCGTCGCGTGCCACTCGAGACGGACCGTCGCGGCGGGGTGCTGAGTCAGGGCGCAGTGCTGACCGTGTCGAGCTATCCAACGCGGACGTCGCCGGTCATCCGCGGCAAGTACGTGCTGCAGAACATTCTGGGCACGCCACCCGAACCGCCGCCGGGCGATATCCCGCCGCTCGAGGAGTCGAATACAGGCGGCGAACGCTCGGTGCGCGAGCAGCTCGAGCGTCATCGCAGCAACCCGGCGTGTGCGGCCTGCCACCGCAACATGGATCCGCTGGGCTTTGGTCTCGAGAATTACGACGCCATCGGCCGCTGGCGCGATCGTGAGGGGAAGTTTCCGGTCGATGCGACCGGCACGCTCCCGGACGGCCAGAAATTCACGACACCGGGTGAGATGCGCACGCTTCTCGTCTCGCATTTGCCGCAGTTCTCGCGTACCCTCACCGAGAAGATGATGACCTACGCGCTCGGCCGCGGGCTGAAACCGTTCGACCGCCGCGCGGTGGACGCCGTTCAGCGCGCGCTCGCCGCCGACGGCTACCAGTTCCAGACGATGGTCCGCCAGGTGGTGCAGAGCGTTCCCTTCCGATCGCGGCGCGGAGAAGAGAAACAGGGCGGGGAATCGCCGGGAGGCCGCTGATGTTCATCACTGGTCGCGCGCTTCCTCGACGGACCTTCCTGCGCGGTCTCGGAACCGCGGTCGCGCTGCCGTTCCTCGACTCGATGATGCCGGCGCTGGCGCAGGCGCAGCGCCGTTCGCGTCCGGTGCGCATGGCGTTTGTCTACGTCCCGAACGGGATCGACATGCGCCACTGGACGCTCCCGTACGAAGGCGCGCTCGGAGAGCTTCCGCAGACGCTGGCACCGCTGGCGCCCCTGAAGCAGGACATCCTCCTGCTGGGCAACCTCACGCACAACACCGGCCGGGCGCTGCTCGATGGCCCCGGCGACCACGGCCGATGCTGCGGCTCGTACCTCACCGGCGTCCAGGTCAAGAAGACCGTCAGCGACATCAAGGCCAGCGTGTCCTGCGATCAGCTCGTCGCCGATCAGATCGGACGTCAGACGCGCTTCCCATCCCTCGAAGTAGGGCTCGAGGACGCGCGTCAGGCTGGAGACTGCGACTCGGGCTACTCGTGCGCCTACACGAACAATCTGGCGTGGCGGAACGAGACGCAGCCGCTGCCGCCGATGCTCGATCCGCGCGCGCTGTTCGAGCGCCTGTTCGGCGACGATGCGGAGCTGTCGCGTGAAGCGCGAGGCCGCCGCCGCGTCGAGCGGCGCAGCCTGCTCGACTTCGTCGCCGAGGACACACGCCGCCTGCGTGGAAGCCTCGGCCCGACCGATCAACGGAAACTTGACGAGTACCTCACCTCGATCCGCCAGATCGAGGAGCAGCTGGCAAAAGCCGAACGCGAAAACGCGCGGGTCGAACCGGGGATGGAGAAGCCGTACGGCGTGCCGAGCGACTTCGCCGAGCACTTCACGCTGATGACCGACATGATCACGGTGGCGTTCCGCGCCGACCTGACGCGCGTCGTCACGTTCCTGGTGACGCGCGAGGGGACCTCGCGCGCCTATCGGGAGATCGGCATTGCCGACGGCCACCATCCGCTGACGCACCACCGCAACGTGGTCGAGCAGATGGACAAGGTAGCGATGATCAACCGCTACCACGTCGAGCAGTTCGCGAAGTGGATCGCGACGCTCAAGACCGCCGAGGAAGGCGATCGATCGGTGCTCGACAACTCGATGATCGTCTACGGCGCCGGGTTGGCCGACGGCAACACGCACACGCACCATGACCTGCCGACGCTCATTGCCGGCCGCGCCGGCGGCGTCATCAAGTCGGGCCGGCGCGTCGTCTACCGGAAGGAAACGCCGATGTGCAACCTGTTCCTGACGATGATGGATCGCATGGGAACACGGATGGAGCACTTCGGCGACTCGACCGGCCATCTCGGCGGGCTCGACGCCTGACCACGTGCCGTCCGGCTTCAGCCGGATTAAGGTCAGAAAACGCGACTCAGCTAATCAGAAGGTCAGATTCAGGTTGATCGTCGTGCGCCTGACTCCGCTCACGGACGTCGGCTGCAGGAACGACGGCGACGTGAGCACGCCGCTGTAGCCGCTGTAGGTGGGACGGTTGAACAGGTTCTGCATGTTCACCGACAGATTCAGGCGATAGCGGGCGACTGCCTGGCTGTCCGCCACGTTGACCGACAGTGCGCCTCCCGCCGATGTGATCGAGACGCCGCCACCGCTCGCCACCTGGCGCCGGCCGAACGAAAAGGCGTACCCGAAGTTCGCCGAGGACGTCCACTGTCCCGGTACGCGCACCGAGTTGCGAGCCACGCCTGCCGGCCG
>JBOGIQ010000155.1:0-12963 GCA_050742535.1 Vicinamibacterales bacterium | reverse complement strand
GCCAGCGTCAAGGTCAACGCGTCCGGCTCCGGCTCGTCGTTCACGCGCAGGCTGCCCGGCGGCACCTTCCTTGCCAGCAACATGACGATCCACGACATGATCGCCTTCGCTCACGGGCTGCAGCCGTTCCAGGTGGAAGGCGCGCCGGACTGGGCGCGCGAGGTACGGTTCGACATCACCATCAAGACCGAAACGAACGTCGGGCCGGTGGCGATTGGGCCGACGCAGATCGGGCTGCAACTGGCACGCGCGGTGCTCGCGGAGCGTTTCGCATTCCGGGCGCATCGCGAGACACGCGAGCGTCCGGTGTTCGCCCTCGTCCGCGCGCGAACGGAGGGTGCACTGGGGCCGCGGCTCAGACAGAGCAAGACCGACTGCACCGCGCTGGCCCGCGAAGCCGGCACGACTGGCGCGCCGTGGCCGCCGCGATCCGCGGAGGGGCGCATATTGTGCGGACTGCAGATGCAGGGAGACACGCTGACCGCCGGCGGCTATCCGATGCCCGAGTTCCAGCGATATCTGACCGGTCAGACGCAGCGTGCCGTGATCGATCGAACCGGACTCGCTGGTGGCTGGGACTTCGAGCTGACGTTCGCGCCCGCCGACCTTGCCCCCGACGCTGCAGCCGAGCGCAACATTCCATCACTCTTCACGGCTCTTCAGGAGCAGCTCGGGCTCAAGCTCGACGCCACGCGCGGCCCGGCTGAAGTGCTCGTCGTCGATCGCGTCGAGCGGCCCACGGCGGATTGAAAGGAGGTCCGCCTGAAGGCGGACACTACGAGAGCCCGCGGACACTACGAGAGTCAGATCAGGGCCGAATGCTATGATTTTTCCATCGGAACCTGATGGATCAACGGAATATCCGCAATTTTTCAATCATCGCGCACATCGACCATGGCAAGTCGACGCTGGCGGATCGATTCCTGGAGCTCACCGGCGCCCTGCAGGCGCGCGAGATGGAAGCCCAGGTCCTCGACGCGATGGATCTCGAGCGCGAGCGCGGCATCACCATCAAGGCGCATCCGGTCCGGCTCAACTACACGGCGAAAAACGGCGAGCAGTACGTCCTCAACCTGATCGACACGCCGGGCCACGTCGACTTCGGCTACGAGGTCACCCGCTCGCTGGCCGCCTGCGAAGGCGCGTTGCTGCTGGTTGACGCGTCGCAGGGCGTGGAGGCACAGACGCTCGCCAACGCCTACCTGGCCGTCGAAAACAACCTCGAAATCATCCCGGTCATCAACAAGATCGACCTGCCGAGCGCGCAGCCGGAGGAATGCAAGCGCCAGATCGAGGACATCATCGGCCTCGACAGCAGCACGGCGCTCCTGGCCAGCGCCAAGGAAGGCACCGGCGTGCAGGACATCCTCGAGGCGATCGTCGCCCGCTTCCATCCTCCGGCGGGCGACCCGAATGCCCCGCTCAAGGCGCTGATCTTCGATTCCTGGTACGACGCCTACCGCGGCGTCGTCATCGTCGTCCGCGTCATCGACGGCGTGCTGCGGCCGAAAATGAAGGTCCGGCTGATGGCGACGAAGCAGGACCACGAAGTGGATGGCCTCGGCGTGTTCTCGCCGAAGGCGACGCCGGTGGACGAGCTGGGCGTCGGCGAGGTCGGCTTCATCGTCGCCAACATCAAGGTCGTGGCCGACGCGAAGATCGGCGACACGGTCACCGAGGCGGCGCGCCCGACGGTGGAGCCGTTCCCCGGCTTCAAGGAACTGAAGCCGATGGTCTTCGCCGGCCTGTATCCGGTGGAGAGCCATCAGTACGCAGAGCTGCGCGAGGCGCTGGAGAAGCTGCGTCTGAACGACGCGTCGTTCTTCTACGAACCGGAGACGTCGGCCGCGCTCGGCTTCGGCTTCCGCTGCGGTTTCCTCGGGCTGCTGCACATGGAAATCGTGCAGGAGCGGCTCGAGCGCGAATACAACATGGACCTGGTGACGACGGCGCCGGGCGTGCTGTATCGCGTCACCACGACCGACGGCGAGGTGCACGAGATCGACAGCCCGGCAAAGCTCCCCGACGCGGGGCGGATCGCCGCGCTCGAGGAGCCGGTGATTACGGCGATGATCCTCACGCCGTCGGAATTCGTCGGCCCGATTCTGCAGCTCTGTCAGGACAAGCGCGGCGTGCAGAAGAAGCTCGAGTATCTGAAGTCGGATCGGGTGCTCATCACCTATGAGCTGCCCTTCAACGAAGTGGTCATGGACTTCTACGATCGCCTGAAGACCATGTCGCGCGGCTACGCGTCGCTCGATTACCACGTGACCGGCTACTGGGAATCGCCGCTCGTCAAGATGGACATCCTCGTCAACGGCGAACCGGTGGACGCGCTGTCGATTATCGTGCACCGCGACGCGGCCTACGAGCGCGGGCGCGCATTGGCGTCGAAGATGCGCGAGCTGATCCCGCGTCAGATGTTCGAGATTGCCATTCAGGCGTCGATCGGCAACCGGGTGATTGCGCGTGAATCGGTGAAGGCGCTGCGCAAGAACGTGCTGGCAAAATGCTACGGCGGCGACATCACGCGCAAGCGCAAGCTGCTCGAGAAGCAGAAGGAAGGGAAGAAACGGATGAAGCGCGTCGGCCGTGTTGAAATCCCGCAGGAGGCGTTCCTGGCGGTCCTGAAAGTGGGGATGGAGTGATGGCTGCTCCCAGCGGCGCCGGACCGACCGGCTACAGAAAATCGACCGTCCGCGAATACTTCGAGTCGATCTGCATCGCCGTGATCCTGGCCCTGTTCGTCCGCACGTTCGTCGTCCAGGCGTTCAAGATTCCGACCGGTTCGATGGAGAACAACCTGCTGATCGGCGACCATCTGCTGGTCAACAAGTTCGTGTTTGCGCCGACGCTGAACAGCGTTGAACGGTCGCTCCTGCCGATCGATCCGGTCCGCCGTGGCGACATCCTGGTGTTCAAGTACCCGCAGGATCCGGAGCGCGATTTCATCAAGCGGGTGATTGGCCTGCCGGGGGAAACGCTCGAAGTCCGCAACAAGAAGGTCTTCATCAACGGCAAGCCGCTCAACGAGTCGTACGTGCATTTCCTGTTTCCACCGGAGGAGCGCGCGCCGGGCGACGTCAGTTTCGACTTCACCGAGAAGAGCGATTACGGTCCGGTGACCGTGCCGGACCGGCACTATTTCATGATGGGCGACAACCGGGACAACTCGGAGGACAGCCGCTACTGGGGCTTCATGCCCGCGGATTACATCAAAGGGAAGGCGCTGTTCGTCTATTTCTCCTTTGCCGATAAGGGAGAAGAAGGCCCCGGGCTGCTCGGCGGCGTGCGGTGGAAGCGTCTCCTGCACCAGATTCATTGAGCGCGTCCGGGTGACAACCCATGAAGACACTCCTGAAGCTGCTGGTTGTCGCCGCCGTGGTGAACGGTGCTTACCGCTTCGGCATGGCTGAATACAGGTTTTCACAGCTGAAAGAGTCCACACATTCAGTGCTGGCCCTGGGAGCGAACACGCCGATCGAGCAGTTGAAGGACCAGATTCTCAGGAAGGCCACGGACCTGAGCCTGCCCGTATCCGGAGAGCGAGTGTCTCTCGCGCGCGAAAACGTGCGCACCACGGCGGCGGTGTCGTATCAACAGGACGTCGAATATTTCCCCGGATTGACCTATCCCCGGCAGTACTCGTTCACGGACGAGATCGCGGCGATCCGCTGACGATCTCGAGCGCCTGTGCCGCGTCGCGGGCGCTGTCGCCGGCCAGCTGCTCCCGCTCGGCGCTGACCCGCGCGGTATACGCCTCGTCCCTGATCGCCGCCAGGTTGCCGTCGATGCTGAGCGCCGCGCTGCGGACGCTGCTCCCGAGCAGCTCGATCCCCGTGGCGACGTCGCTCGCTGCCACCCGGTAGGCATTTCGCGCGACGATGACGGCGCCGGCCAGTGCCTGCTGTCCCGCCCGCATGACGTCGAGTGGAACGTCGGTGGCGCCTTTCAATGCCGATTGCAGCGCCGCGGTTCTCGCCGCCTTTTCATCATCCGCGGTCTTCGGCAGCTTCATCGCGGCCATCACCTCACGGTAGGCGTCGCTGTCCGCGTCGATCAGTTGCACCAGCGCGTCGCGGAGCGGGCGGAGCCGAGCCGCGGCTTCGGCGAGATCGGTGGCTTCCTCCGGCGCGCCCGTGCGCGATTTCGGCAGACTCGCCGCCATGACGAGCAGCGACACGCCCAGCGCGCCGGCCAGCGCCGCCGCCGACCCGCCGCCCGGCACCGGCGCGTTCGACGCATACGCGTCGAGCAGATCGATCAGCGCGAACTCGGAGTAGGGGCGGGTTGCTTCTGGCATCACCTAATTGTGCCGTTGTGGGGCGGGTGCCGCGCTCATCCGCGCAGATTAGGGCGCGGACCCGCCAACCACCTTTCCCCTCTTGATCACCATCCGAACCGCAGGCGCGCCAACCCGTACCAGCTCGTCCAGGCCACCCCGTACCAGCACTGCGTCCAGCTGTTTGCCTGCCTCGAGGCTGCCGGTGCGGTCGGCGCGGTCGAGCGACCATGCCGCGTTGATCGTGGCCGCCACCAGCGCTTCTTCAAGGGTCAGGCCCATCTCGAAGCAGGCCAGCGTCATCGCAAACGGCATCGACGGTGAGAATCCGCCGCCCGGATTCACGTCGGTGGCGAGCGCGACCGGCACACCGTGCTCGATCAGCATGCGCGCCGGCGCGAACCGGCCGAGCTTCAGATAAAACGACGCAGCCGGCAGCAGCACTGCACACACGCCGGCCCGGGCGAGCGCCTTGGCGGCCTGCTCATTCGCGAAGACAAGATGGTCAGCGGATCGCGCGTTGACCGCCGCCGCCACGAAGCTGCCGCCGCTCGCTGCCAGCTCGTCGGCATGGATCCGCGGCGTCAGGCCGGCACGGCGGCCGGCTTCGAGAATCCGCGTCGCCTCCGCCGGCGTGAACACTCCGTCTTCGCAGAAGACGTCGCAATAGTCGGCAAGACCGCCGGCGGCGACGCGCGGGATCATCTCGTCGGCGACGAGCGCGACGTAATCAGCGCGGCGCGCACGGTACTCGGGTGGCACCTCGTGCGCCCCGAGAAACGTCACCCTGATGTCGATGTGATGACTGCGCTCGAGCGTGCGGAGCACGCGGAGCTGCTTGAGCTCGGACTCAATGGTCAGGCCGTACCCGCTCTTCGCTTCGCAGGTCGTGGTGCCGCAGGCCAGCATTTCGTCGAGTCGCGCGCGCGCGCCTGCGAGGAGCTCGTCTTCGGACGCGGCCCGCGTGGCGGCGACCGTGCCGAGGATGCCGCCGCCCTCCGCGGCGATCTGCGCGTAGGTCGCGCCCGCCAGCCGCCGCTGCAGTTCGCCGCGACGGTCTCCAGCGAACACGATGTGGGTGTGCGGATCGACGAAGCCGGGGACCACGACGCAACCGGATGCATCGATTCGTCTTGCCGCCGGCTGGAGGTCGACGGCTTGGTGGAGCGCCGCCGCCGCCCCCACGTAGACGATGCGACCGTCCGCGGCTGCGATCGCAGCACCGTGCAGCAGGCCAATCTCGCGCTGGCGGGCACCGGCGCGCGGCGCAGGGCCAGCGCACGTCGCGATGGCCGTGGCGTCTTCAATCAGCAGATCGGCGACAGAGCGGCTCACCGATCGATCACTCGCAGCGACACGTTGGCCGTCTGGCCTTCGGAGACCGTTATTCGCTCCGCGCGCGCCTCGAGCTGCAGGAGGACGTCGGGATTCTGCCACTCGCCGCCGTCGCGCGTGCCGAGGATGCGGCTCACGGCGGCGACGAAATAGTCGCCGGACGCCAGGGCGGCGACGCGAAACTCCCCGCCGACCGCCGACCGCGCCAGCTTCACGCGGCGCGAGCCTGTCCACCGCGCGTCGCGCGACACCGGGAAGACCACGACGAAGTAGTCGTCGGCCGGCTTCAGGCCGTCCGAGGCGAGTCCGGAAATGACCGCACCATTCCGCGACAGCACGATTTCACTGTCGTCGATTGAGTCCGGCCCGGTTCCGAAGTCATACCCTGTATCCACCACGTCGGTCCCGCGGATCGTCCACGACTTCAGGAACCACTCGTCGCTCGGCGTGCGCAGCGAGAGCGCGGTGTGGCCAAACAGGTTCGTGATGAAGAATTCGCTGCTTCCCGTCACGACGCCCGTCGTCGGGTCGCGGGCGCGGTCGTCGAGCGCGACGGTGCCGATGGCGACCGGCACGCGAACGCCTTCCGCCTGGCCGTCGAAGACGACGCGTCCCTCGACGTTCGCTCCGTACGACGTCGGGATGACGACGTTCACCGGCTCGTGACCGACGAACAGGTCCTGACTGCCAAACAGTCCGGTGCGGCCGGGACCGTCGCCGCGCACCTGCAGGACGTACTCGCCCGGCGGCACGTGCTGGAATACGAACGAACCGTCCATCTTCAGGTTGACTACTCGCGGCTCCGCGACCGTTCCGGCCCGGCGAGGCTCGACGAGGCGCGCGGTACCGCTGACGAGGAAACCATCGCCATCACGCGCCACGCCACGAAGTTCGGTAAGACCGGTGGCCGTGAAGCCAATGTTGGCGATCGCATCCTCGCGAAGATCGATCGGAACCGCGGCGCTGACCATCGCCGTTCCGGGGAAATACGTCTTCGCGTACGCAGTCTGCCTGTCGCCTGACGCCACGAAGCCGTCGATGAAAGCAGAGACGAGGTAGGAGCCGGGATGCAGTCCCCACAGCCGATAGCGCCCGCGATCGTCGGACACCCGCGGGTTTCCGGTTGGAACGGCAATCGTGCGCCCGGCCGTGTAACGCACCTGCATCGCCTGGATGCGTGCACCCTGCACCGGTTCACCATGTTCGTCGACGATGGCACCGGAAATCGCGCGCCCCTGAGGCAGGACGATCTGAATGCCCTGAACGACCTGACCGCGAGCGAGGCTGATCGGCCGCCCGGGTTCCCCTGGCGCGCGCTGACCGAAGTGCCAGCTCATTTGGTCGCTGACATCGACGCGGATAACGTATTGCCCGGGCCCCAGGCTTCGTACGGAAAACGCCCCCTCCGAATCGGTGACGGCGTCGCGGGATCCGCCAGGGCCCTCGACGCGTACCAATGCACGCGCCACGGGACGCCGGTCTGCTGACAGCAATTGCCCGCTCAATGCTCCGGCGCGCCCCTGTTCCGGCGTTGCGGGAGGGGCTGTCGAAGGCGTAGTTATGACGGAGCCAGCGTTGCCTGACGTGATCGTGACGAATGAATTCGGCGTCACGCGTCCGCTCTCGCGCAGTGCGCGGAGGCTTGCTTCGAGCGCGCTTTCGTCGGGCGCAACGAGTTGAACGCCGCCAATCTCTTCCGCAGTCTCCAGCGTGAGCGACAACTTCTCGCCGGCTCCGATCTGCTGCGTGATCGGTGGTTCGGCCTTCGAGCCCTTTACTACGGGAGGCTGCACGACAATCGTCCTGGCCGTGCCGGCCCAGATCTCATAACGGCCTCTGGCCAGACCGGCCAGGCGGTATTCGCCCAGATCATCGGTTGTGGTCGAGTATTGGGTGGGCGTGCCCGTATCGGTGGCGCCGATGCGATTCGCAGTCACCGCCGTTCCTGCCGCGGGCGCGCCGCCACTGCGATCGATGACGACGCCGGTGATCGCCGCGCCGCGCACGGGGCGGACAATCAACGGCGTCTGAATTTCCGTCCCCTCAACTTTGATCGCAGCCGTGACGAAGCCGCCCTTCGCGACGGTGACGGTGAACGGCACTCGCGCGTTGCCGTCGGCGGGAACCTCAACCCGAAACCGCCCGCCGTTGTCGGTCAGGCCGATCTCGGAGCGCCAGGAGCCCGCAGTAATAGAAATTCGCGCGCGCCTGAGTGGAATATCCGAGTCGGCGGCGAGCACCCGGCCGCTGATGGTGGGGATATCCGTCTGTGCGCGAGCGTCCGGGATCACGCAGATGCACAAGACTGCGATGACGGCGACGTGCCGCGACCGGTGCACCATGGCGGCCGTCGATTTAGACGCCCGGCTCATTTCGACAGTTCGCCGCTCCCGTGGAGTCCGGCTTCAGCCGGATTCGACAGGATTCGTTCGACGTCTGCAGCGGTTCGTCCGCTGATCCGCACGCGCTTCCCGCGTGACCGTTCACCCGACACGATCTCGATGTTGCGCTGTGGCACACCCAGCAGGTCGGCGAGGAATCGAATCAGCTCGTCATTCGCGGCGCCCTCGACAGGTGGTGCCTTGAGCCGCACCAGCACCGCATCATCGCGGATCCCGGCGATCGCGGACTTGCTCGCGCGCGGGATCACGCGGATGTTGACGACCGTGCCGTCGGGGGAGGCGTTGATCACGAGTCCCTGGTCCCTGGTCTCTGGTCCCTGGTCCCGGCAGATTAGCAGATAGACTAATTTCCCGTGTCGACTCGTATGACAACTGCCGGTGATCTGCTCTGGGACTGCTGGCAGAACGGCCGCCGCCTTCAGTCACTTCCGGAAGAGGTCCGTCCCCGGACACGCGACGACGGCTACGCGGTCCAGGCAACGCTCGAGAGCCGCAGCTCCGCCCCGTTGTTCGGCTGGAAGATTGCCGCGACGAGTCTCGTCGGCCAGAAGCACATCAACGTGACGGGTCCGTTGGCCGGGCGTCTGCTCCACGAGCGGGTGACCGACCTGTCCGCCGTAGCGCGGAGCGCGAAGGCGGAACCCGCGATACCGGAATTGCCGTTCGGCGCGAATCACATGAAGGTGGTCGAAGCTGAGTTCGCGTTCCGCATGGCGCGAGACCTGCCGCCGCGCGCGCAGCCGTACTCGGTCGACGAGGTCCTCGATGCCGTCGCGACCCTGCATCCTGCCATCGAGGTCCCGGATTCGCGCTTCGACGACTTCACCGTCGTCGGCGCCCCACAGCTGATTGCGGACAACGCCTGCGCGCACCTCTTTGTGCTCGGCCCGCCGGCGCCGAGCGCGTGGCGCGAGATCGACCTCGTCGAGCACCGGGTGATCGGAGACGTAGGGCGCCCCTTTATGGGGCGCTGGGAACCGTCGCTGACGCGGGAAGGAAAGGGCGCCAACGTCCTGGGCGATCCTCGCGTCGCGCTGGCGTGGCTGGCGAACGAGCTGTCGGGACTGGGAATTACGTTGAAGGCCGGTGAAGTGGTCACTACAGGCACGTGCCTGGTACCGCTGCCGATCGCACCGGGTGTTGACGTCAATGCCGATTTCGGCACGCTTGGATCTGTGAGCGCCCGCATCGTCTAGATCAATTCTCTACTGGCCTTTCCACACCATCGATGACGACGATGTCCACCGGACCTCTGTTGGTTGCGAGCCTGAGCCCGAGCTGCTCCTGGAGCGCGGTGAAAAGCGACGGTCGATTCGGATCGGCCTGGGCCGCCCCCTCGGGCGGTGCGACGGGCGATCCCGCCTGGCCCGGTTCCGGCGCATACGTCAGGGTGAAATCGTATTGGCCGGGCAGACCTGTTTTGTCGACGACCCAGCGGCCGAGCACGCCTGACAGAAAACTCGCTAACCCTGACATCTGGGCCGCCGTTCCTGTGACGTTCCCCTGACCGACCGTACCGATACCCCGCGGGCCAGTCGAACGCGGTTCGACCGGCGTCAGCCTGAATCCTCCGCTCGCAACCACCAGCTCGTAAATCGGTTCGACCCTGGTATCGCGATGCACGGCGAGCTTGAACCGGTCCTGCAGCAGCGACCGAAGCATCTGGCGCAGGTTGCTCATTCCAGCGGACCCTGCGATCGTCACCCCATCGTGCGGCTTCGCTTCGATCATGAAGCGCTCCGAATCGATCCACGCCGGCCCGCCCGAGATCTGCTCTTTTCTCATGTCGAACGCAAAGGCGATGACGTCTCTCGCCGTCATGTTGGTCGCCATGAATCGGCCGGGTACGGTACCGAGGAAGAACCGGCGGACGATCGGATCGCCGCGCTTTATCGACGCGACCTCGAAACGTTGACCCTGGGCCGCACTTGATTGGCCGGCTTGCGGTCGCTCGGTCAGGGCGCCGACGACGACCGGCGCGGCGATGAAGGCCACCGCGCCGAACATCAGAACTGCCCGGCGTGCCCGAGTCAGTTTGGCGCGGCGGCGTCCCGCCAGGATCGACTCGATACGCTGCGCGAGATCGCCGCCGCGCACGCCGCAGAGACAAAAGGGAAGCTGTGTCATTTCAGTTCTCTGTCGGCCGCGCGATCCGGTCAATCACGAGAACCTCACCGGGACGTTGAGCTGCTTCCAGCCGGAGGCCGAGCTGCTCCTGGATTGCGGTAAAGAACGAGGGTGGCGCGCCGTCTGGCGGCGGAACGGCTGCCACGGTGTCGTCAGGCGTCCATTTCAGGGCGACGTTGAACTTGCCGGTGACGCCGGTCTCGTCGATGACCAGCCGGCGCAGATGCATCGACAGGATACCGGCCAGATCCTTCATCTCGATCGCGGTGCCGCGCAGGTCGTTACCGCCCATTCCAAGGAAACCGCAGAAGTCGGCCGGCCGCTGGCCCGGAGCGAGCGGTTCGCCTGGCACACGCGGCTGGCAGGCCCCGTCTGCGGCCATCCGCAATTGCGGACCGCCTCGCGCCGTCGTGAGGACGAATGCCGGAATCTCTCGCGTTTCCCTGTGAGCGACGAGTCTAAATCGATCTTCAAGAAGCTGGCGCAGCAGAGGCCCGCGGACCTGCTGTAGGGTCGCCCCTGGCGCGCGCGCGTCAAGGTCGTATTTTTCGGAGTCGATCCATGACGGACCACCGATGATCCGGAAATCTTCGATGTCATGCGCGTACCAGATTAGAAAGCGCACGGAAACATGCTCGGCATAGAACCGTCCGGGTGTCGGAGAAAACCGGTTGCCGGGCGGATCGTTCGGCGTGCGCTTGATAGACGCGACCTCGAACCGTTGACCCGGAGCCGCTGCGGACTGGCCGCTCTGTGGCCGGAGGGTCAGCGCGCCGACGACGACCGGCGCGGCGATGAAGGCCACCGCGCCGAACATCAGAACTGCCCGGCGTGCCCGAGTCAGTTTGGCACGGCGGCGTCCCGCCAGGATCGACTCGATGCGCTGCGCGAGATCGCCGCCGCGCACGCCGCAGAGACAAAAGGGAAGCTGCGTCATTTCAGTTCTCCGCAGGTCGAGTGGCTCCGGCAATTACGAAGACGTCGACGGGTCCGCGCCGCGATTCGAGGTGTAGACCGAGCTGCTCCTGAACAGCCGTAAAGAGACCCGGAACGTCTGGAGGTGCCGCTGCCGACGCGTCACCGGCAGCTGTTCGTATCTCCGGAGTCCAGTTGAGATCGACGTCGAACGTTCCGGTCAGTCCTGTGCGATCGATGACGGCACGATCAATCCCGGCCGCTCGCGAGATGGCGGTGGCGAGCTGGGCGAGCGTCAGACCGCGTCCCTTCAGTTGTGTCGATGCGACTTGCACGTTGCAGGCGGACGTTGGCCGTGGTCCGCCATCTGGCGCCGGAGCTGCCACGCGTTGTGCCTCAGCCAGGCAATCGACCTTCACCGGCCGCATGCCCGAACCGAGACGTCTGTCGCTTCTCGCCAGATGCAACTCGAAGAGCGGCAGTTCGCGTTTCTCCGGGCGCAGCTGGATTCCGAAACGTTCGCTGAGCATGGTGCGCACCATGGCAATCACCTCAGGCGCGGCGCCTTCGGGACCGGGCGCGTAGGCGCGGTCGGCGGTGGCGAAGATGTCGTACCGTTCGGTGGTCAGCCACTCCGGGCCATCGGCAAGCTGAAAGCTCTGGAAGCCGTACGCAATTCGGATCAGTTCGCGAATCTGGATGTTCGTCGCCTCGAAACGGGCGGGCGGCAGGCGCACGCGCATGTTCGTGTCGCCTGAAGCATTTCGCCTGACCGACACCACGTCGAAGCGCCGACCGTCGGGCGTGGTAGCTTGCGGCCGCATCGTCAATGCGCCGCCGACTACGGGCGCGGCGATGAAGGCCGCGGCACCAAGCAGCAGAGCGGCACGGCGTGCGATCGTGAGGTTGCCACGGTGGCACCCCGCCATGATCGACTCGACCCGCCGCGTGAGGTTGCCGCCGCGGACGCCGGAGACGAAAAAGGGAAGGCTTGCCATCAGTTCTCAGACGGTGGCTCGAGCCGGTCGATGACGAACATCTCGACCGGGCCCGTCGTCGATTCGAGCTTGAGGCCCAGCTGCTCTCTCAGTGCGGTGAACAGGTCCGGCGAATCAGCCGGCGGAAGCTCACCGGCGCGAAGGAGATCCTGTGGTGTGTAGGTCAACAGAAAATCCCAATTGCCCGTCAGGCCAGTACGATCGAGGATCGGCCGACCGACGATTCGCGAGAGAATCGCCCTGAATTCGGCGAGGCCGTTGCCCCCCTGGAGAATTCGTCCCCGGCTCGGACGCACGCCACACGCAATTTCGGTAGCCGTCGTCGGCGGGTAGGGTGATGGTCCGCCAACGCGCGCGGCGGCGAGCGCCTGCTCCTTCAATGCATCGCAGTTGAACTTCGCCGGTCGCATGCTGGGCCCTAGCTCGCCGTCCGATCTGGCCAGCATCAGGGCATAGACGGGCCTCTGCGCGACTGCTCGATGGAAGACGAGCTGCATGCGCTCTTTCAGTAACGCTCGTAAGGCGAGCGACCACGTCGGTGGAAGTCCCGGCGGCTGAGAGGCGCCTGCGATTGCGGGGTCCAACCTGGCCACGATGTCATAGCGCACGTTTCGCGCCCACGCCGGCATGTTCTCCACCTGATCGTCCTGGAGAAGATGCCCGGCGATGACGAGGTCGGACAGGCGGGCGTTTATGACGTCGAACTGTCCCGTCGGACGGGGGTTGAGTGCCCATCCGTCCGCACCGGACACGTTCCGCCTGATCGATGCGGCTTCAAATGTCGCTTCGGTGACACCGCCTTGCTGTTGGAAGGCGCCGACCGCCAGCGGTCCCACCACGACTGCGATCGCGGCGGACGCGAGCGCGAGGCGGCTTACCATCCTGACCGGACGCCGTGCCGCAC
>JBOGIQ010000154.1:0-12974 GCA_050742535.1 Vicinamibacterales bacterium | reverse complement strand
CGCGGCGGGTGCGCGGCACCGACGATCTCGCGACGCTCGTGATGCGCGCCGTCGGGGATCAGCCTGCGACGAACGTCACGACGTCAGCCACCCGATACGGCGGCGTCGAGCTTCGCGCATCGGAAGAGCAGCGCAAGCGACAGCGTGACGAACGTGTCGCCGAACTGCGCCAGCGGTTCGTCGACGGGCCCGTGCTTCGTATTTCGGGAGCGGGCGGCGGCAGTTTTGATTCACGAGGTGCAGTGGCCATTCCGGGAACCGGAACCGTGTACCTTGGCACGTTCAGCTGGTCCGGCGAGCGGGGCACGATTGCAGCCGAAAAGGGCGTGCTCGTCGAGACCGAGGGCAACGTGCGTCGTCTGCCGGCGCCCGTGCGTCGCGATGATTCGACGGCCGTGGGCGACGGGTGGACGTTCACCGCGAAGCCCGGGTGGGTCATTCGCGAAGGATCGCGACGCGGCGACTACGAAGTCGTCCGCCAGCCGTGAATGTTCGGATGGTTCGTCCCCACGGGGACCCGGTCGCTTGTATACGCTGCGAGGAGCTTCAGCGCGGCGAGTCGCGTGAGCGAGTCCTGCGGGGGATCTAGGCGGCAGATTGGCGTTATGTTCTCAGGATGAGGCGCCCACTCGCGATTGCAGTAGCACTCGTTTGCAGCGCAGCAACTCCCGCATTCCCGTGTCAGGTGCGGGGAATGGTTTCGCCCGCGTCGCTTGTGGAGCGGGCTGCCGTCATCGTCCACGCCAGGGCGGAAAAGCAAGTCGTCCCGCCAGGCAGTCGCACGGTCGAATTGGGCGGACGCATTCTTGACGTTCCGGTCGAAGGGCAGATTGATATCTGAACGATGGATCAGTGCCGTACACCTTCGTCCGCCGCGGCGGCCGGTCGGGCAACTGTTTCGCGTTCAACTATCGGCAGACGGGCGAGTACCTGCTGCTGAATCGGTCTTCAAATCCCGACGAAGGCTCTTGGACTGCCCCTTGGTCCGCACTCAGCCCGACCAACGAACAGGTGCGGGGTCAAGACGACCCCTGGCTCACCTGGGTTGCTCAGCATCTCAGATGATTCTCGCAGCGCCGGATCCGCGGCTTTCAGCGCTATGAACCTGGGGTTCAGCCTTGAAAGGGCGGCGCCAGGGGCCGTACAGTAGCGCCATGAGTCCTCTGCGAGCTCGGGTCGAGAAAGGGCGTCTCGTTCTCAACGAACCGACGACCCTGCCAGAAGGGACCGTCATCGAGCTCGTGGCTAACGACGAGGGCGACGACCTGACCGAAGATGAACGCGGAGCACTTCACGAGGCGCTGATAGCGTCGTCGACGTCGGCCGAAGCTGGTCGCCTTCGCCCCGCTCAGGAGGTTCTCGACGAACTGCGCCGCCGCCGGTGAACCTGCCAGTCGTCACCACACCGGAGGCTGACGCCCAGATTCACACGATTGACGGCTGGTGGCGTCAGAACCGTACCGCCTCGCCTAACTCTTTTCTCGACGAACTGTCCAACGCATTCGAACTCATTGCCCAGGCGCCGCTTCTCGGACGTCCGTATCGACGCTCGCCGGTGCCTGGCATGCGGCGCCTCTTTCTCCGAGTGACCCGGTATCACGTCTACTACGCCGTCGGGGAACACGACGTGAGAATCCTGGCCATCTGGCACGGGCAGCGAGGCGTCGGACCGCCGCTGAGGGCAAAGTGAATCCGTGAGACGGCCTCGCGAAATGCTTGGATTCGTCCCCACCAGGGAATGACCGACGTTGGAAAGTGCGCGGCGATACTCGCTCCGCGGCTTGATTAGGCTTCGCGCCTCCTAGCCCGCCACCAACGGCGTAGAGGGTGACTCAGGGTAACCGTCGGCTTGGACGCGAGACCGACATCGGCCACGGCTGCGCAGGTTGGTGCCGGTAGACGACCTTTCTTCCCTGGGTGTGCTTGTCAATGAGCCAGCCAGCCAACGCGCCCCAGGCCGCACCGATGAGCACTCGCGCGACGTCCGCCTGAAGCCCGCAGCGGCCAGTTGCCCTACATTGATCGTCGACGAAGTCGGTCGCTGTCCCGACAATACCAAGGCCGGCGCCTGCACTCATGCCAATCAGCACACCATTGCGAACCGGATCGCGGATCGCACGTGCGACGGTCGCGACCGTAAGGACCGGGAACGTGTGGCGTTCTCCGTCGGCGTTCAGATGCAGTTCGGTTCCCGACAGCAGCACAAGGCGACCGCGCGCCTCCGCACCGCGCGCGTCAGTCACATACACCGTTTCTCCCGGCTGCAGTGTCCGCTGGAGCTCTTCAAAGGAGCTGGCCACTTCGGGACCGGCCTGCGGTTGTGCTTCGCCGTGGCGGGGCAGAACCAGCGCGACGATCAACGAGCACGCGACGAGCCGAACGGTCATGGCCTATTGCCCTCCTGTTCGAGGGCACGCTATCCAGTCGCGGTATCCGCGTCCTGGTGCGATTGCTGAAAAACTCTGAAACGTCAGGTGATGGAGCTGACGGCGGGTCGCGATTGCTCCACTAGATAATCTTCTGAACAAAGTCATACGATAGCTCGTATGGGCTATTTTGAACGCGTTATCTTGCATAGAGCATCAGAGGAGAAACGGAGTTCACGTGCCTGGTCGTGAGTCGCCGCTGCAAAGCGAAACGCCGCAGGGGACGCTCGACATGCTCGTGCTGAAGGTGCTGGTGATCGGCCCGGCGCACGGCCACACCATCGCTCATGCGATCGAGCGCGGCTCCGAGGACGTGCTGCAGATCGAGCACGGCTCGTTGTACCCGGCGCTCCACCGATTGGAGAACCGCGGCTGGATCGCCTCGTTCTGGGGCACCTCCGAGAACAACCGGAAGGCGAAGTACTACCGGCTGACGCCGGCCGGCCGCAAGCAGTTGATCGCGCAGACAGCGCGCTGGGAAGAAGTCGTCCGCGCGATCGGCCGGATCCTGAAACCGTCCACCGAGTAGCGATGCGCTGGCGCCACTGTTTCCGCAGGACAGTCGGTCCTCGTGGATATCGGCCCTGGAACAGGGCAGCTTGCGTTGACGGCGGCCTCGGCGTGCTCGCGCGTCGTGGCGGTGGACGTGTCGCCGGCCATGTTGCGTGTGCTTCGCGACAAGGTACGCGCATCGGGGACGCCGAATCTCGAGGTGGAGGACGCGGGGATGCTGAGCTACGAGCACCACGGACCCAGAGCGGACTTCGTGTATTCGCGCTACGCCCTGCATCACCTTCCTGACTTCTGGAAAGCGATCGCGCTGGATCGGATTCGCCGCGTCGTGCGCCCCGGCGGCATCTTCCGGTTGTGGGATGTGGTGTACGGGTTCGAACCCGCCGAGGCCGAGCAGCGACTGGAAGCCTGGTGCCGGACCTGGGAACACACACGTGAGGAGGGTTGGACCCGCCGCGACGTCGAAGCGCATATCCGTCACGAGCACTCGACGTTCACCTGGCTGCTCGAGCCCATGCTGGAACGCGCGGGCTTCACGATCGAGGACGCCAGCTATTCGCCCGACCAGCTCTTCGCGCGGTATGTGGCCCGCGCCAGGCCGATCCGATGACCTGGCGCCGCTTCTTTCGTCGAGCGACGTGGGACCGGGAGCGCGCCGAGGAGCTTGCCTCCTATCTCGACCTCGAGACCGACGACAACATCGCGCGGGGCATGTCGCCGGAAGAGGCGCGCCGGGCGGCGCACCTCAAGCTGGGCAACCGCCTGCGGATCCGCGAGCAGGTTTACCAGATGAACAGCGTGGTCTGGCTGGATTCGCTCGTCCAGGACGTCCGGTACACCGCGCGAACCCTCTGGCGTGCGCCGCTGTTTGCCGCCACGGTCGTCCTGACGATCGGGCTGGGCCTCGGCCTGGCCGGATCGGCGTTCGCCATCTTCAACGCCTACCTGTTCAGACCCGTCGACCTGCCGAACCCGCGGGCGTTGCACCTGCTGATCTGGGAGACCGAGGCGGCGCGCCGGCAACGGTTTCGGTTGACGGACTACGAGGCGCTGCGGCCCGAAGCCAGCCGCTTTGCCGAGCTGACGGCGACGCAGAGCGCCGCCTACAGAGAGGACGCGGTCACCACGCCGGGGCTGCTGGTGACCGGCAATTACTTCGAGCTGATCGGCGCGCGGCCGGCGCTGGGCCGGTTGCTGAGGCCGGACGACGCGGCGGCGCGCGGCACGAAACCGGTGGTCGTGTTGACCTACAACGCCTGGCGATCCCGATATGGTGCGAACCCAGCGATCGTCGGGCAGCTCGTCCAGCTCGGACGCCAGCGGTTCGAGGTGGTGGGTGTTGCGCAGCCGGGCGCGAATCTGGCCGGTCAGGAGCTCGTCAGCTTCTACGCGCCGCTGACCATGGCGGGCACGTTCGGTGGCGACGACCCCTGGTCCGAGTCTGGTCCCGCTTCGCTCGTCGTCATCGCGCGCCTGAGACCGGACGTCAGTGCGGCGTCGATGCAGCCGTGGCTCGAGTCGTGGCTCCGGCAGCGTTTTCCTCCGCCGTCGGATGCCGCGCCCGCGGAGGTGCGCCTCGACTCGCTGGCGACCAGGTTGCCGCTGGACGGGGACGCCGTGGCGATGTTGACGATCATCATGTCGATCTTCGGCCTGGTGCTCCTGGTCGCGACGGCAAACATTACGAACCTGATGCTGGCGCGCGCCTTGAGCAGACAGGCCGAGATCGTGGTCCGCCTGGCGCTGGGCGCCGGTCGGTGGCGCGTCGTGCGCCAGCTGATCGTCGAGAGCCTGATGCTCGCGATGCCGGCGGCGGCGGCCGGTCTCGCCTTCGTGACCGTCGTGGCTCGCGTGCTGCCATCCGTCCTTGTCGCGTCGTGGCCCGCTGGCGCTCCGCCCGTCGAGAACCGCCTGGTGCCGCTCGATCCCGACGTCCGGGTGATTGCGTTCCTCGCCGCGGCGGCGGTCGTATCGGCCGTCCTCATCATGCTCGCCCCTGCAGGGCGCCTCACGAGCGTGCGCCTGGTCTCCGCGTCGCGAGGTCAGGCGTCGTCCGACGCGCGCGGATCGCGTCTGCGATCCGGCCTCGTGGCGTTACAGATTGGCGCGTGCGTGCTGTTTCTGGTTGCCGCGCTGGGCCTGGTCGACCAGTCGTCCCGTCTCGCCAATCCGCCGCTCGACCTTGCGTACGACCAGGTGTCGATCCTTCAGGCGGACCTCGCCGTGCGAGCCAAGGTGGCGGCGCGACTGCCACTCGAAGCGGCGGTCCAGCAGGTAGCGGTGTCGTGGCGGCCGCCGCTGGGGTTTTCGCTTCGCAATACCGCGGTGACCGCGTCGGCCTCGAACATCACCGCGGAAGTCGGCTACACCGGCGTGTCGGCCGAGTACTTCCCGCTGTTCGACATCCGGATCGTGCGCGGGCGCTCGTTCACGCCCAGTGAAGCTGCCGCGAGAGCGGCCGTCGTGGTGGTCAGCCAGGCGACGGCGCAGGCCCTGTGGCCCGGGCTCGACCCGCTCGGGCAGACCCTCGATCTCACCGCGAGCTCCGCGCGTCGTCCCGATCGTGCGCTGCCGCGTGGCCGTGTGCAGGTCATCGGCGTGGCAGAGGATGTCGCCAACGGCTCGATGACCGACGGGATCGATGTCAGCTGCGTCTATTTTCCGATCGACGCGCGGGGTCCCGAAGACATGACCTTGCTCGTGCGGGCGCGATCCGACGACGCCGCTGCGCTGCGAACGGCGGCGACGGCCGCCGTGAACGACGTGGCACCGGACGCGCCGTTTCGGCTGATGTCGATGCGATCCATGGTCGCCGAGGGGGCGTGGGGATTCCGCATACTGTCTGCGGTCGCGTCGCTGCTCGGCTTCATCGGGCTGCTGTTCGCGTACTCGGGGACGCATGCCGTCGTCTCGTTTCTGGTCGCTCAGCGGACACGGGAGTTCGGTGTGCGGATGGCGCTGGGGGCGAGCGGCGGGCGCATCGTGTGGGAGATGCTGACGCAGACGTCTCGCACCGCGGCGATCGGCCTGGTTGCGGGGGTGGCCGTCGCGGCGGGGCTGCTGCGTCTGCTCGCTGCGTCAGCCCCGCTCCTGGAATTCGGCGTGCGCCCCTTTGCGATCGGGGCGGCGGTCGTGCTGGGCGCCACCATGGTGGCCGCCCTCGTGCCGCTGCGCGCGGCGGCGCGGATCGATCCGGTGGAGGCGCTTCGAGCCGAGTGACCGCCAGTCGCCGGCAGGATTACGGTTGGCGCCGGGCCGCGTTGGCGCGAATGGCGTTCGATGGCGAGGAGTTTCGAACCGCGTCAACCTGCTTGGCTTTCAAGCAGTTGCAGCCGCCGGGGTCCGATTTTGATGGTATGGCGTCCCCACGCGGGTTACCCGCGGTTGGAGAGGTCGGCGGCTGTTTTCGTACCGCATAGAAAGACCATCGACCGCCTCAAAGGTTCAGCAGCTTCCACGTTGCGTAACCAACGAGGGCGACTCCGACGACCCTTGCGACAAGCGTGCTCCATCGCGCATCGCGAGCACGTTCGTCGAGAGTGTGGTCTCCCTCCATCTGACTTGCCAACGATCGACCAAAGGGGCCAGCGAACACCGCGAAGCTCGCGCCAAGTAACAACAACGCGAGACCATGTCACGTCGTCTAAGGGTACTGGTGACGGACCATCCAAACCTAAGCCGCCACAACGGCACGCGTACAGGCGCCCGATTGACTAGAGGTAGTCATGAGGACAATCGTTGGGATTTTCACGTAAAAGAACGTTATGAAGCTCACTGGCCGCGCGCGTTGGATTGGAACCCTCTGCATCGGCATCATCGGGAGCACCATCATTGATGCGCAACGGGCACCCGCTCCGACCAATGCCCCAACATTCGAGGTCGCGTCGATTCGCCAGAGCGCGACGGAGGTAGGCGGCGGCGGTATCAACAGCCAACCGGGCGGCCGATTCACCGCAAACGGGGTGACTCTCCGCCGCCTGATCTTCTCCGCCTATAACATGCCGATGGCGCGCATCCTGGAGGGTCCCGAATGGGTCAACCGGATTCGCTTCGATGTCAATGCCAGGGCCGAAGGCAATGTGACGCCAGAACAACTGCGACAGCTGCAGCAAGCGTTGCTGCGCGATCGGTTCAATCTGGTCGTTCGGCGTGAGACACGCGATCTGCCCGCATATGCGTTGCAACTCGCTCGTGCCGATCGCCGGCTCGGTCCGCAGCTCAAACCGGCGGCGGTCAATTGCGCCGATGCGCAAATGCGAGCCGCCGCTCCGGAATATGTCCCCGGAACCCAACGTCCGTCGTGCGGCCAGCGCACCACGCCGACGAGCTGGCGAGGTGGCGGCGTTCTTCTCCAGCGGCTGATGGAGAGCCTGGCTCAGACAACCGGTCGCCCGGTCGTCGATCGCACGGGATTGACGGAAACCTTTGACCTCGAGCTGGAATGGGCAGCTATGGTCACCGCGGACCCTTCTGCGCAACCTGCCGAACCGAGCACCGGCCCGTCGCTCTTTACTGCGATTCGGGAACAACTTGGCCTGACCCTCGATGCGGTCGTGGCTCCCGTCGAAGTGCTGGTCATCGAGAGCGCCACATTGCCGACCGACAACTGACCGTTCGTGCGACGAGTGCAGGGCGGCCCGCGCGGCGGCAATGATGACCACCACAGGGCGTATTCGGCTCAGCGATCGAGCACGCCAAAGGCCGCCACCGCGAGGACCACGTGCGGAAGGCTAGGTACCACCTCGGAGGTCAGCTGCGCGGCGGCTGACGGTGTCGGCGGAACACCTGCGCTTCTCGGACGAATTGTGGAACGCTGCACACGAACGGCTGCAAACTTCCCGTCAGAACTATCTGCGCAAGACCAATGGGCGAGTCTGGGGCCGGCCGGCGAACGGTGTCGAGAGCAAGTATCTCCTGACTGGTCTTGCGATGTGTCCCTAAGCACTCCGAGTTGGAACCAGATCGCGGTCTTTCTTGAATCCATGCGCGAGCTTCGCGATTCGGCGGGATTCGCCGCGTGAATGCCATCGGATTCCAGCAGGGCTGCGCCCCATGGAAGCCGCCGACCCATGAAAACTACCCAGCAAGGTCTCCCCAGCCTGATTGGAACAACTGAATTCACGTCGCTGATTTCGGTACGTTGGGTAAACTGAACGACATGACGACCACCACTCCCGATCCATTTGTTGCGTTCAAGCAGGTCCAGAAAGCCGGCTGGGCGTTCTTCACCCCACTGCAAGCGATCACCACCGCAACAGCCGCGCGACTCGTCAAGCATGCGCGCATCAGGGGCGGGCACCGTGTGCTCGACGTCGGGTGCGGCACGGGCGTCGTTGCCGTCACTGCGGCGAGACTCGGCGCGAAAGTCACGGGCCTCGATCTCACACCTGATCTCCTGGCCGAAGCGCGCGAGAACTCGCGTATCGCGGCTGTCGAGATCGACTGGCACGAAGGCGACGTCGAACACCTGCCGTTCGACGCAGGCACATTCGACGTCGTTCTGAGCCAGTTTGGCCACATGTTCGCGCCACGACCCGATGTCGCTGTTTCCGAGATGCTGCGCGTGCTCAAACCCGGAGGAACGATCGCCTTTTCGACGTGGCCGCCTGAGCTGTTCGTTGGCCGTATGTTCGCTCTGGTCGGCAGCTACCTGCCGCCTCCCCCGCCAGGCGTCGCGCCGCCGCCACAGTGGGGAGATCCCAACATCGTGCGTCAACGACTCGGAGATTCCATCCGGGAGATCGTGTTCGATCGCGCGACGATGCGGGTGCCTGCGCTCAGCCCGCAGCACTCCCGGACGATGATGGAGCGGACCGCGGCGCCGGTCATCAAACTGGTTGAGACACTGGGCGAGAGCGACCCAGAGAAGCTCGCCATGTTCCGGCGCGAGTACGAAGCGATGGTCGCGGAGTTTTTCGACGACAACGTCGTTCGTCAGGATTACCTGATGACCCGCGCGGTCAAGGTGTGACGAACGTCCGGAGTCCACCGATTCCGGGAAGGGACATCAAGGGAGATCCCAGCTTTGCCAAGCTTTTGGTGACTGGGACCGATCCAATTTTGGTGGCGTCCCCAACCGTTCCGAGTTGGAACCAGATTGCCGGATTCCTTGAGGCGATGCGCCGGTTGCGCGATTCCGCTGGGTTCGCCGCATAAAGGCGGCCAGTTTGACTCGAACATCGGACCGCAGCCCAATCCCTCCTCGGATTGGAATCTGGAGCTCCACGCCGGGATCGCACTCGTAAGCCGATTGGAGTCCTCTGTTGATTTGGGTGCGGCCACGCGCGCCCGCACGGCCTCCCACACCGGCCGAGGGCGCGGCTGCGTCTCGTGACGTTTCGGAACGGCTTCGAGGAGGTATTTCCGGATCGTCCGGCGCGAAATCCCCAGCTCTTTCGCCACCTGCCGCGCGGAGCGGCCTTCCACCAGGACTTTATGACGAATGACGTGTACTTGGTCCACCCTGAGCATCCCTTCCAGCGGAACCGAAGCGCGACGCTTCGGCAACCCGCCATCAGGCCCCCAGGTGGATCACTTTCCGAGCGGCGAATGGATCACTTTCCGAGCGGCGCGCCCACCGACGGAAAACTAGGGCGCCACAGAGCACACAGAGGGTTAGCCACAAAGGTCACAAAGACACTAAGAAAACTCTTTGTGGTCTTTGTGTTCTTTATAGCTACGACTTCGTGTTCCTGGTGGCAGCGACGCGGAAGCCGACGCTGTCGCGCGTCTGATTAGGAAAGTACGTAGTAGCTCCACGATGCGCGGAACGTACGGTGAACCATTCGTACGCGAACGAGCCGCCGCGGCGCGTTCGCGCCACGTCATTCGCTACCCGCAGCATCGAATCCTCGACGTCGTCCACCACTTGGCCGTCGGTCGGGTAGGGCAGCCGCCGATCGAAGGTCCACTCCCACACATTGCCCAGCATGTCGAACAATCCCCACTGATTGGGGAGTAGCGTGGCGACGGGATAGGCACGATCGCGGTTCGTGTTCCCGTCGTACCAAGCGTGCTTCGGAACGAGTGACTCGTCGTCGCCAAAGTGACGACTGGTCGTCGTGCCGGCGCGAGCCGCGTGTTCCCACTCGGCTTCGGTCGGAAGTCGATAGCCTGTCCGGTGCAGATAGTCGGCCGGCAGGTCCATTCCGCGCTCGGGGTCGATCGCCTCCGGATACACCCACTGACTCTTCGGCAGTCCGTCCCGCTCGCTCAGCCAGTTGCAATAGCGCGCGGCGTCATACCAGCTCACCGCCACTTGAGGACTGTCGGGAGTGCGCGAGTACTTCGCGAAACCCGGAGGGTCGCCGAAACGTGCCTTTGTCCGCGCGCGCCAGCCCTCGGCGTACTCAGGCCCAGCCGCGAGAAAGCGCGCCCACTGCTCGTTCGTGACCTCGGTCGCCGCTATCGCGTACGTCCGCGGAATTCTGACGCGATGCGCCACCTCTTCATCCGTTCGCCCGCGCTCTCCCGCCGGCGCGCCCATCGTGAACTCGCCGCCCGCGATCACGACGAGGGTGTGGCCGTTAGGGCCATCGTCGGCCCGAAGCCGGCGTTGATCGACAGTTCGCTCCGCCTGGAAGGCGGCGAGGGTCGCCGCGGCGAAGATGGCAAGAATCAGCGCCCGCGTCATGTCGGCGAATCGTAATCGAAGTACCCTCGCCGCCCACGTGCTGACAAAGCCAACATTTCGCGTATTCAGGGCAGACATGGCGACTGTCCAGGCTGTGCCAAGGGGACCGGGGGCGTGGCCGCGGTCGCATACACCCCACGACCTGAAACCGAGTGGGTGACCGTAACGTCCCCGCACCTCCGCATTGTGTCCGATGAACAGTGGGGCGCAGCACACGAACGGCTGCGAGGTTCCCGTCAGAACTACCTGCGCCACACCAATGGCCGGGTATGGGGCCGGCCGGCGAACGGCGTCGAGAGCAAATTCCTCCTGACTGGGATGGCCATCTGTGGCGCCTGCGGGGCCGGGATGCTGATTCGAAGTCGCAAGGCGAACCGCCAGCGGGCCTTCTTCTACGGCTGCGCTGCCAACCACCAGCGTGGTGAAGCCATCTGCGCCAACGGCCTGGAGATTCCTATGGCAATAGCAGACAGCGCGGTGCTGGAGATAGTAGAACAATCCATCTTGACGCCGGCAGTCATCGAGGAGGCCATTGACCGACTGTTCAGCATGGTCAACGAGCCGAGCGATGAGGCAGACAGGCGCGCGGCGAACCTGCAGGGCGAAATCGACCGTCTTGAGGCGGAGGTTGCGCGGCTCACCGAGGCCATCGCTGAAGGTGGCGCGTTGAGCCCCATCGTTGATGCGCTGAAGAAACGAGAAGGCCGGTTGCAGGAACTGAGAGCCTCTCTCGGAGCGGTTCACGGGATGCCCAACCCGCGAAGGGCCTGAACGTTGACGCCATCCGCTGGGAGGCGCTTCAGCAGCTTTCGGAGTGGAAAGGTCTGCTAGCCCAGAACGTGCCCGTCGCTCGCCAGATTCTTCGCAAGGTCTTAGAAGGGCGCCTCGTGTTCGTGCCGCGGCATGAGGGGAAGGACCACTGGTATGAGTTCAGCGGAGAGGGCTCGCTCAGCAAGTTTTTCGGCGGCGTTACACCGCTAACAAGAGCGATGGCGTCCCCACGTGGTTGCGAGGATGGTAGGCAGCCTACGAAAGTGGCGTCCCCGGAAGGAGTCGTGGAACGTAGGCGGTGGCAGCCCGCGACGTTCGTCACCGGAGTCGCCGCGTGAATATTTTTTGCTAGCATCTCTGAATTTCTATTGCATCCGCGCGTGCGGTATTGCAATCTATGGCTCTCAGTCGACCCATTAGGTCGGCGCTCCCTGGAGACGACTTGACCCAGCCCAGGTAGTCCGCTCGGCAATGCGAGCGGTGAGACGGTCATCCTCAAGCCGTCCTGGCTTGGGTGCGTGAGGCCCCGCGGCCTCCGTGATAAACCGACAACCCTGTTTATCGCGGAGTGGTGCGTGGCGGCAGATCATCCTCCTCGCAAATCTCGTCCGACAACCATCACGCTCACAGACGAGCAGCATGCTGACGTTCGCCTAATTGCCGATCGTCGCCTGAGTTCCGTCTCGCAGGTCATTCGCGAGCTTGTGCAGGAGGGCGTCGAGCGCGAGAAGCACGACGACCACGCCAATGCCCGCTGAGCGAGACGACGCCCCGCTGACGCCGGTCGAGCGTGCTCTGGTCCGCGCCATCGTTGCCGCGTTGCTGCGCGGGGCTTTGGCGGATTCACGTTCGACGGAAGCACCGAAGCACGCGGAGGTCGCCCATGCCAGCTGATCTCGTCCCTTCAGCTGATCTCGATGAGTGCAGCCTCGAATCGGGGCACGGTCCCTTCAGGCTGACGGCTACGGGCGCGGTTCCGACTGGATCGCCGACGTTCGAGGAGTGGATGGCCGCGACGATGTGGGCCGTGGCCACCGAGAAAGCGTGCCCGTGGTGGACTGGCGACCTACTCGCCTTTGGTGAACACAAGTGGGGCGACCGTTATCACCAGGCGGCGTCGTTGTCTGGCTACACCGAAGAGACTCTTCGAAACAAAGTGTGGGTTTCGCGCGCCGTCGATGTATCACGACGTCGTGACACTCTGAGCTACTCGCATCATGTCGAGGTTGCAGGTCTGCCGAATGACGAGCAAACGAAATGGCTCGACGAGGCCGAGACCAAAGAACTCTCCGTCCACACGCTGCGGCGTCAAATCCAGGAATCAAAAATCGAGCGCGTCGTGGTCGTTCCGGTGACTGTCTACCCGGTCGAGCACAAACCCGAGCCGCCGAAAACGATCGTGGTTCGCACTCGCGACCCGCACGAGCCTGCCGTCGTTTACGAAGTTGAAACCACCGGTGCCTCGTTGGAGCGCGTGGCGGCAGTGCCGCCAGCACCACCCGAGAGCGACTTGCGAATGGAACTGCGGCGGCTGCTGGAGGAGTCTGACAACCGCTGGAGAAAGGTGAAGTTCCCGAGGGATCAGAAGGCGCAGCGGGTGTATTTGAAGGCGGAAAAGGTCATCACACCCC
>JBOGIQ010000153.1:0-12987 GCA_050742535.1 Vicinamibacterales bacterium | reverse complement strand
TGTACCAGGGCGAGGCGGTGTTCCGTGCCGAGTTCGATGCCTGCGCCGAGGTTGTGACAGAGCTGCTGGGGATCGATCTCCGGGAGGTCCTGTATCCGGCTCCGACAGAGCGCGACGTGGCCGCGTGGCGACTGTCGCAGACCACGTGGACGCAGGTGGCACTGGTGGCGGTGGAGCTCAGTCTGTCGGCGCTGTGGCGATCGTGGGGAGTGCAGCCGGCCGCGGTGATCGGTCACTCCGTCGGCGAACTGGCGGCGGCGTGTGTCGCGGGCGTGCTGACGCGCGACTCGGCAGTCCGGCTTGCAGCCGTTCGCGGCCGTCTCATGCAGGCGGCACCCCCAGGCGGGATGCTGGCTGCTGCCGCGGGCGCGGAGGAGATTCGGCCGTTGCTCGGTGCGGATTTGTGGCTGGCCGCCATCAACGGTGCCAACCAGACTGTGGTCGCCGGCACCGACGAGGCGCTCCACGAACTCGACGCGCGTCTCCGCCGCGAGGGACGCACGGCACAGCGGCTGAACGCCGCGGGAGCGTTTCATTCGGGACTGATGGCGGCTGTCGTCGAGCCGCTGACGGCGGCGGCGGCGGAATGCGAGGCGATGGCTCCGCGTGTGCCCTGGTTCTCGACCGTGACCGGCGATCTCGTCGAGACGGCACCCCCGCCCGCCTACTGGGGCTCTCAGGTGACGGCGCCGGTGCAGTGGGCGCAAGCAGTCGCACGTGCGCGTGCGCATCTTGGCGCGACCCCGGTGTGGCTCGAGATCGGGCCGGGGCATACGCTCTGCGGACTCGTGCGCGCCGATGCACCGCAGGACGAGATCACGATTGCGGCGATTGACGGTCCCGACGCGGCTGAATCCACGGCGCACGCGCTGGCTGCGTGCTGGCTGCGCGGTGTCGCGATCGACTGGGAAGCATTCCACGCCGGGGCCCGCCGGCATCGTGTGGTGCTGCCCACGTATCCATTCCAGCGGCAGCGATATTGGATTGAATCGCCACGCACCGGGCGGAGCGCCGGCGATGGAATCGAGAAAGACAGCGATCCGGCCCGCTGGTTCTACACGCCGGGCTGGATCCGGATGCCGCTCACCGATTCGTTTGCCGAGACCACGGTGGTGAGCCCGCTGGTGTTCGTCGACACGTCAGGCCTTGGCGAGCTTGTCGCCGCCGCGTTGGAGCGTCCGGGCTGCTCGCCTGTTCGCGTGCGTCAGGGGCACACGTTCGAGCATGGCGTCGACGCGCAGTACACGATTGACCCGCACAGCCGCGCCGACCACGAACGGTTGCTCGATGCCCTTGCAGCGGCGGGAAGAGGGTGTACGCACGTGCTCCACTGCTGGGGCACCGACGCCGGGCCGGCGCCGACGGCGACGAACAATCCCGGAGCGGCCGCATATCCGCGGAGCGAATCCGCACTCCTCAGCCTGCTCTATCTTGCCCAGGCGCTCGGCCGCGATCCCGGCGCGCCTGTGCGGGTGCTCGCGGTTACAGGGCGTGCCCAGGACGTCAGCGGAGACGAGCCACTGCAGCCGGCGCGCGCCGCCATCGCCGCGCTGGCACGTGTTGTGGCACAGGAACATCCCCACGTCCGATGTTGGGCCGCCGACGTGCGAATCGACGGACCGACGTCGCTGCCTGCCACTGCGCGACAGCTGGCCGCCGAATTGATCGCGGACGACACCGCCGCGTCGGTTGCCTACCGGCACGGCCAGCGGTGGGTCGAATGCCACGTTCGCCGCGCGATTGCCGCACCGGCGTCGCGGCCTCGTCTGCTGCGGGAGCGCGGCACGTATCTGATTACCGGCGGTCTCGGACGCATCGGTCTTCGCATCGCCGAGTACCTCGCTCGATCAGTTCAGGCGCGGGTGGTGCTGGTGTCGAGAACGGCGGTCCCTGAACCGCACGAGTGGGACGGGTGGCTGCACGAGCGGGGCCGCAACGACGCGACGGCGCTGGTGATTGACCGGTTGCGGGAGATCCGTGCTGCCGGCGCGGACGTCCTGACGGTCGCCGCCGATGTCGCCGATCCGGCGGCGATGCGCGGCGCCGTTGCTGCTGCCGAACGGCGGTTCGGCGCCCTGAGCGGGGTCATTCACCTCGCCGCCGATACGGATCCGTCGGCCTTCACGGCGATCGACGCGCTCGATCCGGATCTGCTGGCACGGCACTTCCGCGCCAAGGTTTCCGGCGCCTCCGTGCTGGCGGATGCCGTCGCGGGGAAGCCGCTCGATTTCGTCCTGCTGGCGTCGTCGTTGTCCACGGTGCTGGGCGGGCTGCGCTTCGGCGCATACGCCGCGGCCAATGCCGCGCTCGACGCGCTCGCCTCGATGCAGGCGCGGCGCACCAATGTCCCGTGGATGAGCGTGAACTGGGACGGGTGGGGCTTCGAGCAGGATCGCGCGGATACCTCTGCAACGGCGCGGCTTGCGCTGACGCCGGACGAAGGCGTCGACGCCTTCCGCCGAATCATGAACGCGGCGCCAATGTCGCGGACAGTGGTTTCCACCGGCGACCTTCATGCGCGAATCGCGCTGTGGGTCTCTCCGCGCACGGACTCACGAACGGGCACGGCGACGCCGCCAGCTGCCGGCGTTCACGAACGGAGCGCGAATACGGCATACGTGGCGCCGGGAACGGACACCGAGACGGTGCTCGCCGACTGGTGGGCCGAACTGCTCGGAATCGATCGCGTCGGCGTGCAGGACGACTTCTTCGAGCTGGGCGGCCACTCGCTGCTCGGCACGCGACTGATGTCGCGCGTGCGCGAGCGGTTCGGTGTCGACCTGCCGCTGAGCGCGCTTTTCGCCCTTCCAACTGTGGCCGCGCTCGGCGCACGCCTGGACGAGCAGCGTGGCGATCGGTCCATCCCCGACCGGCTCGCGAAGACCATGCTGCGCCTCAACGTGCTTCCGCCGCATGAGCGGGCGAAGCTGCTGCGCGAGGCGCGCCAGGCGAGGACCTCCGAATGAGCCGCGAGAACGTGCCCGAACTGCATCGGCTCTCGGTGGAGGAGCTGGATGCGCTCGAGCGCCTCCTTCCCGATGGTGCTGACTCCGGCGCCATCCGTGCGCGCGGTGTTGCCGGCGACGCCTGCCTGTCGTCGGCACAGCGCCGCCTTTGGATCGTCGATCAGTTGCGGCCGTGCGACCCCGCCTACAACCTCGCGCTGTCGTTCCGCATTCGTGGGCCGCTCGACGCGGGTGCGCTGCGCGGCAGTCTGACGGAGCTCGTCCGGCGGCACGAAGCGCTGCGGACGACATTCGTCGTCGTCGATGGCGAGCCTCGGCAGCGCGTCCTGGCTGCCGCGACGGTGGCGCTCCCGATCGGCGATCTGCGTGCGGTGCCAGCCACGTCGCGTGACGAAGAAGCCGCGCGGCTCGCGCGCGCGGAGATCGAGACGCCGTTCGATCTCGCGCAGGGACCGCTGTTCCGGCCGCGGCTGCTGCGTCTCGCTGACGATGATCACGTCCTCGTCCTGACCATGCATCACATCGTCACCGATGGCTGGTCGATGGGCATCATCCTCGCCGAGATCGCGGCGCTGTATCGATCGGCATCGGGCGGGCGCGTCGCCACGCTTCAGGAGCCGCGTCTCCAGTACGCGGATTACGCGGAGTGGCAGCACGAACAGCAGCAGCTCGAACCGATGCGCCGCCACCTGGAGTACTGGCGGTGTGAGCTGGCAGACGCTCCCGAGCTGCAGCTGCCGCACGATCGCGAGAGGGGGCGCACGCCCTCGACGCGCGGCGGCGCCGACACCGCAACGATCGATCGCGGGATCCTCGACCAGCTCGACGTCCTGGCGCGGCGCGGCCGCGCCACGCGGTACATGGCGCTGGTCGCGGTCTACGTCGTGCTGCTGTCGCGCTATTCGCGTCAGCGCGACATCGTCATCGGCACGTCCATCGCCGGCCGCAATCGCGCCGAGCTGGAGGGGATTGTCGGGCTGTTCGTGAACGTCCTTCCGCTGCGCGTGATGATTCCCGCGCGCACGACCTTCCGCGGTCTGCTGTCGATCGTGCGTGATCGGTTGCTCGCCGCCTTCGAGCGGGAAGACCTTCCATTCGACGTGCTCGTGGACGCGGTCGCGCCGTCACGCACGTTCGAACGCCACCCGATCTTCCAGGTGTCGTTTTCGGCGCAGGACATGACGCCGACGGCGCTCGATCTCGCCGGGCTCAGCGTCGAGCCGTTTCGCGTGCAGCCGCGCACGACGCGCTTCGATCTCGAGTTCTACGTGCTCGAGAGTTCGGCGACGCTTCGCCTCCACGAGGTGTACAGCACGGACCTGTTCGACGCGACCACGGCGAAGCGGCTGCTGCGTCACTACGAGACGCTGTTGCGGGCCGCCGTCGAACACCCCGACGCCGACCTCGACGAGCTCGAGATCCTCACGGCGGGCGAGCGATTGGACCTGGAACGATGGAACGACACCACGGTCGATCTGCGTGCCGTGGCGACGTTCGTCGATCTGTTTCAGCGCCACGTGCAGACTCAGCCGGACGCTGCGGCGCTCGTGTTCGGGGAGCGAACCGATTCGTACCGCGAGCTGGACGCCGCGGCCGAGCACATGGCGCACCGCCTGCGCACCGACGGTATCGCGCGGGGCGCGCTCGTCGGTCTCTGCGTCGAGCGCTCGCCCGAGATGATCGCTGCGCTGCTGGGCATCATGAAAGCGGGCGCCGCGTTCGTTCCGCTCGACGCCTCGCATCCACCCGAGCGGCTCGCGGACATGGTCGCTGACGCCCGTCTCGACGCACTCGTGACCGAACCGTCGCTCCGCGCCGTGTTCCCGACGTTCCGCGGTGTCGTTGTCGACGACGTGCGGTGGGATGACGCGTCGCGTGCCCCCGCCGCCCCGTCGCACCAGCGCCTGCCCGATCAACCGTTGTCCGGTTCCGATCTGGCGTACGTGATCTACACGTCGGGTTCCACGGGGCGTCCGAAGGGGACGCTTCTCGAACACCGCGGCCTGGTCAACGTGGTGTCGGAGCAGAAGCGGCAGTTCGGCGTCGGACCGGGTGATCGCGTGCTCCAGTTCGCCTCGCTGTCCTTCGATGCGTCGGTATTCGAGATCGTGCTGGCGCTCGGGACCGGCGCGACGCTGGTGGTCGGCACGCGCGAAGCGCTCGTGCCCGGACAGCCGCTGGCGGACTTCATCGACCGGCACCAGGTGTCGGCAACTGTGCTGCCGCCGTCGGTGCTGGCGCTGGTGCCTCCGGTGCCGCTGCCGACGCTGCGCGTGCTGACCGTGGCCGGCGAGGCGTGTTCGCGAGAGCTGGTGAACCAGTGGGCGCACGGCCGCCGATTCTTCAACCTGTACGGACCTACGGAGACGACCATCTGGGCAACGGCGAGCGGGGCACTCGCGCCGGGTGACGCGCCGGTGATCGGCACTCCGATCGGCAACACGCGGGTCTACGTACTCGACGATCGCCTGAACCCGGTGCCCGTGGCCGTCGCCGGAGAGATGTACATCGGCGGTGTCGGCGTCGCACGCGGATACCTTCATCGCCCCCGTCTGACGGCGGAGCGGTTCGTTCCGGATCCGTTCTCCGGCACACTCGGCGCACGGCTCTATCGGACCGGTGAT
Source organism: Vicinamibacterales bacterium (assembly GCA_050742535.1). Lineage (GTDB taxonomy): Bacteria > Acidobacteriota > Vicinamibacteria > Vicinamibacterales > UBA2999 > Gp6-AA40. The sequence continues at coordinate 7,397 of JBOGIQ010000153.1, read as the reverse complement.
CTCGTCCGGTTCCGGCACGGCGGCTCGCTCGAGTTCGTCGGACGCCGCGACTACCAGCTGAAGCTGCACGGTTATCGAATCGAGCCGGGGGAGATCGAGACGGCGCTGACCGAGCTTCCTGGCGTCGAGACCGCGGTGGTCAAGCTGTGGGAGAAGGAACGCACCAGGAGACTTGTGGCCTACGTGCTCGCGGCGGACGGGGCGGCGCGATCGGTTGCCGCGCTTCGCGAGGCGCTGCGCACGCGGCTGCCGCCGTACATGGTTCCGGGCGTGTTCGTGTACCTCGATGAACTGCCGCTCACGAGCAGCGGCAAGCTGAATCGCTCGATGCTCCCCGAGCCGACGGTCGCGGAGGCGGAGGAGACCGCGGCCGATGGCACGCCCCGAAATTCAACCGAGGAGACGCTGGCGCGCGTGTGGGCCGACGTGCTCGGCCTGCAGGCGGTCGGCACCCACGACAACTTCTTCGACGTCGGCGGCGATTCGATCCTCAGCATTCAGATTGCGTCCCGCGCGCGTGCGGCGGGCGTGGCGCTGTCGCCGCAGGATTTCTTCGAGCACCAGACGGTTGCCGAACAGGCCGCGCACGCAGGGCTGACGGATCCGCAGGCTGCCGACGCGATCATCGCCGGCGAGGTCCCGGCGACCCCCATTCAGCGGTGGTTCTTCGAGCAGAACCTGGCGTGTCCCAATCAGTTCGTCCAGTCGGTGCTGCTCGAGCTTCGCGAGCGAGTCGAACCGTCGATGATCCAGGCCGCGCTGGACGCGCTCGCCAAGCATCATGACGTGCTGCGCTCACGAGCCATCCGCACCGGGGGCGGCTGGGTGATGGAGATCAGGCCGCCGGCACGCGTGGTGGAACTCGCTGCGGTCGACGCGTCGGTGGCGAACGTGGCCGAGCGGTCCGCAGTCATCGAGCGCGCGTGCGCTGCGGCGCAGGCGACGCTGGATGTCGAACGCGGTCGCGTCTGCGCCGCTGTCCATTGTGACTGCGGCCCCGGCAGCCCGGGTCGTCTGTTCGTCGCCATCCACCATCTGGTCATTGACGTCGTGTCGTGGTCGATTCTGCTGCAGGACCTCGAGTCCGCGCTCGACCAGTTGCGAAACGGTCGAACCCCGGTCTTTCCCGCGCGGACGACGTCGGTCGGGACGTGGGCGAATCGGCTGCACGATCTCGCTGACTCCGCCTGGCTCGCCGAGCAGATCCCGTACTGGCTCGCCGTTCGGCCGGTTGATTCCTCAGCTGCCATCGAGATCGGATGTCCTGACGCGACGAACACCTACGGGGCCGCGTCGACGCTGACCGTCCGCTTCACGCGCGAGGAGACCGCGCGGCTCCTGCACGAGGTTCAGCGTGCGTCGCATACTCGTATTCACGAGCTGCTGGTCGGATCCCTGGCGCTGTCGCTTGCGCGCGAAGATCGGACCACCTCGGTTCTCCTCGACGTCGAAGGGCATGGCCGCGGACCTGTTGATGTGGACGTCGACGTCTCGCGGACCGTCGGCTGGTTCACCGCCACGTATCCCGTCAGGATCGATATCCCGCCGGCGTGCGACGTTGACGACGCGCTGGCGGCAGCGCGCGGGGCGCTGCGCGGTGTGCCTGCTGCCGGTATCGGATACGGACTGCTGCGGTTCCTGTCGAGCGACACCGCGATCCGCGGTCGACTGAACGCCGCCCGTTCGTCGGTCCTCTTCAACTATCTCGGGCACGTCGATTCCGCGCTCGCGCAGTCGAGGCTGTTTGCCTTCGCGCGTGAACCGCTCCCGTCTCCAGTCGCGCCCGAAAACCGGCGCCCGTACGCGGTCGAGATCAACGCCCGCATTCTGGACGGAGAGCTTCTCGCCGACTGGACGTTCAACCCGCGCCTGCATCCGGACGTGACCATGGAGCGGCTGTCGAAATCGTTCTCCAGCGTCGTGCGGCAGCTCATCGACCGTATCGGACCATCGGGTGAGGCTGCGGATCTGTCGCTCGCGCAGATCGACGGCGTGCGCACGAGCGCGCTCCTCGAGCGCTACCGCGCGCACGGTGTGGAGGATGTCTATCCGCTGACGCCGCTGCAGCACGGGATGCTGGTGCACTCCATGGCGGCCGCCGGAACCGGCGCGTTCGTCACCCAGGCGCAGGTGGTGTTCGGGGCGGAGTTGGACGGCGAGCTGTTCCGCCAGGTATGGACTCTCGTGCAGGCGCAACATCCAATACTGCGAACCATCTTCGCCGACGTAGACGGCGAGTTCCGGCAAGTCGTGCTGCGGAGCGCGGAACTGTCCTGGAGCGAACACGACTGGTCAGCGCTTCCGGAAGCGGAGTGCGCCGCCCGGCTCGACGCCTTCCTGGTGGACGAGCGCGCCGTGGGGTTCGACGTCGCCGCACAGCCTCCCAGCCGTCTCGCGCTGATCAAGACCGCTGCGCCCACGTCTCACCTGGTGTGGACGCACCATCATGCGCTGCTGGATGGATGGTCCGGCGCCATGCTGCTGGACGAAGTGTTTACCGCCTACAACCGGCTGCGGCGTGGCGTCGTGCCGGCCGTCGAGCGGCGGCCGAAATTCCGCGACCACGTCGGGTGGCTGGCGCGGCGCGATCGCTCTGACGCCCCCACGTTCTGGCGCGAGATGTTCGCCGGGTTCACGGCGCCTACTCGTCTGAGCGTGGATCGCGCGGCCGGCTCCCGCGTGCGGTCGGTGACCCGCATCCAGGAAATCGAGCGGTCGCTGTCGCCGGAACGGACGCGATCCGTCGCCGCGTTCGCGGCCAGGCATCGTCTGACGCTGAGCACCGTGGTGCACGGCGCGTGGGCGTTGCTGCTGAGCCGTTACAGTGGCGATCGGCGCGTCGTGTTCGGGACGGCGGTGGCCGGGCGGCCGGCGGTTGCGGGCGTCGAGCGCGCCGTGGGGCTGTTCATGAACGGCCTGCCGGTGCCTGCATTGGTTGAGCCGGATTGGACCACGTCCGCGTGGCTGGCACAGCTGCAGAAGACGCTCGTTCGACTGCGCGAGCACGAGTACGACGCGCTCTGGGAAATCCAGGAATGGGGCGGCCTCGCCGGCGGTCAGCCGCTGTTCGAGACGACCCTGGCGTTCGAGAGCTACCCGGTGGCGCCATCGTACGGCGCGGCTGCGCGCGAAATCGGCCTGGCGGACTTCCGGCTGGTGTCGCACACCAGCGCGGCGCTCCACCTGCGTGTGGTTCCGGGGGAGCGGCTGCGCCTGATGCTGAACCACGACACCGAGCGCTTCGACGCGGCGACCGCCGCGGTGATGCTCGAGCAGGTCGAGAACGTGCTTGCCCAGTTCGCCGATGCGCCCGACACCCGTGTGGATCGGGTGTGGCTCGGCGGCGGCACCGCTGATCGGTTGCCTGACGTATCCGCGCCCCTGGACGTCGCCTGGCACGGTCCGGTTCATACACAGATCAGGGAACAGGCCGCACGGGACCCGCGCCGCGTGGCGATCGTTCACGACGGGGTCTCGACGACATACGGCGAACTGCAGGAGCATGCGGATCGGCTGGCCGGCGCGTTGCGCGGTGCGGGCGTCGACGAGGAGCACGTCGTGGCGGTCCTTGCTCCGCGCGGCGTTCCACTCGTCGCAGGGCTGCTCGGCACCCTCGAGGCGGGCGCGGCCTTCACCATCCTCGATCCTGCGTATCCCGCATCGCAACTGATGCAGCGTCTCGAGATCGCCAGAGCGAAAGTGGTGCTGCACGCGTGTGCGCGCGACGCGGAGCCGCCGGTGCTGCGGCAGTGGGCGCAGCGCACCGGCGGGCGAGCGATCTCGCTTCTCGACAGGCATGACGCCGCACCGGCGTCGTGGTCGCGGCCGGAGCCTTCACCCGATTCGCCTGCGTACGTCGCGTTCACGTCAGGTTCCACCGGGGAACCGAAGGCCGTACTCGGCCGTCACGCTTCGCTGGCGCGCTACGCCCATTGGCTGCGCAACGCGTTTGGCATCGGCTCGCGCGACCGCTTCAGCATGCTCTCGGCGCTGCCTCACGATCCGCTGCTGCGGGACGTGTTCCCGCCGCTGCAACTTGGGGCCACGCTGTGCATCCCGCGCGACCAGGTATCCGGCGCTCCCGGCGAGCTTGCCGCGTGGGCGGCGGCAGAGCGTGTGACGTGCATGAATCTCACGCCGTCGCTCGCGCAGATTCTCGTCGAAGGCGCGCCGCGCACGGCGCTGCCGGTCCTGCAGCATGCGTTCTTCGTTGGCGAGCCGCTGACCACGACGCTCGTCCGCCGCATGAGGCAGGTTGCGCCTGCCGCGGCGTGCGTCAACTTGTACGGTGCCACGGAGACGCAGCAGGCACTCGGCTCCTGGATCACCGAGGACGGCAGCCTGGATCGTTACGGAGCCGTGGTTCCGTCGGGCAACGGGATGCCGGCCGCGCAGGTCGTCGTCGCACGCGACAGGCAGCCCGCCGCCATCGGCGAAATCGGCGAGGTCTGGATCCGGAGCCCGTTGCTCGCAGCCGGCTATCTTCACGATGCGACCCTGACCGCGGCGCGATTCGTCGCCGATGCATTCGGTCCGGGCAGCGGTCCTGCCTACCGCACGGGCGATATCGGCCGGTATCTGCCGGCAGGCGAGGTGCTCGTACTCGGCCGCCGCGACGATCAGGTGAAGATCCGCGGCTTCCGCGTCGAACCGTCCGAAATCGAGTCGGTGATTCTCCGCCATCCTGAGGCCGGCGCCGTCGCCGTTGTCTCGGTGGCGGATGCCCGGGGAGAACGCTCGCTCGTTGCGTATGTGACCGGCGGTGCCGAGCTGGGCGAACTCGGCGCGATCGCAAAGGCGCACCTGCCGGCGCACATGGTCCCGGAACGGTTCATCCGGATGCCGGGGCTGCCGTACACGGAAACGGGAAAAGTCGATCGTCGTGCCCTCGCCAGCCGCGAGCTGCCGGAGCGGCAGTCCCCCGGAGGTGAGGCGCCGCACACTCCGACTGAGATCAGCCTGGCGGAGATATGGAAGGCGCTGCTGCCGCTAGCCGCGGTATCGCGCAGCGACAGCTTCTTCGATCTGGGCGGCCATTCGATCATGGCGGCGAGGCTCGCCGCGCGTATCCGCGAACGGTTCGCCGTGGACGTCCGGATCGCAGACGTGTTCGACCGCCCGCGTCTGGCGGATCTTGCAGCTTTCGTCGACCAGTCCACGCACGCCGACGAATCGCTGGTCAGCGAGCTGCTCGAGGAGATACAGGGACTGTCGGCCGACGAGCTGCAGGCCATTCTCGATGACGCGGGAGCGTCGGAGGGGCCTTCGGCATGAACCGCGTCACCGAACGACTGGCGCATCTGACGCCGGAGCAGCGCCGCGCCTTCGAGCTCAGGCTGCGCCAGCGCGGCCGGCCGTCGCCGCCGCCGCGCATCGAACGCCGGTCGGCTCCGTCCACCTGCGTCCTGTCGTTTGCTCAGGAACGAATGTGGTTCGTGGAGCAGCTGCACCCGGGCACCAGCGCGAACCACATTTCGGGCGCCGTCCGGCTCGAGGGTGAGTTGTCGCTCGGGGCCCTGACCACAAGCCTGAACGCCATCGTGCACCGTCACCAGGTGCTGCGTTCCAGTTACCACGACGACGGCGGCCGTCCGCTCCAGCGGGTCGCCGCGGAAGCGCGCTGTGACGTGGCAGTTGTCGCGGCTGCCGGGACCGGCGCGGAAGCGCGCCTGCGCGACGCGCAGCGGATCGCCGTCGAGGAAACAGATCGCCCGTTCGACCTGACCGTGCCCCCGCTGCTGCGCGCCGTCGTCATCGAGGTCGGTGAACGCGATCATGTGCTCCTGCTCGTGGTCCACCACATCGCGGCCGACGCCTGGTCCACCGGCGTCCTCGGTCGCGAGCTCACGGCGGGGTACAACGCCGCCCTGACCGGTCGTCCGTTTCCATTAGCCGATCTGCCAATCCAGTACCCCGACTACGCCGCGTGGCAGATCAGCCGGATCGACGAGCCCGCGATGGCCGGCGACATCGAGTGGTGGCGGCGGCGGCTCGAGGGTGTCGCACCAGTCGAACTGCCGGCGGATCGGCCACGCCCGGCGGTGGCCTCGGCGGCTGGCGGGCGGGAGTCTCACCTCATCCCGCGGCAGGTCGCCGATGGCCTGTCGCAACTCGGGCAGCGGCACGGCGCCACGCTGTTCATGACGTTGCTCGCGGCATTCAAGACGCTGCTCGCCCGTTGGACGGCGCGCGCCGACGTCGCCGTCGGCAGTCCGGTGGCGGGCCGCAACTGGCGTGAAGTCGAGGACCTCATCGGCCTGTTCGTGAACCTGATCGTCGTGCGCACCGATGTCGCGCCCCACGCGCGATTCGTGGACCTGCTTGCCGCCGTGCGCACGTCCGTCAGCGATGCGCTGCGCCGCGACGAGGTGCCGTTCGAGAAGGTGGTCGACGCGCTGGGCATCGAACGCACCCTGAGCGCCGCGCCGCTGACGCCGGTGATCTTCGCGCTGCAGAACGTACCGACGGAGGCGATCGCGCTCGACGGCCTGCAGGTGAGCAGGTTCGAGTTCGACAGGTGCACGTCCCGCTTCGATGCCTCAGTATTCGTCGTCCCGCGCGCCGACGGCCTGCAAACGATCGTCGAGTATCGGCGTGATCTGTTCGAGCCTGAATCGATGCGGCGGTTGCTCGCGAGCTACGCGCGGCTGCTCGAGGCGATCGTCGCCGACCCCGAGCAGCGCGTCGATCGGTTGCCTCTCGTCGGCGATGAGGAACGACGCCGCCTGACCGTCGACTGGAACCGGACTGCTGTCCACCGTACGGGCCGGGCGTGCGTCCATGAGCTGTTCGAGGCCTGCGCGATGCGCGAACCGGCAGCCTGCGCGGTGAAAGACGACGCCCGGGCGATCACCTACGCCGATCTGAACCGCGACGCGAACCGCCTGGCCAACCACCTGCGGCGCCTCGGGGTGCGGCGCGACACGACCGCCGTGCTCCTGTTCGAGCCCTCGATCGCCTTCGTGCAGGCGATGCTGGCGGTCGTCAAGGCTGGTGGCGCGTACGTTCCTGTCGATGCCTCGCTGCCGCACGAACGTCTGCGACATGTAATCGCCGACAGCGGAGCGGTCGCGGTGCTGACGACCGCGGCGCTGCGGCGGTCGCTGCCCACGCTGACCGTGCCTTGTGTCTGTGTGGATGAAGTCCACGCGGGCAGCGACCGTGACGATCGCGCACCGAAAGACGCAGCTCGAGCCGACGAACCCGCGTACGTCATCTACACGTCCGGATCGACCGGCGAGCCCAAGGGCGTGGAGATTACGCACGCCGGGCTGGCCAACCTCGTTCAGTGGCACGTCGCGACCTACAAGATGACTGCCGGCGATCGCGCGACACAGGTGGCGAACCTGGCGTTCGACGCCTCCGTCTGGGAGATCTGGCCGTCGCTCGCCAGTGGT
>JBOGIQ010000152.1:0-13001 GCA_050742535.1 Vicinamibacterales bacterium | reverse complement strand
CAGGCGAGCACCGCGATGTTGCCGCCGGAAATTGCGATGACGTGGTACGTACCCGCGCGCTGAAGCCGATCGGTCACTTCGTCCGGAAGACCCGTCCGGTCGCCGATCAGGACCGCAGTGACGATCGCCGCGGCGGTGGCGTCATGGGGAGCAACCCAGCGCCGCACGGCGGACCTGACGTGCCCGCGCACGGTCGCGGCCGATTCCTGGAGCAGCGAGCCCGGCTGGATGACGTCCACCAGCAGGCCGCTTTTTACGGAGCCGAACAGCGTCGTGCCGTCGAGCGCCAGCTGCCGCTCGAAATCGGCGACGCCGTCATTCAAATATCTCGCCGGGCGCCTGAATGTCGCCCGCGTCTCGACCACGCGACCGGCGAGCCACTCTCCTGCCAGATTCGCGGCCGCTTCACCGCTGACGGTGAGCGTGACGCCTCCCTCAACGTTCTGCCAGCGCCCGCGGACTTCCAGCGCCGTGACAGTCGCGCGGAGAGACACGTAGTCCTCGCGAATCGCCGCATCCTCGAGCAGCTGCGCGCGAACCAGCAACGGGTCGTGGTCGATCTCTGGACCGGGACTGTCGATCAGAAACCCGCCGACGTCCTTGTCCAGGGCGGTCCTCAGCGACGAATGAAGAGCGGTCTCTCGCGCATCGGCCGACAGTACGGTCGTGGCCAGAAGAAACGCCGGGCCTGCGCACGCCGCAGTGGCCAGCGATGCGCCCCGCCACCAGGCAACTGCCGCCGACACGCACAGGGCGGCAAGGAACGGCAACGCAAGCCGGAACGATGCATCGCTGACTGCTCCTATGACTGCGCCGCCGAGCACGGCAAGCGCTGCGGGCAACGCGGGAGGCACGACCGCCACCCTGCAAACTGGCGATCGTGGAACCGTCCGCGCCGGTTCAACGAGTTAACGGAGGGAGTCGCAGAAACTGATCGCTGCGCCCGAAATGCGATGATCAGTTTTTGCCACGAGCACCAAGACCGTGAACCACGAAGAGGTCACGGAGGATCGAAGATCACAAAGAGAGGTGTGGTTGCGATGTATCAGCGCGACATCGCAGGGCGGCCTGAATCACCCAACCGACGACGAGGGCGAACACCAGCCGCTGAAGGAGACCGACGATCTGCTGGAAGCCTGGCAGGCCAACGGCGCCCAGGACGAACAGTGCCAGGGCGGTCGTAGTTGCACGGCCGAACTGACGATCCCTCTGCTCGGAAGCTGAGGATCGCATCGCCCACACCATGCCAAGATAGAACGCGATCCCGCCAATCGTGTGGAGTGTCGTGACGGGCACCGGCGTGTTCGGATTGCCGATGGGTGTCACGACGACGGCGAGCAGCCCACAGGCGGCGGTGACCAAACCGCGGACGGCCGCTGGGCGCGGGTGACGGAGCAGCGTGGCCAATGCGATTACCGCGGCCGTCAAGGCCAGAAATCCTATCGTGGCCAAACCCAGCGTGCCGGCACCGGCGTAACGGCTCATACCGCGGGTGAGCGGCGAGAGATCCTGCCGAAGGAGGTGGAGGCTGAGCATGATGGCGACAAAGAGCCCACACCCCACGAGAATGACCGCGCGACGAGTTGTCATCGCTCTCGCGGATCATCATAACGAGCCGACCAACCGTCGCTACTGGCGTTGGCAAGCGGAGGCCATCTGAAACGTTTTGCTGGAGGTCCGCCTGAAGGCGGACACTACGAACGAGGTCCGCCTGGAGGCGGACACGACGAACTATGGAGTGCGCTTGGCGGAAAAGCTGAACGAGATGCCGCCGGAGATGGCGAGGCTCGTTTTGTTCGAATCGTCGGGGCTGGAGAGCGTGCGGCCGACGCCGACGTAGACAGACGAGGCGTCGTTGAGCGGGTGGCCGACAGCCACCGTGAAGTCCGAACGGCCACCGGGCAAACCCGTTGCCTCGTCCGCCGTCGGCTTCGCATGCGTGAGGCCGAACGTCAGCGAGGTGCCCTGCTCGGACGTCCATTCGATCGCGCCGGCGGCAAATACGGCGCCGCGCGAGAAGTATCCGGTGGAGCCGTACACGCGCACCGGCGAGGCGCGGAACTCGGCGCTGATCGGCACCGCCCAGTGCACACGGTCCTCGAAGAATCCGGCGCTGAGCACTTCGAGCACCGGGATGACCGCGATCCCCCAGCGCGCATCCTGAATGGCCGGGTCGACCAGCACGATCTTGCTGCTGAAATACATGTCGTCGACGCCGCGAAGCGTCGTGCCCGAGACCTCGGAGCGGTAGTACGGGATGGACATGCCCAGCTGCACCCGATCGTGGACCGCGTACGAGCCGTCGATGATCGGAATGTCGACGAGGGACGCGCCGCCGCCGCGGAAGTAGCCGACGCCGAGCCCGAAGCTGCCGCCGCCCGCCGCGCGCGTGGTGGCGTCGTCGAGCCACACGCCGAACTGCCTGAACTGGGATGTGGAAACGGTGCCCGATCCGGAGCTGCCCGAATCGGACGACGCCTGCGGGTTCTTCGGCCGTCCCTGTCCCTGTGCCTCTGCGACGTGCGGGAGCGCACCGAGGACGAGAATGATTGTCAGAACCTGCAGGCGTCGCACGTTGCTACGGAGTGGTCGTCGTCGTTGTGGTCGTCGTGGTCGTTTCAGTCGTGTCAACGACGCCCAGGTTCTTGAGCGCCTGTTCGACACTGACGTGATTGGTGTTCATCTCGGTCTGCAACGCCGCGAACGTAATCGTCGGGTTGTGCGTGACGGCATTAATCGCCTTGATGAACTGCCCCTGGTTCGGGAAGCCCTCGGTCGCCTGCTCCACGGTCAGGGTACCAATCGCGGCGGTGATTCGGCTCGCCAGACCCTTGTCGCGCTGAATCATGACGTCGATTCGCTCCGCGAGGGTCTTCTGGCCGAGCGCCTTGCTGTCGGCCGAATCAACGCTCGTGTCGGTCGTCTCCACGTCAGTCGTTGTCGTCGTCTTCGGTCCTTTCGCGTGATCGGCGCTCTGGCCCTTGACGAGAGTGCCGGCCTTCGCGTCCGCACTCTTGCCCTTGGTCACGGTGCCGCTGGCGCCCTTGACGACTCCCGTCGCCGGCTTACCAACGCCCGCGGGCTTGCCGATCGCCTTCCCCTGCGCCGCCGCCGGAACGGCCGGCAACGCGAAGGCTCCTATCAACAGCAGAATCCGGGACAACCTCATGGTCTATTTCCTCCAGGGCCTGATTACTCCAAACGAGATGCCACTGCTGAACTAGCCAGACTGCACCGGAATATCGGCCCTACACAGCATTGCACGAGTCAAAAGTGCTCGGTTTCGATACCTCTGTCAACGGATCGGGAACGGCACAGCTGAGTCGGCCCGTACCCTAATTACTGTAGCGCGATCGGTGCGGCCGTCGCGCCCCGCACGACCGCGACCGCGTCCACGACGAACATGTTGTTCGCCGTCACCTCGTGATGGATGGCCGGGAACGGCAAGTTCCTGTAACTCGCGGCGTCGATGGCGGCAACCAGCTGACTACGGTTCCGCCACCCGGTGACGGCGTCGTCGTAGGTCATCGTGCTGCCGATGAGCAGCGAGCGAAGACGCATCTTCATGATGTTGCCCAGCACGATCTTTCCATCGACCGGCAGTTCGATGACCGGCTCCGCCGGAATCGCCGCGACACTCTTGACGGGTGTGGCGGTACGCGTCGTCTTGGCGGCTCTTGTGGTGGTCGATTTGGTGACGGTTGACGTGCCCGTCTTCGTCTGCGCCGCAACCGGCATCGCCGGCACTGCAAGAGCAGCAAACAACAGCAGAACCCTCATGATCCTTGGCCTCCGGGCGCGGGAGGCTCCAAGAGAGATGCCTAGCTGAACCGGAGTGATTCGCGCCCGAAATCGTCGTCTGCACACAAATGCGCGGCGCGCGCGGGCACGGTTCCGGTACGTCAGCGACGAGATCGAAAACCGAATTCGGCGGGTCGATACACGTAGTGTCCGCCTTTAGGCGGACCTCGATACACGTAGTGTCCGCCTTCAGGCGGACCTCGATACACGTAGTGTCCGCCTTTAGGCGGACCTTCAGGCTTTGAGTTCGACTGCCGAGTAATAGTCCTGCAGCGACCGGACGGTCAGGGCGTGCTGACGGAGCGCGCGTATCGCCTGGACCGTCGCCGACGCGCCGGTCAGCGTCGTAATGCACGGCACCCGCGCCATCGTCGCCGATCGCCGGACGGCCCGATCGTCGAAGAACGAATCGCGGCCAAGGGGCGTGTTGATGACGATATCGATCTTGCCGTTGACGATGTGATCCGACACGTTCGGGCGGCCTTCGTTCACCTTGAACATCACCTCGACGTCGAGGCCGTGCGCGCGCAGAAACGCGGCGGTGCCGCGCGTGGCGGCGAGCGTGAAGCCGAGCTGCTGCAGGTCGCGGGCGATCGGCAGCACGGTCGGCTTGTCGCTGTTGTTGACGCTGATGAACACGCACCCCTCGCCGGGCAGGCGCTGCCCGGTGCTCATCATCGCCTTGGCGAACGCCGAGCCGAAGTTGTCCGCGCCGCCCATCACTTCACCGGTGGACTTCATCTCCGGGCCAAGAATGGTATCGACGCCGGGAAAGCGGACGAACGGGAAGACCGGACTCTTCACGAACACGCCGGCCGCCTGCAGGTCGTCCACCAGGCCCAGTTCCGATAACGTCCGGCCGGCTGCCACGCGCGCGGCGATCTTCGCCATCGGCACGCCGGTGGCCTTCGAGATGTACGGAACCGTCCGCGACGATCGCGGGTTCACTTCCAGCACGTACACCTCGTCGTCCTTGATGGCGTACTGGATGTTCATGAGGCCAACGACCTTCAGCGCGCGCGCGATGCGGCGCGTGTAGTCGCGCATCGTGCCGAGGTGCTTCTCCTTGACCATGAACGGCGGCACGACGCACGAGCTGTCGCCGGAGTGAATCCCCGCTTCCTCGATGTGCTCCATGATGCCGCCGATGACCACGGCGCCGGCGGCGTCGGCAATCGCGTCGACGTCGAACTCGAACGCGTCCTCGAGGAAGCGATCGATCAGCACCGGGCGGTCGTGCGACACGTCCACGGCGCCGGCCATGTAGCGGTCGAGCGCGCCCTCGTCGAACACAATCGCCATGCCGCGTCCGCCCAGCACGTACGATGGCCGGACGACGACGGGATAGCCAACGCCTTCCGCCACCTCGCGCGCCTCGTCGCGCGACACGGCGGTGCCGCTTGCCGGCTGCGGAATCGCGAGATCACGCAGCAGCTGTGAGAACCGTTGGCGGTCCTCGGCAAGATCGATCGAATCCGGAGACGTGCCGAGGATCCGTACGCCCGCTTCGAGCAGTGGCAGCGCGAGCTTCAGCGGCGTCTGGCCGCCGAACTGCACGAGGCACGCGACCTCGGCGCCGGCACTGCGCTCGCACTCGATGACAGCCATCACGTCCTCGAAGGTCAGCGGCTCGAAGTAGAGGCGGTCGGCCGTGTCGTAGTCGGTTGAAACGGTTTCCGGGTTGCAGTTCACCATCACCGTCTCGTAACCCTCCTCGCGGAAGCCGAAGACGGCGTGGACGCAGCAGTAGTCGAACTCGATCCCCTGGCCGATTCGATTCGGGCCGCTGCCGAGAATGACGACCTTCTTTCTGTCATTCGGCTCGGCCTCGTCGTGCTTCTCGAAGGTGCCGTACATGTACGGCGTGTACGATTCGAACTCGGCGGCGCAGGTGTCGATGCGCTTGTACGCCGGCGCCAGCCCTTCCTCGAGGCGCCGCTGCCGCACGATTTCCTCGCCGATTCCGTAGACGGCGGCGATATCCGAATCGCTGAACCCGCTGCGCTTCAGCGTGCGCAGGAGATCCAGCGACATCTCCCGGAACTCGCCGAGCGCGGCCATCTTCCGCAGCTCGACGATGTCGGCGAACTGCTGCAGGAACCAGGGATCGATCTTCGTCAGGTCGTGCAGCGTGTCGAGCGACCAGCCGCGGCGCAGTGCACGGAACAGCGCCCACATGCGCCGATCGTTCGGGACGACCAGCCGCTTGCGCAGCGACGTCTCGTCTTCCTCCTCGTCACCGGTGTCGTCCGGACCGGACGGGAACAGGCTCGCGCCGCTGCGCGAGAGTTCCAGCGAGCGGACGGCCTTCAGGAAGGCTTCCTTGAACGTGCGGCCGATCGCCATCGCCTCGCCAACCGACTTCATCTGCGTCGTCAGCGTCCGATCGGCCTGCGGGAACTTCTCGAAGTTCCACCGGGGGAACTTGACCACGATGTAATCAATCGTCGGCTCGAACGACGCCGGCGTTTCGCGCGTGATGTCGTTCCGGATCTCGTCGAGGCGGTAGCCCAACGCCAGCTTGGCGGCGATCTTGGCGATCGGGAACCCGGTCGCCTTCGAGGCCAGCGCGGACGAACGCGACACGCGCGGGTTCATCTCGATGGCGACGATGCGGCCGTCCTTCGGATTGACGGCGAACTGGATGTTCGACCCGCCGGTCTCGACGTTGACGCGCCGGATGATGCGGCGCGCCATGTCGCGCATCCGCTGGTATTCCTTGTCGGTCAGCGTCAGCGCCGGCGCCACGGTAATCGAGTCGCCCGTATGGACGCCCATCGGGTCCACGTTCTCGATCGAGCAGATGACGACGAAGTTGTCCGCGCCGTCGCGCATCACCTCGAGCTCGAACTCTTTCCAGCCGATGACCGACTCTTCGACGAGGATTTCGTGGACCGGGCTCAGGTCGAGGCCGCGGCCGGCGAGCTCGCGGAACTCCTCGATGTTGTAGGCGATGCCGCCGCCGACGCCGCCCATCGTGAACGACGGCCGGATGATGGCCGGGAAGCCCGTGTCCTCGACGAGGGCGAGCGCCTCTTCGAGCGAGGTCGCGACGCCGCTGCGGGGGACCGCGACGCCGATCTCCCCCATCGCATCGCGGAAAAGAAGGCGATCCTCGCCAACCTTGATGGCCTCGATCTGCGCGCCGATCAGCTTGACCTTGTACTTCTCCAGGACGCCACGCTCGTGGAGCTCCACGGCCAGGTTGAGCGCCGTCTGGCCGCCGACCGTCGGCAGCAGCGCATCCGGCTGCTCCTTGGCAATGATCGCTTCGACGATCTCCGGCGTCAGCGGCTCGACGTAGGTCGCATCCGAGAACTCCGGGTCGGTCATGATCGTCGCCGGGTTGCTGTTGACCAGCACGACCTCGAGTCCCTCGGAGCGCAGCGCTCTACACGCCTGCGTGCCCGAGTAGTCGAACTCGGCCGCCTGGCCGATCACGATCGGCCCGGAGCCGATGACGAGGACGCGCTTGATGTCTGTCCGCTTAGGCATGCGAAGGGTTTCCACCCGCACGGGCCGCGGAGTCGCGGAGTCGCGGAGTCATAAGATTCTAGTTTCTCCGCGTCTCAGCGTCTCCGCGGTTCGTCGCATGTGACTATCGCTTCTCCATCGATTCGATGAATTGCCTGAACAGGTAATCCGCGTCGTGCGGGCCGGGCGACGCCTCGGGATGGTACTGGACTGAAAAAATCGGCTTCGTCAGGTGGCGGAACCCTTCAACGGTGCCGTCGTACAGGTTGGTGTGCGTGACGGTGACGTCGGATGGCAGCGACTGCGGGTCGACCGCAAAGCCGTGATTCTGCGAGGTGATCTCGACCTTGCCTGACTGGTGTTCCTTCACCGGATGATTGGCGCCGCGGTGGCCGAACTTCAGCTTGAAGGTCTTGCCGCCGACGGCCAGGCCCAGAATCTGGTGCCCGAGGCAGATGCCGAACATCGGCACGTCGGCGTTCACCAGCTCGCGGACGTTGTCGATGGCATACGGCAGCGCCGCCGGATCGCCGGGGCCATTGCTGAGAAAGATGCCGTCCGGTTCTATCTTGCGGAGCTCCGACGCGGGCGCCGACGCCGGAAAGACGTGCACGTCGCAGCCGTAGGCGTCGAGCCGGCGCAGGATGTTGTATTTCACGCCGAAGTCGTACGCGGCGACGCGCAGCCGGCGCTTCGCTTTGGCTTCCGGCAGAATGCCGAACTCCGCGTGATCCGCATCGCCGACCCGGCCCGGGTACTGGCGCCATTCGAACGCGCTGTCGCACGTCACCCCTTGAACCAGATCCGCGCCTTCCATCTTCGGGATCGCGCGCGCCTTCTCGACCAGCGCCGCCGGATCGACCTGCCCGGTCGCGATGACCCCGCGCATGACACCGGCGTTGCGAAGCACGCGCGTCAGCGCCCGGGTGTCGATGTCCGCGATGGCGACGATGTGATGGCGGGTGAGGTAGTCGCGCAGGGTGCCGTCGGCGCGCCAGTTGCTGGCGAGCGGCGACGCTTCGCGCATGACGAACCCGGCCACGCGCGGCGACTCCGATTCCGCATCGCCCGGCGCCACGCCGTAGTTGCCGATCTGCGGCGCCGTCATGGTCACGATCTGGCCGGCGTAGGAAGGGTCGGTCAGCACCTCCTGGTAGCCGGTCATGCTGGTGTTGAAGACGACCTCCCCGGAGGTCCCACCGGTGGCGCCGGCGGCGACGCCCTGATACCAGGTCCCGTCTTCGAGTGCGAGGATCGCGTTCATCACTGCTCCAGCGATCCAGACACCCGCGTCGTGACTCCTGGCTTCACATCGACGCTCGTCGCCCAACCCTTGAATCCCGGCAGCGACAGACGAACGTCATGTGACCCAGGACTCATCTCCATGGACAGTGGAGTCCGCCCGACTGACTTTCCGTCGACGATGACCTCGGCACCGGCAGGACGGGACACCACCTGGAGCGAGGCGGGCCCGGTCAGCGGCGGCTTCTCTTCCACCACGGCCGGCGGAGGAACGACCTGCTTCGGTGGTGTGATCGTGGGGCGCGCCACGCCACCCCGCGGCGCGGGCGCCGTGGGGACCCCGGGGTCAGACGCGGCAGGCCGACCCGACAGGGTCCGCCCCACGGGCGGCGCGCCAGGCGGCTCGACCGGGCGGGGAGCAGTCGGAGCCGGAACAATCTCCTCCGGCTCGACCCGGACGGGATCAGGAACAGACGACTCGCTGAACGGCTGTCCTGGCGACGCCGCGCCCGACGTCGGCGCCAGACTCTCGACCGTCGGCGGACCGCCCGGCGACCCCTGTCCGGAGCGGTACCCGCTCGCGAAGCCGATGACGATGCCAAGCACGAGCGACGCGGCGGCGGTAAACCAGATGCCCAACCCGCTGCGGCGGCGCGGTTCCTCGATGGTCGAGGCGAAGAGCGGCGGCTCCGCGTACGCCATGCGATCCGGCTCCTGATGCAGGGATTCCGCCTCCACGACAGCCGTCGAGGCCACATCCATCCCGATGCGATCTGAAGAGTCCGGCGTCAGCCGGATAGACGTACCCGTACGTGGCGAATCCGTGTCCCGCAACGGAAAATCAACGAGCGGATCGTCGTGGGGTGAGTCTGATCCGGGCAGTGAAGGAACCTTTCAGAGAAGCCTTGCGATCGTAACACTTTCCGCCTTCACGCCAGGCGCTGTTGCGCTTCGGCGGACAAGTCCCGCCGCCGCTTCCCCCTTTGCCCGTCTTTTCTGTACGCTTCCGTCCAATGCCGAGACGCTTGCTCGTCGCCGCGCTGGCGTGTCTCTGGCTGCCGGGCTGCGGCGGCACTTCTTCTACGCCCGCGTCATCGCAGCCGGCATCCAACCAGGGATGGTTTGACGAGCACGCGGCTGAGTCCGGCATCGATTTCGTTCACTTCAACGGGATGTCGGGTCAGCTCTACTACCCGGAAATCATGGCGCCGGGCGTGGGGCTGCTCGACTACGACAACGACGGCGACCTCGACCTATACCTGGTGCAGGGACAGATGCTCGGGCGTGGCAAAAGCGTCAAGGACGCGCTGTTTCCCCCAAGGGGCCCGCTGCGCGACCGCCTGTTCCGCAACGATCTGACGGTTGGCCCGGACGGGCAGCGACGCCTCCGCTTCAGCGACGTCACCGCCGAGGCCGGCATCGACATCGTGACCTACGGCATGGGGGTGGCGGCGGCAGACATCGACAACGACGGCTTCGTCGACATCTATCGCACCGGCCTCACCGAAAGCGTGATGCTCCGCAACAACGGGAACGGCACATTCAGCGACGTCACGGCAAAGACCGGCACGTCGAACAAGGGCGGCTGGGGCGTCTCGGCGGCATTCGTCGACATCGATCGAGACGGCTGGCTCGACCTGTATGTCGGCAACTATCTCGTCTACAGCGTCGACGGCGATATCGACTGCATCGGCCTCACCGGTCAGCCCGACTATTGCCCCCCCAAGAGCTACCGGCCGCAGCCGGACAAGCTCTATCGCAACCGCGGCAACGGGACCTTCGCCGACGTGAGCGGTGCGGCGCTCGAGAGCGGAGTGTATGGCCCCGCGCTCGGCGTGTCGACGGCCGACTTCAACAACGACGGATGGCTCGACATCTACGTCGGCAACGACGGGATGGCGAATCAGTTGTGGATGAACCAGAAGAACGGCACGTTCAAGGACATGGCGTTCCTGAACGGCGCCGCGGTGAACGGGCAGGGCAACGCGGAAGCCAGTATGGGCATCGATGCCGGCGACTTCGACAACGACGGTGACGAAGACCTGTTCGTCACCAACTGGCTGGCGCAGATGAACATCCTGTATCAGAACACCGGGAATGGTGTCTTCGAAGACCGTAAGGCTGCGTCGGGGCTTGGCGCGCCAAGTCTTGCGAAGACAGGGTTCGGCACGGCCTGGTTCGATTACGACAACGACTCGTGGCTGGATCTGATCACGCTCAACGGGAGCGTGTCGACGATCGAGGCGCAGGCGCGGGCCAACGATCCCTTCCCGCTGAAAATGCTCAATCAGCTGTATCGCAACCTCGGCAACGGCCGCTTCGAGGACGTGTCGGCGCAGGGCGGCGAGCCGTTCACGCTGCTCGACATCAGCCGCGGCGCCGCCTTCGGCGACATCGACAACGACGGCGACGTGGATGTCGCGGTCGGCACGACCAGCGGCCCGACCCGTCTCTTTCTCAACAACGTCGGAAATCGCAGCCACTGGCTCGGCCTTCGCCTGACGGGCATCGCCGGGCGGGACATGATCGGAGCGCGTGTGTGGGTCGCGCGCGGCTCCGGCCCGGAGCTGATGCGCCGTGCGCGATCCGATGGGAGCTATGCGTCGGCCAACGATCCGCGCGTCCTCGTCGGTCTTGGAGCGTCGACCGGCCCCGTGACCGTCCGTGTCCAGTGGCCGGATGGAGCGGTGGAATCGTGGACGAATCAGCCGGGCGATCGCTGGACGACCCTGAAACAGGGGACCGGCAAATGATCGGACGGCAGTGCGTCTGCCTGCTCGTCGTGATCGGCGCCGCATGCCACTCTTCGCCGTCGACACCCCCGGCGCCGGCGCTCCGCGAGGTCACCTTGCCGGATCTCTCCCGCATGGACGCACCGTCGCAGCAACAGGTGCGGGAGCGCTTCGAGGCCATGCGGCAGACCATCGCGCGCCCCGGCGCCACCGACACCGAGCGCGGACAGGCATATGGCGGGGTGGGTATGGTCCTGCAGGCCGGCGAATACTTCGATGCCGCCGCGCCCGCCTACCTGAACGCACAGCAGCTCATGCCGCGTGAGCCGCGATGGCCCTACTTGCTCGCGCACGTCCACAAGGGCAAAGGGGACGTCGCCGGGTCGATAGCCGCGTTCAGGCGCGTGCTGGAGATCGTGCCCGACGACGTGCCGACCTTGATCTGGCTCGGCCGGATGTACCTGGATCAAGGTCAGGCGGATCAGGCGGAGCCGCTCTTCGCGCGCGCCCGGGAGCTCGCGCCGCGCGAGCCCGCGGTGCTCGCCGGTCTCGGTCAGTCGGCGCTGGCCCGCCGCGACTACGGCCGCGCCGTGTCGGCGCTCGAGGAAGCGTTGTCGATCGATGCCTCGCTCGCGAGCATCCATTCACCGCTCGCGATGGCGTACCGCGGGCTCGGCGACACGGCGAAGGCCGAGGCGCAGCTGAAGCAGTGGCGCGACACGGAGGTCCGCGTGCCGGATCCGTTCCGTGAGGAGCTGGACCTGGCGCTGCAGACCGGCCTGTCCTTCGAGCTCCGCGGCGTGCGTGCGCTCGAGCAGCGGGACTTCAAGGCGGCCGCGGAGTTCTTCAAGCAGGGTGTGGATATCACGCCAGGCACCACGACACTTGGACGATCGCTGCGCCACAAGATGGGGACCGCGCTCTATCTGAACGGCAACATTCCTGGAGCCGTCAAGTGGTTCGAGGAAACCATCCGTCTCGCTCCGGAAAACGGCCTCGACGAGACGGCCGGCAAGGCCCACTACAGCCTCGGCGTGCTGATGGCCTCGGGCGGACGCGGCGCCGACGCTATCAGACACCTGTCGGAGGCCGTGCGATTCAGTCCGCATTACGTCGAGGCCTACACTGCTCTCGGGGATGCCATGCGCCGTGCGGGACGCGTTGAGGGGTCGATGGAACCCTACCGTGAGGCGCTGCGCGTCAGCCCGAAGGCGGCCGACGCCCGGTTCGGGTACGGGATGGCGCTCGTGCGCCTCGGGAAGTACCGCGAGGCGCGCGACTGGTTCGCCGATGCCGCGCGCCAGCACCCGGATCGTCCTGACTTCCAGCATGCGCTCGCCCGATTGTTAGCGGCGGCGCCGGACGATCGGATTCGCGACGGCCGGCAGGCGCAGACGATCGTCGAGCGACTGCTGGCAACCCAGCAGACTCTGGATCTCGGTGAAACCCTGGGCATGGCGCTGGCCGAACAGGGGCAGTTTGCCGACGCCGTGGCGATTCAGCGTGGGGTTCTGGACGCGGCCCGGCAAGCGGGTTTCACAAAAGAAGCCGCGCGCATGGCCGCGAACCTGCGGCGCTACGAGCAGCGTCAACCCTGTCGGGAGCCGTGGGCGAAGGATGATGTCGTGCACTCGCCCGGGCCTCCTGTAGACCCGGGCTTGCTGGCACCAGTAGGTTCAAGGGTTCAGGGGGTTCAGGGGGTGCAGAAAGTGCAGTAGGTGCTGTCCTGCACCGACTGAACCCTCTGAACCC
>JBOGIQ010000151.1:0-13105 GCA_050742535.1 Vicinamibacterales bacterium | reverse complement strand
CTGACGCACCTGATCGCTGACGCCGGTGAGATCCATTCCGGCCATCGCCCTCGGGATGTCAATCCGCTGCTTCATATAGGGACGGCACGCGTTGATGGTGAGCGCATGACGCCAGCGCGCGGTGGTGTTGACGGCGCCAGCATGCCACAGCCGCGCGTTGAAGAAGAAGACGGCGCCCGCCCGGCCGATCACGCGACGGCCGCGCCCGTAGAACTCTTCTTCGCTCGGCACGTCGGCCTTTTCCTGCGACCCAGGCAGAAACCACGTGGCACCGTTGTCCTCCGTGAAGTCGTCGAGAAGAATCGTTGCGCCCATGTTCGTGACATAGCCGGGAATGATTCGCGGACTGTCGACGTGGATACGGACCGAGTAGTTCCCACCGCCGGGTGGCATCGACGAGGACGTGTAGGCGTAGACGATCCACTCCTCACCAAGCACGGCGCTGAACGGAGCGATCAGTCGATCGTTGTCGAACAGATCCAGGAAGCTTCCGCCGTGCAACGCGCACAGCATGACCATCCCATGGTCCCGCTCCGCCTGCGGGCCGTACCGTCCGGTGTCCACGGCAATCGCCTGCGCGAGCTCGCTCTTTGCCCGCTCGATGAACGCCGGCTCCAGAACGTCCGGCAGTATCACGCAGCCGTCGCCGGCAATGCGCGCGCGGATCTCGTCAGCGGTCACGGCCAGCGTCCTGAACAGCGCTCTCATCCCCGGCGGATGCCGTCAGAGCCGGAGGACGAAAGCCCCAGATGTAGCGGGGGGCATCGTCGCCGCAGTTCATCAACAGATCGACGATGCTCAGATTAGGCGCAAAGGCTCCATGGAGCTGCGGATACTCCGGGTAGTGGCTGTAGTCCTTCCAGTGCACACGGACGCCGTTCCGTGCGTAGGATTCAGCGTCGAGATACGCCTGCGCGGATGGACCGCTGATGTAATCCGTCGCGCCGATACGCTGCAGGAGCAGGAGCAGGCGCTCGCTTCCCTTGCCAGTCAAATCAAAGTCGCGCGAATCGAGAAACTGTGTGCGAATACCCAGAACATCGGCCGCGATGGCCCGGGTCATCGTCTGGTTCAGCACCGACAGCGATTCCCACGTTTGCGCATAAAAGCCCCCGAAGAAGTCGCGATAACGGGCAAACCCCGGCGCTCCCTGATAGGACTGTTCGATCGTCATCCAATGCTTTCGCGTCCAGCTTCGATCGCGAATCTCGACGTCGCAGATTCGTCGGTCGTTCTGGTTGCCGACTGGAATGGTCAGCCACACAACGCCGTTCGCCGTCTTGACGCGATTCCGGTTCCGCCAGTCGTTGACGGTGTACTGGACGTCATCGTAGAAGACGAAGACGTCTGCATCGTGCATGATGTCGAAATAGCCGCGCCACGGAATGTAGTTCGATTGTATGACCGCGGCCTTCATGCGATCGCATTGAGAACAGGCATCAACAGACAGACACGCTGCTGAGTACCCGATGCTGATATCACTTCCATCTTTCGATGACGATCAGGATACAGTGCCTGACAGAAGCGCGGCGGAAAATAGGATCGACAATGTCGTCTGCCTTGCAGTCTAATCGGGCGCCCGGCCAATGGTAAATGAAACAGTTGGATCGTCGATCAATCTGACCGACTTTCGGAAACACTCGGCGACGATCCGCTCGGAAACACCCTTGACCGTGGAGTCGGGCACCGGACAATGGGGCTATGCGCTGAGCTTTCCGGTTGCATCAGCCGGCCAGAAGCCGCCGTTGATCATCGCCACGCGTCTCACGGTGCGCGAAGGAACGGTGGGAGCGCTCGTCGTCGCCAGCGATCTCGAGACGATCGTTGCCCGATTGCCGCCACCAGCCGGTCCCGGGCAGCACTGCGTCGAGATCATCCTGGAGTCGTTGACACCCGACTCAAGGCTCGTTCTGAGGAACAACACACCCGCAGACCGGCCATGCGTGTTCACCCTCGAGGGAATCGACGTTCGCCCGGCGCCGCCGGATGCGCTGAGCGCGGCGGCGCGCCTGCGAACGGTCACCGACGGCGACCCGCCCCGACTCAATCTTGCGAAGCTGCGTCGAGTGATCGCAGCGTCGCCGCAGCCTGTCGCGGAACCACACGGCGTTTTGGAACGGCTCGACATCGTCGATGTGTCGGCGCTGCACGAGCGGCTAGGACAATCGGCGCCGCTCGACTATCCGCACTCGTCGCGAAACAAGCCCTTTCTCGACTGGAAGATGGAGAACGATGACGCGCCGATTCTCCGCTACCTGTACCGAAGCGTCCGGCCCCGTCGTCATCTCGAGTTCGGCACCTGGGCGGGAACGGGGGCATGCTACTGCCTGGAAGAATGCGACGCCACGGTGTGGACGATCAACCTCCTCGAGGGAGAGCTGATCGAAGGAAAGCCGGCCTACAGCTCGGCGATCGATGACGTGCCTGAGGGCGCCGTGCCGGTGCAACACGCAAATGGCAGGCCGGTCTATCAGACCGACGCCGGCCTGCTGATCGGCCGCCGCTATCGCGAAGCGGGCTTTGGCCATCGTGTCTGCCAGATCTACTGCGACAGCCGAACGTGGGACACGAGCGGCTATCCACGGGACTTTTTCGATTCCGTGCTGATCGATGGAGGCCACTCCGCCGACGTCGTCCTCAGCGATACGCGCAAAGCGCTCGCAGTCACGCGCCCCGGCGCGTTGATCATGTGGCACGACTTCTGTCCTGATCCGACGGTACTGGGCGCCTTCGCATCTGTCGTCGGCGTGATGACGGCGCTGACCGGGAATTGGGAAGAGATCGCAGGCTCCCTGCAGGACGTCTTCTGGGTCCAACCGAGCTTTCTTCTGGTTGGGGTCCGCCGGTAGCGTTGTTCAGTGGGAATTGATGCAATGAAACGAGTTCTGATTGTGCCCGCCGTGGTGCTCCTCATGACATCGTGTCGCGGCGCCACCTCGGATACCGAGCAGCAGACCACCGCCGCGGAAACGCCTCAAGCCAACGGACCGGTCGCCATCGACTGGACGGATGCCGACCTGGAGAAGGACGCCTCGCGGATCGGCTATGGCTCGAAGCCAGAGGCGATGCTGGCGCGCGACGCCGAAGGAGCGCTCGTCTTCACGCCGCAGACTCCTCAGGATCACGTGGCCACGCCGTTCACGTCGCTGCAGACTTATGACGGCCGCCGCTCTCTCGAGCTGGTTCTCGATGTGAAGTCGCCAGGCGGCGATGCGTGCGTCGCTCACCTCCAGGATCAGGCGTTCGTCGTGCTGGCGACGGTGCCGTGCCGCTCCGCGGGCGAGCACCGCGTGACCGCCAATCTGGGATCGGCCGTCACCGGCATACGCGTCTATTTCCTGAGCGCGAAGCTCGAGCCGCTGCGCCTGCCCGCTCGAATGCGACTGACCGAGCGTCGCTAGCCGCTTCCGCTGTGAAACAATTTAGAGAATGTCGCTGACGATCGCCTGCGCCCAGGTGAACCCGACGGTGGGCGACGTCCGCGGCAACGCCGCGCTCATTCGTCGCATCCGCGACGAGGCCGCGGCACAGCACGCCGACCTCGTCGTCTTTCCCGAACTGGTCCTCGTTGGATACCCGCCGGAGGATCTCGTCCTGCGGCCGGCGCTTGTCGAGGCCGCCCGGTCTGCGCTCGGTGAGCTGCAACGCGAGAGCGCGGGCGCCGGTCCCGGGCTGGCAGTCGGCCTGCCATGGAAAGGCGAGAATGGCGTCCATAACGCGGTGGCGCTCGTCGCGGACGGGAACGTCGAGCTGCGTTTCAAGCACGAACTGCCGAACTATGGGGTGTTCGACGAGAAGCGCGTGTTCACGTCCGGGCCGCTGCCGGAGCCGGTGGATTTCCGCGGCGTGCGCATCGGGCTGCCCATCTGCGAGGACATCTGGTTTCCAACCGTGTCGCGCCATCTCGCCGCGCGCGGTGCACAGCTGCTGCTCGTCCCGAACGGATCGCCTTTCGAGGTAGACAAGTTCCACGTCCGTGTCGATCATGCCGTCCGCCGCGCGGCCGATGCGGGGCTGCCGCTGGCCTACGTCAACCAGGTTGGCGGCCAGGACGAGCTGGTCTTCGACGGCGGGTCTTTTGTCGTCAACGCCGACGGTACCCGCGCGCGGATGGCGACGTTCTGGCGCGAGTCGCTGATGCTCACCAAGTGGACGGCCAATGGCAGCGTCTACCGGTGTGAAGAAGACGGCGCAGCTACCGAGGAACCACGTCTGGCGGCGGTGTACCACGCGATGATGCTTGGACTCCGCGACTACGTCCGCAAGAATGGATTTCCCGGCATTGTCCTCGGTCTGTCCGGAGGCATCGACTCGGCGCTGACCGTCGCCGTCGCCGTAGACGCGCTCGGGCCGGATGCGGTGCGCGGCGTCAGGCTGCCGTCCCGCTTCACGAGCGCCGCTAGCCAGGACGACGCGGAGGAGTCTGCGCGGCTGCTGGGGATTGCACTCGACACCGTTGCCATCGAAGCACCGGTCGCCGCTTTCGAAGAATCGCTGGCCGGTATCTTCGCCGGACGGCCGCGCGACGTGGCCGAAGAGAACATCCAGGCCCGGGCCCGGGGCGTGATCCTCATGGCCATCTCGAACAAGTTCGGCTCACTGCTGGTCACCACGGGCAACAAGTCGGAAATGTCCGTCGGCTACTCGACGCTCTACGGCGACATGTGCGGCGGGTACTCTGTGCTGAAGGACGTCTACAAAACGGAAGTCTACGCACTGTCGCGGTGGCGCAATCACTGCCGTCCCGGCGACGCCCGCGGACCCGCCGGGCGCGTGATCCCCGAGTCGTCCATCACCAAAGCGCCGACCGCGGAATTGCGGCCGAACCAGACGGATCAGGACTCGCTGCCGCCGTACGACGAGCTGGACGCGATTCTGACGGGGCTGGTCGAGGAAGAGCGAAGCGTCTCCGAGATCGTCGCTCGCGGTTTTGCGCGCGAGACCGTCGTCCGCGTGCCACGGATGCTGTACGCCGCGGAGTACAAGCGTCGCCAGGCACCGCCCGGCGTGAAGATCACGAGCCGGAATTTCGGTCGCGACCGTCGCTACCCCCTCACGAACGCGTTCCGGGAGAATTGATGTGGTCCTGGGTGGAGCGCAACGCCTGCTCCCCCCTGCGTCGTCGACCCTCGAGTACGTGACCCGCTGGTCGGCGTCGAACGCTCCCGCGCTGATCGTATTGATATCCCGGGCGCCGCTCGACATCCACAATGCGGCGAAGCGCACGGGCGAGAGTCTTGAATTCGAGAGCGATCCACCCCAGTGGGGCTACTCCGTCAGCTTTCCGATTGATATCCCGATCGAACCGAATGCTCACCTCCAGCCACTCGTCGTTCTGGCTGTCCGTGTCGAGGAAGGCGCGATCGGCGTTGGCGTTCTCGACGGAGATTGGCGTGGTTTCGTGACGCCGGAGCATTCGCTCGTGGCGCCCCAATCCGCGAGGATCGAGCTGCGACTCGAATCAGGGGGCATCCGCGTGCACCTGATGCTGCGGAATGTGTTCGAACGGGGGCCGTCGCGGTTCACGGTGCTCGGCGTCACCCTGCAGTTCATCGCGAGAGACGGCGCTCTGCTCACCCGGAAAACGGTTCCGCCGATCGAACCTGTCTGTCGCGGTACTCCCCCCGTCGTGGGCGTATTCGACATCCTGGTGTCGCACACAAGTCGTCATTGGGTACGGGAGCAGTGCGACCGTGAGTATCTCCGCCAACGGTGGGCGAAGCCGGATCGCCTCGAACGCCTCAGCCCCTTCGACATGCTGCCTCCGCACGGAGCGCCGTATTTCGGGTTGTTGAGCGTCTTCAGGATCGAGCTGTCTCGGCGCGGCGCCGCCGGACGCATGCTCCAGCACTACGGCAGCCCGCACAAGGTCGTGCATGCGGCCGTCATGGGAACGAAGGTCGTCGTCGCGTTCGACGATGGAGTTGCGATCTTCGATCGGCATGATCACGGAGACGGCGTCGATCCTGACCCCGCCAGCGGCCGCTGCCTCGCTGACCCGTGGTTCGGCGGATTGCACACCGTGATCCCGGTCGACGATACCGTGTGTCTCCTGTCGAGTTCGGGCGCTGACGCGATCCTGTGGTTCGATACGTCGCGCGGTTCCGTCGTAAGACGGTGGCGGCTGCCGTCGGATCGGTACGGCGCGAACTACCAGCTCGATGACACGACGTGGCTCCGCGAACACTACATCCCGAACGACTCTCAATTGGGTCACCTGAATTGCGCGGCGCCGGACGGACAGGGAGGTGCGTTCGTCTCCGTTCTCGGTCAGGGAGATATCGCTCACGTCAGTGCGTCAGGTGGCTTCGAGCTGCTGGCGACCGGCTTCATCGGGTGCCACGGCGTCCGATTCGCCGCACTGCAGGACCTGCTGTACTTCTGTGACAGCTGCAGCGGACGGCTGATGCGTGTCGAAGGGCCACAGCACGTCACACCGCTTTTCGAAACCGGCAGTCTCTGGCTTCACGACGCCGTGCATCTGACGGCCGATCTCTTCGTGATGACCATGGCCGACAGAAATCGCCTCGTGCTCGCCGATGTCACGCGCGGTCACGTCCTCGCCGAATGGGACTTCAGCGCGGCCGCAGGTACGGTTCAGTTCTTGAGCGTCGCCGGCCAAACGGCATAGCCTGGAGCATTCACTTCACGATCTCGCGCGCGACTTCACCGCCGCGCGCGTCTCACGCTCGACCTCTCTGCGCCGGATCGTTTCCCGCTTGTCATGGGCCTGCTTGCCCTTCGCCAACGCCACGAGCGCCTTGACCCGTCCGTTCTTGAAATAGAGCTCGAGCGGGACGAGCGTCAGACCTTTCTCGGCCACGCGCCCCACCATCTTGCGAATCTCATCCCGCCGCAGCAGGAGCTTTCGCTGCCGCATCTCTGCATGATCCGAGGAGCCGCGATGGCTGTAGGGGCTGATGTGGACGTTCATCATCCACACCTCGCCGTTCTCGATGCGCGCGTAGCTGTCGCGCAGGTTCACGCGACCCTCGCGAATGGATTTCACCTCGGTCCCGAGCAGCGCGATCCCCGCCTCCCACGTGTCGAGGATGTGGTAGTCGTGCCGCGCCTTCCGGTTTTCGGCGATGGTCCGCTGCGCCCTCTCGCGCTCCGTCTTCATCACTGCACGCAAAACTCGTCGGTGCAGCGGCCCTGGCGCGTGCGGTTCGCCGCAACGCGACGGTAGATCGCATGACCGATTTGCCGGAGGCCTGGCAGGCTGGCGATGATGAAGAAAGGCCACAGGAGCGGTACGGCGCGTGCGATCCGGAGCACCCCGTCGAAGCCGCCGTATCGACCGCCCGGCTCGACGACGTACATCTCACGCATGATTTCCGCTTCGGTCAGACCGGGTGCGAGCCGCTCACGGCGGGCCGCGTCGGTCGCGTCGGCGAACGTCAGGCGGTGCAGCCAGTCGAAGCGATGCAGCCGCCGGACCGTTTTCCGGCACATCGGGCAGCCGCCGTCGAACAGTACAAGCACAGGGAGATTGTACTAACGCCCGGCCGAAGCGAGGCGCGCGGCCAGCAGCGTGGCGGCGATCATGCTCGACGGATCGGCCACGCCCTTGCCCGCGATGTCGAATGCCGTGCCGTGATCGACCGAGGTGCGGATGATCGGCAGCCCGAGCGTGACGTTCACCGACTCGCCAAACGCCAGCAGCTTCACCGGAATCAGCCCCTGGTCGTGGTAGCAGGCGATCACCGCGTCGAACTCGCCGCGTGATGCGCGGACGAACACCGTATCGCCCGGATAGGGCCCCGCGATAGTGACGCCACGACGATTGGCTGCTTCGACCGCCGGCTTCAGCACGCGGTCGTCCTCGTCCCCGAGAAGCCCGGATTCGCCGGCGTGGGGATTGAGGCCCGCCAGGGCAAGCCGCGGCGCCGGCACGCCGAACCGGGGCAACTCGCCGGCTGTGAGGTCGATGATGCCGTGCAGCAGATCGGCCGTGATCATCCGGGGCACCTCCGCCAGCGGAACGTGCACGGTGGCCAGCACGACCTTCAGCGGCTCGGACCAGAACATCATCGCCACGCGCGGGCTGCCGGTCAGGTGCGCCAGCAGATCCGTGTGACCCTTCCATGGCAGCCCGGCGGCCGCAAGCGCGAGCTTGTTGACCGGCGCGGTTGCGATGCCCGCCACGCCTCCGCTTCGTGCATCGCGAACCGCCTCGCGGATAGCGTCGTACGCCGCTCGTCCCGCATCCGCCGACAGGACGCCGGGCGGAAAGCCCTGAACGGACCGTGGACCATAAATCACGGGCTCGCAGACGGAGAGGACGCGGGCGTCGGCCGCGGCCTTGGCAGCAATCTCGGGACCGATGCCAGCGGGATCGCCGGCAGTTATCGCGATGCGGGGTTTCACGCGCCGGTCATCTCACAGCTGCAGCACGAGCCAATCGGCGACGATCTTCGGGCTGACGTTGCGCTCGAGCGCGACGAGCGCCTCGTCCACCGATGCATACGCACGAACCGTTCGATCGCTGTCGTACGATCGGGCGAGCGCACGCAGCTGCGGGGCGAGGTCCGCGTTGGCCAGAACCGCGGCTTCCCCCTGCGCGCCAACCAGGCCGATGTCGCGCAGCAGCGAGGCGAGCGCGCGCAGGCACGCGGCCAGCCGCTCGCGCTCCGCGCCGGTGGTCTTTCCGCCGCCTGAGGGGGTGACCTCTCTCGCCAGATCGATTCGCCTGCCCGGGTCGGCCTGCCGCACGGCCTGCTCGAGCACGCGGTGCGCCATCTCGCGCGCCTCGGTGACGTCCGCCGACAACGCGGAGAGCGCGCGGCCGATGCTTCCGTCCGCCTCAACCGCCGCCGCACGTGCGTCCGCTTCGTCGTATTCGTGGTCGCGCATCAAGGCTTCGGTAATCTCGGCCGGAGACAGCTCGCCGAAGCGGAGACGCTGACATCGCGACAACACCGTCGGCAGAAGCGCATCCGGCATCGCGGACACGAGGATGAAGATGGACGCCTGCGGCGGCTCCTCCAGCGTCTTCAACAGCGCGTTCTGCGCGGCGTCCACCAACGCGTCCGCGTCGTCGATGATCACGGCCCGCCGCCGCCCCTCGAACGGCCTGTAGCCGGCGCGATCGACGACGTCGCGCACCTGCTCGATCTTGATGGAGCCGAGGTCGCCCGGTTCGACGATGAGCACGTCCGGATGAACGCCCCGCCCGATGCGCCGGCACGACGCGCACTCGCCGCATGCGTCACGCGGCAGCGGCGGCGCTTCGAGCGTCGCCTGACAGTTGATGGTCTGGGCGACGGCAACCGCCGTCCGCCGCTTGCCAACGCCGCGCGGCCCGGCGAACAGCAGCGACTGAGGCAGCGTCTCCTGGGCAATCGCGCGCGACAGCAGGGTGACGAGACGCCGGTGGCCGATGACTTCTCTGAACGGCATGTCAGTCGGGCCGACGGCGCTCGAAATATGCAGCGAGGCGCCGCATCGCCTCCGACACCGCCGCAGTACCAACGGCGCCGTACGACAGCCGGAGATGGCCCTCGCCGCTCTTCCCGAAGGCTGCACCCGGAAGCGCCACGACGTGCGCCTCCTCGAGCACCGATTCCGCGAGCGCCGTCGAGTCCTGGCAGCCGTCCACGCGAACGAATCCGAAAAACGCCGCGTTGGCCGGGGTCCAGTGCATGTGCGGAATCGCCCTGACGCCTCCGGCGAGCGCTGCACGCCGCTCGAGCAGGTCCGCATGGAACGACCTCGGATAATCCCAGTCCTCCACGACGGCGCCGAGCGCGGCCATCTGCGAAATCACCGGTGCGCAGATGATCATCGCATCCTGGATCTTGACCGCCTGGGCGCACACCGACGCGTCCGCAACGAGGAATCCGGCGCGCCACCCCATCATCCCAAACGACTTCGAAAACGTCCCGACGACCACGACGTTCCGGCGCCATTCCGGCGCGGACGCCGCGCTCCAGTGATCGCCGCCGTAGACGAACTGCATGTACGTTTCGTCGCTGAAGACGACGATGTCGCGCCGGGCCAGCTCGCCGACGATGCGGCGTCCCTCAACGGGATCGAGCACGGCACCGGTCGGGTTGCTCGGAGTGCACAGCACGACCGCCCGCGTGCGTCGGCCCAGGTGCGGCTCGATGTCGCTCCACCGGACGGAGAACGTCGCACAATCCTTGACCGGCGCTTCGATCGGAATCGCGCCGAGCGCGGCTACGGCCATCTGATGGTTCGTGAAATAAGGCGCCGGCAGCACCACCTCGTCGCCCGGATCGACCATCGTCGTCAACGCCAGCGTGAAGGCGTGGTTCGCCCCGGCGGTGATCATGATGTCGTCGACAGACGCCGTAATGCCGAAGGCGCGCAGCCGCTCCGCCAGTGCGCGGCGTAATGCCGGCATCCCCGGGTCGGTCGAGTAGACGTTGACCTCGCGCGTCGCCAACGCCGCGCGGGCTGCCGCAAGGGCCGAGGGCGGCGGACCGTAGAACGGCAGCGCCTGCCCCAGCGAGATCACGTCGTGTCCCGCCGCGCGCAATTCGGCCGCACGCAGGTTGAGCGGATCGAACGGCGGCAGCTCGATGGCGCGGATACGGGACGGAACGGTCGCCGTCACGTGTCTAGTCTAGTTGGTGCTGTATGGCACCCCTAAAGGGGCGCCCTACGTTTCGTGAAAGGGGCGCCCTACGTTTCGTGAAAGGGCGCCCTACGTTTCGTGAAAGGGCGCCCTACGTTTCGTGAAAGGGCGCCCTGCCCTACGTTTACTGTGTGGCCGTAGGGCGCCCCTTTAGGGGTGCCGTGTTGCTAGCGGCTGCGTGGCGCGGCAGGCTGCGGGCGCGGCGCCGGTTGGGGCTCGGCCTTCGGTGCATCGTCGCGGCGCCGGCCGAAGATGCGTCCCCAGAACCCGCGCCTCTTCGGCTCGGGCGCCGGAGAGGCCTGCGGCTCCGGCTGCGTGAGGACACCGCCTGTTACGCCAGGAGGCTGCTGCACGGCTTCGGCTGATGCCGGGCGATCATCAGCACGACGTTCGTCGGAACGCCGTTCGTCGGAGCGCCGTTCAACCACGACGTCCCGTGCGGGAACGTGCGGTCGCTCATCGCGCCCGCCCGTGAAAATCCGCCAAAACGACCTGTCCTCGTAGGCGTCGTGGATCGGGCAGAAGGTGCGCGGCTCGGTGCCGCGGACGAAGTACTCCGTGTACACCATCGACCCGCCGACGACATTCCCTTCGTCGTCTACGTCAACGGCGTTGCGGCAGGAGTCCGTCGCGAGCGCTCCGCTCAACCGGCAAATCGTCGCCGACGTCAGTCCCGGTGGAGGCCTGAACCACGCGGGCTCGTCTGTGCGAGTTGCCGTCTTCATAAACTTCGCCCAGATCGGCACTGCCAGCTCCGCGGCGTACCCGTTGGCGATGATCGTCCGCGGCATGTCATAGCCGACCCAGACGCCGGCAACGATCTTCGGCGTGTAGCCGATGAACCACGCGTCGCGATAGTCGTTGGTCGTTCCGGTCTTGCCGGCGGCCGGCAGCGAGAACCCGACGCGGCGGGCGGACCAGGCGGTGCCGGAATTGACCACGTCGGCAAGCATGTTCGACATCAGGAAGGCGGTCGATTCGCTGACGGCCCGGTGCGTGTTCGGCTGCGCCGTGAACAGCACCTGACCGTCGACATCTTCGACCCTTGTGATCAACGACGCTGCCGGCACGAGCCCGCCGTTCGCGAAGGCGGCAAACGCGGCCGTAATCGACATCAGCGTCACCTCGCCCGATCCGAGGACCAGCGATGGAACGGCCGGCACTGGCCCCACTCCCAGGCGATCGGCGAACGTCACCGCGGTCGGGATTCCGACTTCCTGCAGCATGCGCACCGCGGCTCGATTGCTCGACGTCTTCAACGCCGCTCTCATCGTCATCGAGGTGGCGTCCGAATGGCCATCCTCAGGCACCCAGTTGCCCTGCGGAGTCCAGACCGGATCGTCCAGATTGGTGAGGACGGTCCCTGGTGAGAATCCGTTCTCCAGTGCAGCGGCATAGACAAACGGCTTGAAGGCCGAGCCCGCCTGACGCTTCGCCTGTGTCACGCGGTTGAAGCGACTCTCCTTGAAGTCGCGGCCGCCGACCATCGCGCGCACATCGCCGGTTTCGGGGTCCATCGCGACAAGCGCTGCCTGGAGTGGTTCAGGGGACGCCGGCGCCTTGCGGTTGCGGCGCAGCTGCCGCTGCTCGATCTCCTGCAGGCCACGGGCGACCTCCGTCTCGGCGGCCTTCTGCAGCTCGAGGTCGAGCGTCGTGTGAACCTTCAATCCACCTTCGTACACGCGCTCCCATCCGAACCGCTCGACGAGCTGCTTGCGGACTTCCTCCTTGAAGTACTGCCCGAAGGGTTCCTGACTGCGCAACGCGTCGCTCAACTGGACAGGCGCCTTCAGCGCCGCTTCATAAGCCTTCTGATCGATAACGCGCGCATCGTGCATCGCCTGCAGGACGACCTTCCGCCGCGAGACAGCACGATCGAGGTCAACCGTCGGCGCGTAGGTAGACGGAGACTTGACCAGCCCGGCAAGCAGCGCGGCTTCCGATAGCGTCAGATCAGCAGCGGACTTCCCGAAGTAGCCGAGCGACGCGGCCTCGGCGCCGTAGAGCCCGTCGCCGAAGTAGACCTTGTTCAGGTACAGCTGCAGGATCTCGCGCTTGTCGAATTCCCGCTCGATGCGGGCGGCCACAATCGCCTCTTTCATCTTGCGGCCGTACGTTTTTTTCGCGGTCAGAAAGCTCTGCCGCGCGAGCTGCTGTGTGAGCGTGCTGGCGCCCTGCGTCGCGCGTCCGCGGACGTTGCTGACCAGCGCACCGGCGATGCGGACCACATCGAGACCGCCATGCTCGTAGAAGCGCTGATCCTCGACGGCCAGAATCGCCTGCACCAGATGCGGCGAGACGCGATCGAGCGAAATCGGAATTCGCTGTTCCTTATAAATCGTGAACGCCGTTCGGCCGTGGACGTCGTAGAGCGTCGTCGCCTGAGCCATGACCGCGATCTCGCGGACGTCGCGCGGACTGGGTAGCCCCGAGACCACATCCTTGATCCACCAGGCAGAGGCCCCTACGGCACCCCAGACGAGCACGGCGATTACGACGAGG